>NZ_JAFIQV010000034.1 GCF_017356015.1 Azospirillum sp. SYSU D00513
CCCAGGCGCTGACGAACTCGCTGATCGCCTTGAGGATGCCCGAGGAGGTGCCGTCCGTGTCGAGATGCGAAGAAGTGAGATAGGCCATGATGTCTCTCCAGCGTGTGTCCGTCGTTCTTTGGAGAGAACATAATCTGGTATACGCGATACCAGAATCGCAAAACCCACAATGCAGCGTAGCACAAACGCATGACTGCACCCTTTGGGGTTGCTGAAATTCAGCAATCGGAACTGTCAGCGTCACCAGCGGAACTGTCCGCTATGTCTGCTCCCGATGTGCGATAAGGCTGCTCTGCTGCTGGATTCCAATGGCCGGCATCGCTCCTCTTCGCACTTGGCCGTGCCGCACGGAGGGCCCCGTCCTGCTTGGGTCCTCCTCCGCGCCGATCCGGCTCAGACCGGATATCGCCTTCCGGCCCCGGCGGCGCAGGGCCCATCCTTGTCACGCCAGTCCAGCCGCCGTTACGGCCAGGATCAGGCTTGTCTGTGGCTCTCACCTTGGCCGTGGATGTCCCGACTGGCCCGCCGTCTCCCTGCCGCTTCCCGGCGGCGGGTCATTTTCCCCACGCTTTAGGGCTTCGGGTTCGACCGCCGCGGACATGTCGCGGCTAGACGGACCCACCCTTCCAGCTCCTGAACCAGGCCAAGCCGCCCGAGCGTAGCGGGGCTTCCGAGCAATCGGGATAAGGGCAACTGCAGGACGGAAAACGGCATTCATCGCCATTCAGGTCATTCGAGCGGATCGCCAGCTCGTAACGGCGGCCACTCAATTCGTCGGGCGAGGCTCTGCCCAGCAGCGCCTCGCGATCCAGCATCTCCCTGAGCTGCGCCAGGGTTCGGCGCTCCATCTCGTCTCCATACCCCATGACCACTCTCGTTTGGTCTCCGGTCCGGATAGCAACAGGGAGCGCGGCCCATGAGCGCGCCGGAAAGATCCTCGGGGACCCTTTGGGGACGGGCGAGCTTCAGAAACCGTCCTTCAGCTCGGACAGGCTGGGCTGCTTGCGGTCCTTGTCGGAGAGCAAAGCCTTTTCGGCGGAAACGGGCCACTCGATACCCAGTTCGGGGTCATTCCACAGCAGGCCCCGATCGTGCTCGGCCGAATAGAAGTTGGTCACTTTGTAGATGACCTCGGTGTCAGGTTCGAGCGTGCAGAAGCCATGGGCGAAGCCGATCGGGACCAGGATCTGGTTCCACTCCTCGGCGCTGATGACCGCGCTGACATGCTGGCCGTAGGTGGGGGATCCCCTACGGATGTCGACGGCCACGTCGAGGATGGCGCCCTTCACCACGCGCACCAGCTTGTCCTGGGCAAAGGGTGGAAGCTGGAAATGCAGCCCGCGCACCGTTCCCACCTCGGCGGAAAGGGATTGGTTGTCCTGCACGAAGTCGTACAGCAGCCCCGCGGCTTCGAATGCCTTCTTGTTGTAGGTTTCCGAGAAGAAGCCCCGGCTGTCACCGAACTTCTTGGGGTGGATGATCTTCACCTCGGGAATGGCAAGGGCAACGACGTCCATGATCAGGTTCTTCCTATCGAAATGGCTTGGAATGCGGCAGGAAAGCCGGTGATGAGCGCAGAGATGCTGTGATGCAGTTTCCGGTCCATCCGCGCTTACGAGCGCGGCGCGAGCGACAAGTAGCCCGACGTCAGCAGCAGGTCCTCGACCATTTCCATCAGCGCATGGCCGGCGGTAATGTGCGACTCCTGGATGCGGGCGGTGTCCGCGGAGGGCACGACGAAGGCGATCTCGCAATCGGCCAAGGCCGGTCCCCCATCTCCGCCCAGGAAGCCCAGCGTCAGGATGCCGCGCCGCTGCGCGGCCTTGAGGGCCCGGATCACGTTGGGGGAACGGCCCGACGTGGTGATGCCCAGCAGCACGTCGCCCGGCTGTCCCAGCGTCTCCACCATCCGTTCGAACAGCACCTCGTAGCCATAGTCGTTTCCGCAAGCCGTCAGGGTCGAGCTGTCCATGGTCAGGGCGATGGCCGGCAGGCCCTGCCGGTTGACCGAGGAGCGCAATCGGACCAGCAGTTCCGCCGCGAGATGCTGCGCGTCAGCGGCGGAGCCGCCGTTGCCGCACAGCAGGAGACGGCCACCCTTCGACAGCGCATCGGCGAGGCGCAGGGCCATCACCGCGAGGCTGTCCAACTGGCCGGACTCCAGAACCGCCTTCTTCGTGGCGATCGAGCCCTCGAAAAGTGCGCGGGCCTGCGCGGCGAGATCCGGGATGTTCCTAGAGGACACGGCTATTCCAATCTTCCTGGCTTTCACGCGACCAACCGGCCGCGCGCGGCCGGCAGACTAGCAAAGGGCGGAACCATCCGTTACCGGCTTTCGAGATCGGCCGGGGCGAAGGCCGCCCGGAATGCGCGGTAGGACAGCGGGGTCTCCATTACACCCCCCGATACCGTGTTCACGGCCGCACGCTCCAGCTTCTTGGAGTCGGTCAGGTGCAGGATTCCGATGGGATGCAAGGGAGCCCCAGGATCGCAGAGCAGCCCCCGCGACGGATCGAGAAGCGGCCTGTGGGTGGTGACGTTCCAGTTGCAGGACTGCGGCAGCAGGGAGAAGGAGACCTTCCGGTCGAGGATGGCGAGGTTGAGCGCCTGCTGCTCCACCAGCCAGGTCTTGGCACCCGGCCTTAGCCCCCTGGCCAGATAGGCTTGCCACACCTTCCAGACGGGGGATTCGGCGGAAAGAGCGAACACGCCCGTGTTTACGATCAGCTTCTTGGCCCGTTCTGCTCCGTCTTCGCCGAAGCATTCGGTGTAGCAGTGGGCAACCATGGCCCGTATTCGCGCTGCATCGATGATGGCGCCACCGGTGGGGAGCTGCACGGGCTCCATCACGTCGAGATCCTCGGCGGCCAAGGCCACGCGATGTCCGACCGCGGCCTCTTTCATCCGTTCCAGGCAGGACGCGTCCTGCACCCAGGCGTCGGCGTCGATCCACAGATAGGTGTCATATTCCGGGAAATGGTCCGGCAGGAACGGGCGTGCGGTCATCGCCTTGAACCAAGCCGGCGTGGCCGCCTGGTTCGGAAAGGGAAGATCCCAACCCGGCCGCTTCAGGATGACGCCGCGTCGCTCCAGGCCAGTCGCCTGTTCGAGGGTCAGGCCGAGATCGAGCACGGCGACCGCGTGGCGGGCAAAGACCCCGCCATCCTCCAGCGAGGCGATCAAGCCGTCGAGCAGCCGGAAATATCCCTGGTCGGCCGCGCTGACAACCACACTCCTTGGCATGCGAAAGCTCCTGTAAGGCCGTCCTCCGAATCCCGGCGGCCTTGCGACGTCCGCCGCACCATATCGCCTTTCCCGCGGGCCGGGATCCGTGAATTGGAAAAAAACCCAGCCGTCTTTCCGGACGAAGTCCTCAAAAGCTTGGGAGTTCACGTGGGTTGTTGTAAAAACCAGCCGTTCGCATTTTTGGATCGGAAGCGGCTCATGTCCGTCAACAGCGGTGCGGCCTACATCGACGCGCTCGTGCAAGGCCTGGACTATCGGTGGAACGTTGGCAGTCCAGTGGGTACGCCCGTGGCGTTGACCTACAGCTTCATGTCGTCAGCACCGTCGAACGCCGATGCGGAAGACCGGAACGGCTTCCAGCAGCTGACCGAGGTCCAGAAGGCTGCGGTCCGGACCGTGCTGGCCGAATTTGCCAGGGGCTCCAGCCTCACCTTTGCCGAGACGATCGATGTGGCGGGGGTGAACCTCCGGTTCGGCGCGAACTCCCAGGGAACCGTGTCGGCGGCCTACGCCTATCTGCCTCACTCGACCGAGGCCGGAAATGGCGGGCAGGTCTATCTCAACGCCGACGATCCCAGCATGCAGGCCATCGCGCCGGGCGGCTACGGCTTCTCGACGCTTCTGCATGAGACTGGCCACGCGCTGGGGCTGAAGCATCCCGGCAACTACAACGCCGGCGACGACAGCGCAACGGCGGGCACGCCGCCCTTCCTTTCCGCGGCCGAGGACAATACGAACAACACCGTGATGTCCTACACCGACCTGTCCTCCCTCCAGCCCATGACCCTCATGCGCTACGACATAGCGGCGCTGCAGTATCTCTATGGGGCGAATAGCGGCACCAACGCGGGCAACGACATCTACAGCTTCCCCGCCTCTGCTGGCCTTTCCACGCTGTGGGACACCGGCGGGACGGACAGCCTCGACTTCTCCAACCAGACCCTAGGGGTTCGGGCCGACCTTGCCCCCGGCGGCGTCTCGTCCGTCGGCGCGCTCGACAACGCCCTGGCCTCGGGCAATCTGTCCATCGCGTTCGGGGTGATCATCGAGAACGCCACTGGCAGCGCCCATGCGGATTTCGTCATGGGGAACACGGTAGCCAACCGCATCACCGGAGGCATGGGCGGAGACACGCTGCATGGCGCCGGAGGCGGCGATCTCCTGGCGGGCAACGCCGGCCAGGACCTGCTGTACGGCAACGCCGATCGCGACACGCTGTTCGGCGGCGCCGACGACGACACGCTCTATGGTGGCCAGGGCGACGACGCGCTGAGCGGCGACAACGGGTCCGACCGCATGATGGGCGACCTCGGCAATGACCTGCTGGTCGGCAACGCCGGAGCCGACACGCTCTACGGCGGCCGCAACGAGGACACGCTCTACGGCGGCGCAGGCGATGATTGGCTGTCCGGGGATCTCGGCAACGACTGGCTGAGCGGCGACCTCGGCGCCGACACGCTGGCCGGCGGTGGCGGGGCCGATCTTTTCGTCTTCCGCTCAGGCGGCAACGCAGACCTCGTGGCAGACTTCTCCTTCGCCGACGGCGACCGGCTGGCGGCTGGCGGACGGACCTGGACGGTGGCCGACGGAGCGGCAGGGGCAGTCGTGAACTTCGGCCTCGGCGACACCGTCACCCTGGCCGGCATCGCCGCGCGGCAGGTGAACCAGGCCTGGTTCGCCGCCTGAGCCCGTAATCCGCCGCTGCCATGCGACGCCCTTCGAACCATTCCGGTGCATGGAATGGCGCGACCGTTCCTCAGCAATTCTCGCTGTCCAAACCTACTTTACTAGGATAGAACAGATTCAGACCAAATCCTTCCTGGCGAGCTATAATGTTCCTTGACATATTGAAAAAATTTCGTCGCGCCCGCACAGAGCTTCATTCAATTTACCAGGTAATAACGGCCCAGCGAGGGCTGATGGAAGCTCAGCAGGAACTTGTCCTGGCTCAAAAAGAGCAAGGGGCAGAGTTGGTCGCGCTGAAGGATGCTGTCCAGAACGTAAGAGTGGTTTTGGAGGGAATCCCGCCTCCCGCGCCGACCACCTGGGTTCCGCCGGGGCATTTCTACTCCCCGATCGTCGACACAGTGGAATTGGCCAAACGGCGCAAGGCCGTGTTCGACCGGAATCAGGCGCCGGTCGACGTCGATATGCGCGAGGCCGAACAGCGCGCCCTTCTCGCCAGGATGAAGCCCCATTACGATCGGCTGCCCTTCGCCGATGAAAGGCGGGATGGATTGCGTTACCAGTATGTCAACGGCGCCTTCAGCTATGGCGACGCGATCATCCTGGCCTGTCTGCTGATGGAGTTGCGCCCGAAACGGATCGTCGAAATCGGTTCGGGTCATTCATCCTGCGTCACGCTCGACGTGAACGACCTTTTCCTCGACGGCTCGACCGAGGTTACCTTCGTCGAGCCTTATCCGGACCTGCTCCATAGCCTGATGAAGCCAGGTGACCGTGAGCGCTATCCGGTGATCGCGACCCCCGTCCAGGACTTGGACCTGTCCGTTATCGACCGGCTTTCCGCCGGCGACATTCTGTTCATCGACTCCACTCACGTCGCAAAAGCGGGCAGCGACGTCAATTTCGAGTTCTTCACGATCCTGCCGCGCCTGAAATCCGGCGTTTATATACATTTCCACGATATGTTTTACCCGTTCGAATATCCGGAATCCTGGTTCTTCGAGGAAAACCGGTCCTGGAACGAGCTTTACCTCATGCGCGCCTTCCTGGCGGGCAATCGGGACTATGAAATCGTTTTTTTCAACCACTTCATGCAGCTCCGCCACGGGGCCGAGATGGCGGCACTGATGCCCGATTTTTCTAAGAACTGCGGCGGCAGCCTATGGCTGCGCAAGGTCTGAGCCGTCGCAGGGCCTTCCGCATGGCTTCATAGGTTCGGCAGGCCGGGTGGGAGCCCGGCCTGCCGAACCTCCCCAAGTGCAGAGAGCTGTGGGGGTGCATCGAAGGAGAAGGCGCCTAGCCTTCCGCCGCTTGTCCGTCTGCTCCTGCCGTTCCTGCCATCGCCTACCCCCATATTGGGGGCCGTTGGAACCGGCAAGAATGGGGGAGGGATATGGACAGGCCCGGTGATCGCTTCAGCGTCGATCCTTACAGCCTGCCGGCACCCCAGTCGGGCGTCTGGACCAGCAACCAATCAGCCGGAACGGGCCGGCCGGCGGGGGTACTTCCGCAGGTGCCCGCCGGCTTTGAGGTCACGGTCTTCGCCGAGGGGCTGGGCCGCGCGCGCTGGATTGAGGTCGCGCCCAACGGCGACGTGCTGCTGTCGCGGCCGAACAATGGCGACGTCCTCGTCCTGCGCGACGGCGACGGCGATGGGCGGGCCGACTCCGTCTCGACGCTCGCCAGCGGCTTCTCGGTGCCGCACGGCATGGCGGTCGGTGCCGGGGGGCTCTATGTCGCCGACGTGAACGCCGTATGGCGCGTGCCCTACACGCCGGGCGACACTGCGGCATCGGGCGCGCCGGTAGCCCTGACGCCGACAGGCGCCCTTGGCGGCACCGCCGGGCACACATCGCGTTCGCTCGCGCTGAGCCCGGACGGAACATCCCTCTATGTCGGCATCGGATCCGAGAGCAACATCGCGGAGGAGTCGGCGCCGCGCGCCACGGTGCTGCAGTTCGACAGCAACGGAGGCAACGGGCGCGTCCTGGCGAGTGGGCTGCGCAACCCCGCCGGGCTAGAGTTCGACCCGCGCACCGGCGCGCTCTACGCCACGGTGGTGGAGCGCGACGGCATGGGCGACAATCTGGTTCCGGATTACGTCACCCGCGTGCAGTCCGGCGGCTTCTATGGCTGGCCCTACGCCTACATCGGACCCAACGCGCAGCCCGGCATCACGGCGCGTCCCGACCTGGTTGCCCAGACCATTATTCCCGACGTGCTGTTCGAGGCCCATTCGACGCCCATCGGCCTGACCTTCTACAGCGGCAACCAGTTTCCGGCCGAGTACCGGGACGACATGTTCGTCGCCATGCGCGGCTCCTGGAACGCCTCTGAGACCCGCGGCTTCATGGTGGCCCGTGTGAACATAGAGAATGGGGTTCCGGTGAACGGGTACGAGGCCTTCATGACTGGCTTCGTGCTGAGCGAGCGGGCGCCCGTGTCGGTCTTCGGGCGGCCGACCACGGTGGCGGTCGCCGGAAACGGCTCCCTGCTGGTCGGCGACGACATCGGCGGCACCATCTATTCGGTGCGCTACACCGGCGCTCCCGGCGCCAATGCGGATGCCAACATCCTGACCGGCGCCGCCGGGGCGGACAACCTCATGGGGCTGGGCGGCGGTGACACGCTCTATGGCGCTGGGGGCGCCGACCTCCTGGCGGGCAACGCGGGCCGGGACCTGCTGTACGGCAACGCCGACCGCGACACGCTGTTCGGCGGCGCCGACGACGACACGCTCTATGGTGGCCAGGGCGACGACCTGCTGAACGGCGACAATGGCTCCGACCGCATGATGGGCGACCTCGGCAACGACCTGCTGGTCGGCAACGCCGGAGCCGACACGCTCTACGGCGGTCGCAACGAGGACACGCTCTATGGCGGCGCAGGCGATGACTGGCTGTCCGGGGATCTCGGCAACGACTGGCTGAGCGGTGATCTGGGCAATGACACGCTGTCCGGCGGCGCCGGGGCCGATCTCTTCGTCTTCCGCTCAGGCGGCGGCGCTGATCTCGTGGCGGACTTCGCCTTTGCCGACGGCGACCGGTTGGCCATTGGCGGACGGGCCTGGAGCGTGGCCGATGGAGCGGCGGGGGCCGTCCTGGACTTCGGCTCCGGCGACACCGTCACCCTGGCCGGCATCGCCGCAGGGCAGGTGAACCAAGCCTGGTTCGCCGCCTGACGGGGGCTCCGCCGCCGACCTGATCTCCTTTTGCTTTTCCCTTCAGGGCCGCTTCGGAAACGGAGCGGCCTTTTCCATTTTCGGCCGCAGTCCAACCGCCGTTCCGGAGCCATGTCCTCGCCGGCCGAAGAATTGCGCCCAAGATCAAGCTACCACTGATTTTCTCGTGAGAATTCAGTGATAACGTTGTTGGCGGAGAGGATGCGTTAAGACAATGGGCGTCAGAACTTCTGGATAGCTCCCTCAGGAGGGCGCCATCAGGTCGAGTTTCTAGACGATGCAATTCTCCTCTTGCGTGTGTGCCTTCTGTGCCGGGACGCCCGGCTCCACTCAGCCCAGCTTCGTCCGGACCGGCGCCGGTTCGGATCCATTCAAGGCGGGCATAACCACGGGTTCCGGAAGCCCCGGCTACATCACCTATGGCTGGCGCTGGGGCGGCATGGCGGATCTGGGAAACACTGCGCAGGTCACCTGGAGCTTTGCGCAAAGCAACCAAAACGGCCAGCCGGGTGGCGCCTTCGACGCTCCGCTCGACGCCGATCAGCAAGGCGCCGTCCGAGCGGCCCTGGCCCGTTGGGAAGAGGTGTGCCGGATCGATTTCGTGGAGGCCGGCGCGGATTCGGCCTCCGTCGGCCTCCGCTTCGGCATGGATGCGATGGACGGCCAGAACAACGTGCTCGGCCAGTGCAGCTATTTCTACAACAACGGCGCCTTCGTCAGCACCTTCGTCCGTTTCGACAGCGCGGAAAGCTGGAGCTATGCCGGCTCCGGAAGCGCGCCGGGCGGGACATACTCCTTCTACACGGTGGCTCTGCATGAAATCGGCCACGCCATCGGCTTGGCTCACAGCAGTTCCCTGAGCGCCCTGATGGCCCCCGCCTACAATTCCTCCCGTCTCGACCTGCAGGCCGAGGACATCGCGGGCGGCGTGTATCTCTATGGAGCAACAGGGGGAGACTCCGGCGCGTCCGCGCTCGCGGACGGCGGCACAGCGGCGCCCCCGCAGCCCTCCCCGGTGCAAGCGGGCACCCACCTGAGCGGCACCGGCATCGCCGATGGCATAATGGGCCAGGCGGGGAACGACACCATCCTTGGCGATGGGGGGAACGACACGCTTTCGGGAGCCTCCGGCGCGGATCTGGTCTTCGGAAACCAGGGTAACGACCTCCTGTATGGCGGCGATGACGCCGATACGCTGTTCGGCGGACGCGACGGCGACGTGCTGAACGGCGACAACGCTTCCGACCGCCTGATGGGCGACCTCGGCAACGACCGGTTAGACGGTGGCGACGGTTCCGACACGCTCTACGGCGGCCGCAACGAAGACACGCTGCATGGCGGCGCCGGCGGCGACTGGCTTTCCGGGGATCTCGGCAACGATTGGCTGAACGGCGGTGCCGGCGCCGACCTCTTCGTGTTCCGCGCGGGCGGTGGGGTCGATCTCGTGGCGGATTTCGCCTTCGCCGACGGTGACCGGCTGGCCACCGACGGGCGGGTCTGGAGCGTGGTTGATGGGGCGGCGGGAGCGGTTGTGGACTTCGGCTCCGGCGACAGCGTCACTCTGGCCGGCGTCGCTGCGGGGCAGGTGAATCAAACTTGGTTCACCGTCGCCTGACCTTGATGTCCACCAGCCTCTGGAGTCGAGACGGCAGGGCTTCTGCGCACAAATCGGGTTGAGGGCAGAAGCCGCCTGCACCCAGCGGTGATAAGGTGAACCGCACCGGGTTTGCCGGAGGCAGTTTGTGTTGAGTCACGCCGCCCTGGCGACGTCCTTGGTTTGAGCATAGTAGCGCGCTTCGGCCTCGGCGGGAGGAATGTTGCCGATGGGTTTGAGGAGACGCCGGTGGTGGAACCAATCCACCCATTCCAGGATGGCGAACTCGACGGCTTCCAGGATGCGTCATGGCCCGCGGCGCCGGATCAGCTCGGTCTTGTAGAGGCCGTTGATTGTCTCGGCCAAGGCATTGTCGTAGCTATCACCGACGCTGCTCACGGAGGGCTCGACCCCGGCCTCCGTAAGACGCTCGGTGTACTTGATAGCGACACGCGCTCCAGCGCTTTGATCCGCTCCTGCTCATCCGTCGTTGGGCCCGGCCGTTTGTCCTGGTCGCGTTCGGCCTGGCGGACCCAACCCCGCAACGTCTCCGCTGTGCAGTCAATCTTCCGCGATCGAGCTGATCGCCGCCCATTGCGGGGCGTGCTCGCCTTCATGCTCGAACACCATCCGAACCGCGCGCTCGCGGACTTCAGGGGCGTATTTGGGTGATGCTTGCTTCGTCATGATGACCCCACTTCTTCAGAAAATAGAGCCTCCGGCAAAGCCGGCGCGGTTCACTCCTCCTACGCTGAAAAGCATGCAAGACCAATCCGTCACGGCGTTCGCTTGTATCGGAAGCAATATGATTTTTTGGAAATAATCAGACTTTTGGCCGAATATCAGCGAAATGCACGATGCGGCACCGGACCTGGAGAACCGCCGCCGCAGTCGCAACGGTCGCAATCGCCTTTACGGACACCGGCAGGCGGGCACCGTAAAAAGGGTCGCCGTCATCGGCGGTGCTTCGCTATCCTGACGCGGTCGTAGCGTTCGAGGGATCATGACGGTTCCATCTGTGGAGGCGCTGTGCCGCGTAGGAATCGCGCGGCACGACCGTGGTGAACAGGCTCAAGCGTTGGCCGCGTTGCGCCGCGCCGCCAGCATCAATCCCCAGGATGCCAGAGCGCTGACCGGCTTGGCTTGCGTGTTGGACACCATGGGCGACTGGCTGATCGGGCTGCGCCATCACACCCGTGCCTTCGTCGCCTGTCCGACCCCAGCCGCGGCCGTCAACCTCGCCATGGCGCTGCTGCTGCACGGCCGGTTCCAGGACGGCTGGGATCTCTTCGAGGGGCGCTTCGTGCTGTCGTCGTGGTCCGGCATGGTCAGCCGCGACAGCCTGCTGCGCCACGCCGGACGCCGCCTTCGCCCTGGCGTGGCGCTGGCCGGGCAGCGGATCGTGGTATTCACCGAGCAGGGCTTCGGCGACGCGCTCCAGTTCGTGCGCTATGTGCCGCTGTTGGGCGCGGCGGGCGCCCGCGTGACGCTGGTCTGCCCGGCGGCGCTGCACCGGCTGTTCGCCGCCCTGCCCGGTGTGGAGCGCGTGCTGGCCCCGCCCACCGCGGGCGTGTCGCTCAACCTGGACGCCCTGCCGCACGACTGGCACGTCGCGGCCATGAGCCTGCCCTGGGTGTTCGGAACCACACTGGATAGCGTTCCGTCCGTCACGCCGTACCTGAGACCGTCCCCGGAAGCCATCGCGGCATGGCGGGCGCGGCTGCCCGATGACGGGCCGCTGAAGGTAGGCTTGGTATGGGCCGGGAACCCGCGCCTGCATCACCTCACCGATCGCCAGCGCAGCCTGCCGCCGGAGCGGCTGGGGGTGCTGGCGGGAATCGGCGGGCTTCGCTTCGTCAGCGTGCAAAAAGGCGATGCAGGCCAACCACCCGCCGGGCTGGCGCTACTCGACCCTATGGCGGGCGTGACGGACTTTGCTGACACCGCGGCGCTGATCGCCAACCTGGACCTCGTGGTCACGGTGGATACGTCGGTCGTGCACCTCGCCGGGGCGCTGGGCAAGCCGGTGTGGCTGCTGTCGCGCTTCGACGGGTGCTGGCGCTGGCTGCTCGAGCGCGAGGACAGCCCCTGGTATCCGAGCCTGCGTGTGTTCCGCCAGCGCGCGCCAGGGGATTGGGACAGCGTGCTGGAGAGGGTCGCGGTAGAACTCGCTGCCGTCGCCCGCCGTTGCCCGCGGTGGTCAGGGGCTGACGTGAGGGCGTGATCCGGTGGACGCACCGTTTTTATGAGGTATACCCTGGCAGGATGTCTCAGCCGACCGTCGGATTGGCGGAATCCTGTGTCCCATTTGGGTCGGTTCTGGGCTACGGAACAGGTCCGGCAAGTGGGTCCAGACCCTACTGAAACAGAGGCGAAACAGCCCGGAGAGCACGCTTCTAAACCTCCCTGAGGAGGGGGCAGAGAAAGGTGAAGGAGGAGTGAGCAGGCCTCGGAACGAGGCGGTGAAAAGAGATAGGGCCGCCCCGAAGAGCGGCCCTTTTCCCGAAGGTGCCGAGTGGATGCGGGTTACGCCACCAAGAACCAGCTTGCGGTCACCTGATTGGCGGTGATGCCGGTCAGGGTGAGCGTATCACCGGTGTTGAAGGTCAACACCGCACCGGCTGCGCTGTTTGCAGCCGTCCAGCTGCGTTCGCCGGCCACCAGACGATCTCCATCGGCGAAGTTGAAGTCCGTCACCGTGTCGTTGCCGTCGCCGACCCGGAAGACGAACAGGTCCGCGCCTGCGCCGCCGGTCAGCCGGTCGTTCCCGATCTCGCCCACCAGCGTGTCGTTGCCCCAGTCGCCGAACAGCACGTCGTCGTCCTTGCCGCCGTGCAGCAGGTCCATGTCCTGGCCGCCGTGCAGCGTGTCGGCGCCGGCGTTGCCGTACAAGGTGTCGTTGCCGGTGTTGCCGAACAGCAGGTCGTTGCTCACGTCGTTTATGACGCGGTCGGACACGCCGCCGTACAGCCGGTCGTTGCCGAACTCGCCGAGCAAGGTGTCCGCGCCGAGGTCGCCCGTCAGCACGTCGTTGTCCTGCCCGCCATGGAGCAGGTCCATATCCTGGCCGCCGAACAGCGTGTCGTTGCCGGTGTTGCCAAACAGCGTGTCGTTGCCGGTGTTGCCGAACAGGCCGTCGTTGTCGGCACCGCCCTGGACCGTGTCGTTGCCCTCGTCACCGTACAGCCAGTCGTTGCCGGTCAGCGAGCCGACGAAGTCGTCGCCGCCGCCGCCGTGCAGGGTGTCGTCGTCAGCGCCCAGCACAATGTACTGCGCGTTGCCGTCGCCCCAGACATTCTGCGAGCCCTCGCCGCCGGTTACCCGCACGGCGCCGATCACCGCCGCGAACTCCACGTTCTGCAGCTGGATCACCGTGCCAGACGGCAGGCCGCGCGTGTCGATGACCAGCGCGGTCAGCGGGTTGCCCGCGGCCGCCGACGTGCCGGTGATCACCAGCGGCTCGTTCGGGGCCGCCGCGTTGAACGCGACGCTGGGCACGATCGTCTGCACCAGCAGCGGCGCGTCGGCCGGCAGTCCCTGGAGGAAGCCGGAGCCGCCGCCCGTCAGCTTGTTCTGGTCATCCGACCCCGCCGTGGTGTGGGCCTTGATCTCGCGGATCAGGTCGGTTAGCGAGGTACCGGCCGCCTTCGGTGCCGCCGAGCCCTGCACCGACAGGCCGAAGCCCGTCGGCACCTGGGCGGTCAGCAGGTTGCCGCCCGTGCTGGTCGTGACCAGCGGAATGTCGGCCACCGCGTTGTTGCCGACCAGCTCCTGACGCGTGTTGGTGACCACGGGAATGGTGACCGTGGTGGAAGTCGTGCCGTCGTTGTTCGTCACCATGCCCGTGCCGACCTGAACGCCGTCGACCGTGGAGGTCTGTGTCGGAGCGGGCGGCGGGGGGGGCGGGGGGGGAGGCGAGACGGTCGTGAAGTTGTAGTCGTACACGCTGCCGGTCTTGGTCAGGCCATCATGGGCATTGCCGGCCAAGTCGAGGATCGCTCCGCCCGCCAGGGTCACGTAATACTCGGTCGAATAAGCCAGGTCGGCGACAGGGTTGATCGTCACGGTACTGCCGCTGACGGTCACGGCGCTGGAGGTCACATTGATCGTCTCGATGACCGTGTCGTCGCTGACCTTCCGGACGAGGATGTTACCCGTCCCCTTCTGCACCGCCGCGTCGAACGTCAGGACCAGGTTCGCGCCAATGGCCACCCCGGTCGCGCCATCCGCCGGATTGAGGGTTGCCGTCGGCTTGGTGGTGTCCACCACGAAGGTCTGGGTGGCGCTCGTGCCGGCGTTATTCAAAGCATCCGCGACCCGCGCCTGGACCTTGTAGGTGCCTTCGCCGAGCGTGTTGAGAGCGATGGTGGCGGCGCCGGCGGTGATGGTGCCGCTGCTGTGGTTCGCCTCGCCGGCGTCGGCGAAGTCGCCGTCGTTGTTGAGATCCACGTCCACGGCCACCGCCGTCCCGTCCGCGACACCCGAGCCGGCATCCGTCACCGACACATTCAGGTTCGATGTTGGGTCGTTCGTCCGGGCGGAAATGGTCGCCGCCACCGCCGGGGGGGTATTGTCAACCAGGAAGCTTTGCGTGCTGCTCGTGCCCATGTTGCCCGCCGCGTCAGCGACGCGCGCCTGTACCTTAAAGCTTCCGTTGGCCAGCGTGTTGAGGGCGATGGTGGCGGCGCCGGCGGTGATGGTGCCGCTGCTGTAGCCGGTCTCGCCGGCGTCGGCGAAGTCGCCGTCGTTGTTGAGGTCCACGTCCACCGCCACGGCCGTCCCGTCCGCGACGCCCGAGCCGGTCTCGATCACCGAAACCGTGAGGTCCGGCGTCGTGTCCGCGGTCGTGGCGGAAATAGTGGCCGTCACTACCGGCGCGGTGCCGTCCACCATGAAGTTCTGGACGGTGCTCGTGCCCATGTTGCCCGCCGCGTCGGCGACGCGCGCCTGAACCTTGAAGCTTCCGTCGATCAGCGTGTTGAGGGCGATGGTCGCGGCGCCGGCGGTAATGGTGCCGCTGCTGTGGCTGGCCTCGCCGGCGTCGGCGAAGTCGCCGTCATTGTTGAGATCCACGTCCACGGCCACTGCCGTCCCGTCCGCAACACCCGAGCCGGTCTCGATCACCGAAACCGTGAGGTCCGGCGTCCGGTCGTTCGTGAGAGTGGCGACCATCACCGTCACCGTCGGAGCGGCAGTGTCGACCATGAAGCTCTGCGTGCTGCTCGTGCCCGTGTTGCCCGCCGCGTCGGCGACGCGCGCCTGTACCTTGAAGCTTCCATTGGCCAGCGTGTTGAGGGCGATGATTGCGGCGCCGGCGGTGATGGTGCCGCTGCTGTGGTTGGCCTCGCCGGCGTCGGCGAAGTCGCCGTCATTGTTGAGATCCACGTCCACGGCTACCGCCGTCCCGTCCGCGACGCCCGAGCCGGCATCCGTCACCGACACGTTCAGGTTCGGTGTCGTGTCGTTTGTCGGCGTCGTCAGCGTCGCCGTGACGGCCGGCGCGGTCTGGTCGATGGTCACCGTCGAGCCGGTCGTATTGCCGTTGCCGGCACCGTTCCCGCCGATGCCGACCGTGCTGACCTTGACGCTGTCGTCATCGACGAAGTTCACGCCCAGCGTGCCGTTGCCGGCGACGTTGGTCACGGTCAATTTGAAGGTCCTGGCGTCTCCATCCCCGTTGTCGGAAACGGTCACCGTCGTGTCGGCGGTCACGCCGGCACCCGCCACGACGCTGAAGTCGGCCGCATCGACGGTTGCGGCATCGTCCGGCGCGTGACTGAAGGTCGCCAAGAACTCGACGCCGTTCGCCTTGGTCGGAGTCGAGGTGATCGCGGTGACGCTGACCGACGGCACGTCGTCGTCCGTCATCGTAAGGGTGACCGAGTTGGTCGAACCCGCCGTCGCGTTGGTCAGCGTGCCGAGCGTTGCGATGATGGTTTCATTGCCCTCGATCAACGCGTCGTTGACACCCGTCACGGTCACGCTGCCGGTGGTCTGGCCGGCGGCGATGGTGATGCTGGTGTCGGAGATGTTGTAGTCGGTGCCGCTGCCCATAGCCGTTCCGGTGACGGTGATCGGGATCGTCACCGTCTTGGAGGACGCCGCGCTCAGCGTCGCGGTGATGGTGGCCGTGCCCCCATTCTCCGCGACGCTCCCCGGCGTGACCGACAGGTTCACCGTCGGTAACGGGTCGTCGTCGACGATGGTGATGGTCTGCTGCTGGGTGCCGCTTTCCGTCGCGCCGCCGCCGCCCGTGACATTTGCGATGTCCAGGATGATGGTCTCGTTCGCCTCGTTCAGCGCGTCGTTGTTGAGGGTGACGGTGGCGGTGCCGGTGGTCTGCCCGGCGAGAATGGTGATGGTGGTGGAGGACAGCGTGTAGTCAATGCCGCCGCCCGTCGCCGTGCCGGTCGGCGCCAGGGTCACGACCGTGTCGGCCCCGGCCGGCGCGCTCAGCGTCGCCGTCACCGTCACGGCGGCGCCATTCTCCGCAGGCGTCGCGTTGCCGACGCTAAGCGTCACCGTCGGGGACGCCACGGTGACGTTGTAGGTCGTGTCGTCGGTGATCGCGGCCAGCGTGCGGTTCGCTCCGTCCACCAGGGCGCCCGCAGCGAACCGCACGCTGTAGGCGGTGCCGGCCAGCAGGTTCGCATTCGGGTTCAGCGTCAGCGTGTCGCCGCTGATCGTGGCCGTGCCACCGGCGCTGCCCGTGAAGGCCGTGCCGTTGCTGGTGAAGGTTTCCACCACCGCGCCCGCCACGGTACGCAGTTCGATCGTGGTGCCGTTGGCACCGGCCGCTACGTTCTCGCTGAACTTCAGAGCGAGGTTATCGGCTACTCCGACACTGGTGGCGTCGTCCGCGGGCGTGGAGCCCGCCCGGTTCAGCGTTGGGGCGACGTCGTCCGCCACCGTGATGGTCAGCGCCTGCGTGACCGTGCCGCCGGCGCCGTCGTCAGCCTGGACCAGGACGCTGTAGCTGCCGGCCGACAGAGCACCGGCGTTGTTCGCCCGCAGGCTGCTGCCGCTGATGTTGAACAGGCCGTTGTTGGTGTCGCCGGCCCCCGCAACCAGGGTGTAGGTCGGGCCGCCGCCGTCCGGGTCGGAAACGGACAGGGTGCCGACGGTGGCGTTGACGCCGCCGGATTGGTTGACCGTGTCCGTGACCGCGCCGTCGAGCCGCAGCGCGGTGGGCGCGTCGTTGCTGGCTGCGACGGATATCGTCACCGTTTCGCTGGATTGGCTGGTGCCGCTGTCCCTAGCCGTGATGGTGACGGTGCGGGCGGCTGTGGTGGGCGTGTCGGAGTTGTTCTGGTAGCGGATGGCCCGCAACGCCACCTGCATGTCGGCGGTCGTCGCGCCGCCGGCGCGCGTAATAGTGATCGTGTTTCCCGTCGTGACGTCGAAGCTCACCCCCGACGCCGGGCTGAAGGTTGAGGCCACGAACAGCCGTTCGCCCGTGTCGCCCTGCCCCGCAAGCGCCACCGTGACGGTGTCGACCGTGCCGTCGCTGTCCGACAGAAGGGCGCTGGGAACGATCTCAACGCCGTTGCCGTCACCCGTGCCCTGATGCGTCCCTTCGCTGAAGGAGGCGGTCGCGTTCGTGCCCGTGGTGCCGTTCAGGTCCACCGTCGGCGGTGTGTTGTCATCGTTGTTGATCGTGCCGGTGGCGGTCGCCGTGGTGATGCCGGCGTTGGTCGCGCCGCTGAGCGTGATCGTGAAGGTCTCGTTCGTCTCGGCCGCCGTGTCGCCCAGGATCGGAACGTCGATGGTCTTCGTCGTCTCGCCGGCCGCGAAGGTCAGCGTGCCGTTCGTGGCGGTGTAGTCGCTGCCCGCCGTCGCCGAGTTGTTGGACGTGGCATAGTCGACCGTCACCGTCTGGCCGGACGCGGCGCTCAGCGTGACCGTGAAAGTCATGTTTGCCGAGCCGCTGTTGCCTTCGGCTTGGTTCTGGTTGCCGATGGACAGGGTCGGGGTTGCGTCGTCGTCGACGATGGTGATGGTCTGCTGCTGGGTGCCGCTTTCCGTCGCGCCGCCGCCGCCCATGACATTTGCGATGTCCAGGATGACGGTCTCGTTCGCCTCGTTCAGCGCGTCGTTGTTGAGGGTGACGGTGGCGGTGCCGGTGGTCTGCCCGGCGAGAATGGTGATGGTGGTGGAGGACAGCGTGTAGTCAATGCCGCCGCCCGTCGCCGTGCCGGTCGGCGCCAGGGTCACGACCGTGTCGGCCCCGGCCGGCGCGCTCAGCGCCGCCGTCACGGTGACGGCGGTGCCGTTCTCCGAAATCGTGCTCTGGTCGGCGGAGAGGCTGACCGTGCCGGCGTTGGTGACGAGATGGATCGGCAGCAGCAGGAACGGGGTGGCGTCGTTCGTGGTCGTGTTGACGTCCTTGACCAGGGACGTTCCCTCGGACGTGCCGTCGCTGATCCAGAGTTCGCCGCCGTTGGCGCCGTCGTTCGCCTGGAACATGACCCGGCTGCCGACCACGGTGAAGCCGCCCGGACTGGAATCCAGCGTGCCGACATTGATGTCGCGGACCATGGACGTGCCGGCCGAGGTGCCGTCCGTCACCCACAGTTCTATGCCATGGGTGCCGTCATGGGCCTGGAAGAACACCTTGCTGCCGACGACGGTGAAACCGCCGGGGAAGCTCGATCCGAAGCCGCTGCCGATGTCGCGGATCATCGAGGTGCCGGCGGAGGTGCCGTCCGTCACCCACAGCTCGCGGCCATCGGTGCCGTTGTCGGCCACGAACAGCGCCCGGCTGCCGAACAGGGTGAAGCCGGTCGGGCTGCTTGACGACGAACCGACATTGATGTCCCGCAGCATCGAGGTGCCGGCGGAGGTGCCGTCGGTGATCCAGAGCTCGTCCCCGGCGGCGGAGCCGTTGGTCGCGCTGAACAGGACCTTGTTGCCCAGCTTGATAAGGTTGTTCGGATTGGAGCCGGCCGTCCCGACATTGATATCGCGGATCATCGTGGTGCCGGCGGAGGTGCCGTCCGTCACCCACAGCTCGCGTCCGTTGGTGTCGGTAAAGGCGGCGAATACCGCCCGGTTCTCCAAAGCGACGAAGCCGCTCGGGATCGAGGCGGTCGTCCCGGGATTGATGTCGCGCACCATCGAGGTGCCGGCGGAGGTGCCGTCCGTTACCCAGAGCTCGGAATTGCCGGAAGTGGCTGCGGCGGCGAACACCGCCCGGTCGCCCAGCAGGGTGATGCCGTTGGGATTGGTGTCGCCGGTGGTGTTGATGTCGCGGACCATCGAGGTGCCGGCGGAAGTGCCGTCCGTCACCCAGAGCTCGCGGCCGTTGGTGCCGTTGTTGCCCACGAACAGGACCCGGCTGCCGAACAGGGTAAGCTCGCCCGGGGACGACCCTCCCGCGCCGGTCAGGATGTCGTGGACCATCGAGGTGCCGGTAGCCGTGCCGTCGGTTACCCACAGCTCCGCGCCATTGGTGCCGTTGTTGGCCTGGAACAGAACCCGGTTGCCGAGCCTGACGAAATTTCCGGGGTTGGCGTCGCCGGTGCCGACATTTATCTCCGCCAGGAGTGACGTGCCTTCGCCCGTCCCGTCCGTCACCCAGAGTTCCGTGCCGATCCTGCCGTCGTTGGCCTGGAACAGCACACGGCCGTCGAAGCCGAAGAGGCTGATTGGATTGCTGCTTTTCGTCGTGGGATTCAGGTCCTGCAGCAGGGAGGTTCCGGCGGAGGTGCCGTCCGACACCCACACCTCGCTACCTTTGATGCCATCATTGGCGATAAACAGAACCCGGCTGCCCAGAGCCATCAGGTTCGAGGGGCTGGAGCTGGAGACGCCGCTGCGGATGTCACTGACCAGCGACGTGCCCTCGGACGTGCCGTCCGTCAGCCACAGCTCGGCGCCGTTGATGCCATCATTGGCCTGGAAGAACACCCGGCTGCCTTGGGTCACGAGGTTCTGCGGCGCCGAGCCGCCGGAGCCGATATTGATCTCGCGGATCATCGAGGTGCCCTCGAACGTGCCGTCCGTGATCCACAGCTCCGTGCCGTTGCTGCCGTTGTTGGCGCTGAACAGCGCCCGGCTGCCCAGGACGGTCACGCTCGAAATGTTGGCGTTGCCGGTGCCGGCATTGATGTCGCGCACCAGCGAGGTGCCCTCCGACGTGCCGTCGGTGATCCACAGCTCGGCGCCGTTGGTGCCGTTGTTGGCGGTGAACAGCACCCGGCTGCCCAGGCGGGTCAGGTTGGCGGGGCTGGCATTGGCGGCGCCGCTCAGGATGTCGCGCACCATGGAGGTGCCGGTGGAGGTGCCGTCGGTGATCCACAGCTCGGTGCCGTTGGTGCCGTTGTTGGCGGTGAACAGCACCCGGCTGCCCAGGACGGTATGATTGAGGGGGTTGGAGGAATTCGCACCGGCGTTGATGTCGCGCAGCAGGGAGGTGCCGTCGGACGTGCCGTCGGTGATCCACAGCTCCACGCCCGTACCGGAAGCGACGGCGTTGAACAGCATCCGGTCGCCGAGCACCGTGAAGTTGTTCGCACCGGAACTGCTGGTGCCGGCGTTGATGTCCCGCAGCATGGAGGTGCCGGCGGAGGTGCCGTCGGTCACCCATAGCTCGCCGCCATGGATCCCGTCGGTGGCCCGGAACATCACCCGGTTGTCGAAGGTCGTGAAGTTACCCGGATTGCTGAAACCCGTGCCGCTGATGATGTCGCGGAGCAGCGAGGTGCCTTCGGGCGTGCCGTCCGTCACCCAGGGCTCGACGCCGTAGGACGCCGAGGTGGCGGCGAACACCACCAGGCTGCCGAGCCTTGCCAACCCGGACGGATTGGAACTGGCCACACCGGGGTTGATGTCGCGCAGCATCGAAGTGCCGGCGGCCGTGCCGTCGGTGATCCAGAGCTCGATGCCGTTCCGGCCGTCATTGGCCTGGAAGAGGATGTGGTTCAGCTCGGGCAGCAGGCCGCCATAGGCGGGCAGCGCCAGGGCGCGGTCCAGCGGCGCCCCGCCTACATCCAGCCGCCAGCCGCCGCCCAGCCCGGCCGCACCCACCGGCGCGGCTGACGCCCGCACCTCTACCCCCGTGGCGGCGGCCAGCGCTTCCACGAAGGTACGGCCTTCCACCCCCGCTCCCACCCGGCAGCCATAGACCAGGAGCACGCCGTCCGGCGCCAGCGCGCGCCCGATCGCCGCAAGCTCCTCCCGCCGCGCCACCACGCCCTCCAGGGTCAGCGCGCCGCCCGACAGCAGCAACCGGCCCGGCGCGCCGTGGGCGAACAGATGGATGGCCCGCGCACCATGCCAGCCCTGCGCCAACAGCGCCGCCCGCGCCAGCGCGTCCGCTCCGGCCGGCAGCAGACTCGCCCCCACATGGGCCGGCAGGCAGGCGGCGAGATCCGCGCCGTCCGCCACTCCCGCATCGATGATCGCCCATTCCGCCGGCCCGGAGGCCAGGGCCATGCGCTTCGGAGCGGGAAGGTTCGGGATGACGGCGGTGACAGGCATCTTGGATCCGAGGGCTGGAGTCGCTGGCTGCCGTAGCGCATCCCGGTAAGCTCAACGGCTCCGAGGTGCGGGCATGCCGAACGTACTACCCCATCGTGGGTACTGCGGTCAATTTGGGAGCGGCTCGGATCGTCAATATCCGAGGAATAGTCATTTAATTGTCTGATGGTGACACGTCCTTTGTGTAGTAGAGCGTGACCTGGGCCGCAGTTTTGACTTTGGTGACGTGGCAGAGATTGGGTGGTCGAAAGGCCGCGTTGGCCAGAGAAAGGTTGGCTTTGAGCCGTTCCTGCACCTCCTCCGGAGAGCGGCCCTCTAGCACCCGTTGTCGTCGGGCGTTGTAGGCGAGATTGTAGGCGTGGAGCAGGCGCTCGAGATCACGGTGAATGCCGATGCACATGACCAGCACCTCCTTCCCGATGCGGCCATTGAAGCGCTCCACCATGCCGTTGGTGAACCGCACCGGGTTTGCCGAAGGCAGTTTGTGTTGAGTCACGCCGCCCTGGCGACGTCCTTGGTTTGAGCATAGTAGCGCGCTTCGGCCTCGGCGGGAGGAATGTTGCCGATGGGTTCGAGGAGACGCCGGTGGTGGAACCAATCCACCCATTCCAGGATGGCGAACTCGACGGCTTCCAGGATGCGTCAAGGCCCGCGGCGCCGGATCAGCTCGGTCTTGTAGAGGCCGTTGATTGTCTCGGCCAAGGCGTTGTCGTAGCTATCACCGACGCTGCTCACGGAGGGCTCGACCCCGGCCTCCGTAAGACGCTCGGTGTACTTGATAGCGACACGCGCTCCAGCGCTTTGATCCGCTCCTGCTCATCCGTCGTTGGGCCGGGCCGTTTGCCCTGGTCGCGTTCGGCCTGGCGGACCCAACCCCGCAACGTCTCCGCTGTGCAGTCAATCTTCCGCGACCGAGCTGATCGCCGCCCATTGCGGGGCGTGCTCGCCTTCATGCTCGAACACCATCCGAACTGCGCGCTCATGAACTTCAGGGTCGTACTTGGTTAATGCTTGTTTTGTCATGAAAGATCCAGTCTATCAGATCATATTTGATTATGGTCCTGGATTGCATTCTTGAGCATGAGCGCGGAGTACTCGATCGAAAGTAGCGATTTCTACGACATCTTCGGCGGCGCTTTGATCCTGCTCCAGATTCCTGGTCAGACGGCGGTATCGGTTGGTCTGTGTGCCGAAGGTCGCCTGGGCCGACTGGCCAGGACTCATTTTACCCTCGACTGGCTGTCCGATCCCGAACTCAGGAGGCAAACCAGCCAGGAGTTCAACAAGGGCGAGTCCCGCAACAGTCTGGCGCGCGCGGTCTTCATCCATCGACTCGGCGAAATCCGCGATCGGACCTACGAGAACCAGCAGCATCGCGCGTCCGGCCTGAACCTGCTGGTGACCGCGATCATCTTGTGGAACATGCGGTATCTGGAGCGCGCCGGCGCCGTCCTGCGGGAGGTGGAGAATGTCCCCGACCACCTGCTCGCCCATCTTTCACCGCTGGGATGGGAGCACATCAATCTGACCGGCGACTATATCTGGAACACGGTCTCGGTTATGACGGAAAACCATGACGGATTGATGTCACTCCGTCCTGTCCCGGACGGCCTTCTCCTCGCCGCCTGATGTTCTCATTTTGTCTGCTTATAGGCCAAATTCGTGCATTTCGTTCGTTCGGGCCATTTCGGCACTCGACTTCAATGGGGCACCTCTACACCCGCTCGCCCTCCCGATTGCCACCAGCCCGGCCTTTCGCACCAATGCCGGATGGCAAGCCTCTGCCTCAGCCGATGGTGGCGAAGGTGCTGGCGTGACGAGGCGGAGCTAAAAGGGAGTAAGCGGCTTGCGCAGGGAACGCGCATGCCCCAGATGCAATTCAAGCCCATCAACCAATACGGTTCCATGTCAGCTCAAAATCCGGCCGCAGAGGGAGCCAGCCTCTGCGGCCGGATTTTTTATTGTCCTGCCGATGCCCGCGCACCAACGATCCCTGCGGCTTTCGATTGAGGCTTTTCAGCGGCCCCGAAGACGCCGCCACAGGCGCGCCACCAGCCGCCATGGCGCCACGAGATCCCACCAGACTGACCCGAGGATGAGGTCCACCGCGCGTTCCGGGGGCAATGCCATCAGCTGCCGATCCTCGGCGCCTCCTAGAAGACGCCGCACCGGGGCGGTAAGTCTCCAGGAGCTGGAGCCGAGCAGCCCGGCAAGGCGGGCGCGCCGCTCTTCCAAGACCTCGGCCGGAGTGGCCTTCTCCGTGGCGCTCCTCGCGGCGGCTTGCGAGGCGAGGCCGTCCCTTTCGGCCAGGGCACGGGCCGTCACGGCCTCGAACCCGATGGCGAGCCTGACCAGGTCGGCCACCGTTTCATCCGCATCCGAGAGGAAAGGCCGAAGCCGCTCCTCGCGGGTGCAGGGAACGAGGATCGCCGGATCCGCAGCGGTGGCCAGAGGCAGGGGAATCACGTCGATGCGATGGCCGGCCAGGAGCAGGCGGCTCAGCCAGGCGCTCCGTTCCGCCGCATTGTCCGGATCGGGCAAGGGGGCCAGATCCCGGCGGACCAGCAGGGGTCCGGGGCCGACCGGGTCGCGCCATGGGGCGAGCGCCGCTGGGCCGCCCAGCCCCAGGAAGCGCCGTGACCCGGTCTCCACGGCCACGTCGTCCACGGCACCGGTCACGACCGCGGCGCCGGTGCGGGCGGCCACGCCGGCCATGCGCTCGGCCGCCCCGTCCAGCAAGCGCAGGCGCGGGTCGGCGAGCAGCACGTAACCCGCGGGAGGCGCCGATTTAGCCGGAGGGCTCTCCTCCCGGGACAGCTCCGCGACGTGCCACGTGCACCATTCCGCGGCGGTCATCTCCTGGGCAAGGCGGAGCCGGGCGGAGGGAGCGCCCTCCCTCAGGATCCCCGCCAGCTGCTCGGCGAGGGCTCCGGCGTCCGGCTCGAACAGGACCTTCGGAAGATCCTCCTCGGCGACCAGTTCCTCCGTGCCGCCGACCCGGCTCGCCACGAAGGGCAAGGCGTGGATCAGGCATTCGGCGACCGTGCAGGGCGAATTCTCGATGCGCGAGGGAATGACGGCCAGTCGTCCCTCGCCGCGCAGATAGGCCAGGGCTCCGGAGGAGGGCAGGCCCGTCTCGAGCGTCACGGCCCAGGGCCATGCCGACGCCCGTCGGCGGACATAGGCGGCACCATCCTCCCCCTCCACCGGCGCCGATCCGCCCAGGAAGGTGATCCGCAACTCCGGGAATTCCCCCATCCCCCGCAGCTGGTCGAGGGCGTCGCAGAACAGCGTCACGCCCTTGCGCGTTTCCAGCCGCCCGAAGAACACGAGTTCCCGCACCGCCCGAGTCATGCCGGATGGGGGCGTGGCGGAGGTTTGAGAGGATGCGTGGGGCAGGATGTTCTGCCGCACCTCCGTCCGTCCGGGCAGCGCCCAGCCGGACGCCCGGACCCAGCCCAGGAGATAGCGGCTCGGGCTGACGACCACGTCGGCCTGTTCGGCCGAGCGCCGTTCCAGGAAATCGACCGCCAGCTCCTCGACGGCTTCCAAGCCGCCGCCCGTGGCGCTGCGCACCCATCGCGTCGGGCCATGCAGCCCCACCACGAGGCTGGTGCCGGCGAAAGCGAGTCCCTGCCGCTTGGCCGCGGTGGCGCAGAAGCCGAGGCCGGTCCAGTCCGCGAAATGCACAACGTCGAACCGGTGCTGCGAGAGCCAGTCGAAGACGTCGTACGACATACGCAGGAAGGGGCCGCCCTCCACTGGCACGGGGCCGGGCAACAGCCGGACGAAGGTGATCCCGGCAGCCGCCTCGAACCCCTCCGGCACCGGAAGCAGGCCCGTGCACAGCACCGTAACCGCATGGCCGGCCGCCGCGAGCGCCTCGGCGAGGCCGGCGAAGGCGGTGCCGATCCCCCCGCTGCCCGGCAGGCCGGCGAACTCGTGCGTCACGATGCAGACGGAAACGATGGGGGCGGAAACAGTGGAAGACATGCTGCCGGAAGACCTTCGGTGGGGTGGGGCGGGGCGGGTCAGCCGCCGCCGGCGTCGACCTCGGCGATGTCGGACCTGCCGGTTTCGTTCTCACCCTGAGCCGGAGGCTCGGGGGGCAGCCGCCAGGGCGGTACGACGCGCGGCGGCCAAGCGAGGCCGTAATCCTCCGCCTCCAGCGTCAGGTTCGGATTGTAGTAGGGATCGGTCGCCGCGACGTGCGCCCAATGCTCCCTCATGTAGCCCACCTCGATCGCGAACTGGGCTAGGCGCTCGGGCTTCTCCGTACGGCCGCGCGAGGCGCCCTCATGGTGGTACAGCGCGGCGTGCGGGGTCCACAGCAGGCGGTACCCGCTCGCCCGCAGGCGTAGGCAGAGATCCACGTCGTTGAAGGCAACCTGGAGATGCTCCTCCTCGAAGCCGCCGGCCTCCTCGAAGACGGAGCGGCGCATGACCAGGCAGGCCGCCGTCATGGCGGAGAAATTCTGGGCCAAGGCCGCCCGGCCAGCGTAGCCGCGGGATCCGCGCGGAAGCCCCTTGTGCAGATGGCCGACTAGCGTGTGCAGCCCCAGTCCGACGCCGGCGTGCTGGACCGTGTCGTCGGGGTAGTAGAGCAGGGCTCCCACGGCGCCGATCTCCGGCCGGAGCGCGTTCGCCGTCATCTCGGCGAGCCAGTGCGGGTCGATGACCTCGATGTCGTTGTTCAGGAAGCCCAGAACGCTTCCCCGCGCGTGCCGGACGCCGAAATTGTTGATCGCCGAGTAGTTGAAGGGCGCGTCGTAGGGGATGACGCGGGCCTTGCCCGTGCGCTCTAGCTCCGTGAAATAGGCCCGCGCCTCCTCGGTTGCGCTCCGGTTGTCGATGACGAGGATCTCGAAACCACCGGAATAGGCCGTCCTGTCGCGCAGGCTCTCCACGCACAGGCGCAACAGGTCGATCTTGTCCTTGGTCGGCACGATGATGCTGACCAGCGGCGCCGGCTCGGGCAGCGGATAGACGAGGTGGTTGGCCGTCCCGTCGAGCCAGGGCTCCACCCGGACGGACCCCCCTTCTCCCGCTCCGGACCGCTCCGCCAGACGACGGGCGAGCAGGGCGCGTTCTCGGCCGCGCCGGGCCGTTTCCGCCGCCTCTTCCACCACGGTGCGATGGGAAAGGACGAAGGGGATGTGTCGCACCGGGGCCTCGCCCTCGCGCTCCAGCAGGAGGAGCGCTGCGGCGTAGGGCGCATCCTCCACCGATGGCGCCAGCCCCGCTCCCGCCTCCAGCAGGGTCCGGCGCAGCACGATCAAGGGACCCAGATAGTTCTTCGCCTGGAAGAAGTCGGGGCTCCAGCCCGGCTTGAAGACGGGGTCCATCCGCTCCCCCCGGCCGTCCAGCCGGTCCTCGTCTGCGTAGAGCAGTTCCGTGTCCGGCTCGACCGCCAGACGGCAGGCCGCCATGAAGAGCGCATGCGGAGCTAGCCTGACCCCTGGCTCGACCCAGGCGATCCAGTCCCCGCACTCCCGCCCCCCGGCTGGTGCCAGGTCGGACAACGCCGCCACGACGGTGACCCGCGGGTCATCCGCCATCCCGGTCGGCAGGGCCGCAGCATCGGCTGCGACCAGGACCAGCCGCCATCGTGGATGGAGCTGCTCCCGGACGCTGGAGACGCAAGCGGCCAGATCGGCCGGTGCCGCCGTCCCGGCGGGGATCACGACCGTGAAGCCGATTGGGAGGGCGGAGGCGCGCTCCCGGATGGCCGCGCGGTCCGTGTCGTCCAGGCTGTCGAAGCAGGCGATCCAATCCCGGTAGCCGAGCGCCGGCATGGCGTTCTCTAGCCGGATGACCTCCTCCACCGCGCGCGCCAGCCCCGCCCGGCCGCCGGCCAGCCCGGCCAGCATCCTGCGGGGATGTCGTGCCGCCAGCAGCGCCAGCAGGGCCAGCCCTCCCATTGAGGTGGCCTCCAGCCGCTCCAGCCGGAAACGTCCCGGCCGGGCGAGCGGATCAAAGCGCAGGCCGCGCACCTCCAGGGGGAGGCGCAGGAATTGCGTGATCCGGCCGGACCGCAAGGGCGGAAGGGCGAGCTTGCCGGCTTCCGAGGCACCCGCCCCGGCATCGACGTAAAGTTCGGGAACCAGGGGGTGGTCGATGCCCTGGCCGCCGTAGGACAGCCTCGTCCAGCCGCCCGGCAGCCGCCCGTCGATGGTCCGGACATCGAACTGCGGATCCTCGCCGGTGCTCCGGTACAGCCCGTCCTCTTCGGCGACCTCGGCAGAGATCCCGGCGGCGGGCACCAGGACCAGATCATGCCGCCGGTAATGGAGAAGCCTCACCACGCGCCGCGCCAGGCGGGCCGAGCGGCGCACTGGCCCACCCAGGCGCCAAGTGAAGGAGCGGTGGATCGCCTCGATGGCGCGTCCCTGCTCCTCAATGATCCGCTGCTGCTCCTCAATAACGCGCTGTTTCTCGGCGCCCAGGGTCTGTAGGGCGTCGATGACCTGCTGCTTTTCCGTGTTCGCCACCTGGAGGGCATCGATCGCGCCCTGCTTTTCGGCATTGACCGCCTGCAGGGCGTCGATAGCCTGCTGCTTCTCGACGCTGACCGCCTGGAGGGCGTCGACGGCGCGCTGCTTCTCCACGTTCGCGTCTTCCAGGACGGCGAGCGCACGCTGCTTGTCGGCGTTTGCCGCCTCCAGGACCTCGACGGCCTCCTGCTTGCGCCGCCCATCCTCCTGGAGCATGGCGACCGTGCGGTCGGCTTCGATGAAGCTGCCGCGCGCCAGCATCGCCAGATCCGTGGCCAGGGGCGTGCCGGCCAGATAGGGCCGCAGCGCCCGGGCGTGGTTGAGCCCGAGCGTGGTGGTCTTGATCATGCTGCCGGCATCGACGCGATACCAGAACAGGGCGTCCGGCACCGTCAGGAGGCGGGCGCCGGCCAGCACGGCGCGGGCGAAGAACTCGTAATCTTCGTGCCCGACTCCGTAATCCTCACTGAAGCCGCCGAACCGGTGGAAGGCCTCGGTCCGGATCAGGGCGTTGGCGTCGCCGAAGCCGTTGAACAGCACCCCGACCTGGGCGGCCGGGCCGAAGAACAGGCGGCGTGTCTCCGGCAGGGGGCGGCCTTCGTCGTCTTGCCGCGAGAAGGTGTCATTGAAGCAGGTGACGATGTCAGCGCCGGACGCCCGGGCGGCGGCGGCCAGGACGGACAGTTCCTCCGGCTTCGCTAGGTTGTCGTCGTCCATGAACAGGAGGTAGGCGCCGGCTGCCGCAGATGCAGCCGCGTTGCGCGCTGCTCCCAGATAGCGGTTCGCTTGACGGATCAGGCGGAAGGCCGGAACCGGAGGCTCGGCTTCCAGCTCGTCCAGGAACCGCAGGGCCTCCGGGTCGTCGCTGCCGTCGTCGACGACCACTAGCTCGAAGGCCGGATGGGTTTGCGCGGCGATGCTGGCGACTGCTTGACGCAGAAGCCGGGGGCGGTTGAAGTGGGTGACGCAGACGCTCACCAGCGGCGGCCCGTCCTTTCCGGCCGGGGCGGAAGCAGGCGGAGCGGGCGGATCAAGTTCTAGCCGCACCGCAGGCAGCGGCTCAGGCGGTGGAGCCTCCAGGGCCTCCAAAAGCCGGCTGGCGAGCTCCAAAGGCGGGCCGCAGGGCGCCAGTCCGGGAGCGAGGGCGGCCAGCTCGGCATGGCCGCGCCCAACGACCCGCAGCCGGGCGGCCCGGCACAAGACCGCTAGCCAAGCGGCATCCCGGACGGCGCCGGGCAGCACGGCGATGTCCGATCCTCGGAACAGATCCGGCAGGTCAGCGCTCTCGCCGGCCCGTACCGTCACCGTCTCCGCGGACCCGGCGAACAACGCGCCGACGTCCGGGGAAGGGACGGCGGCCAGATCGACGATGGTCAGGCTCACCGGCCCCGGCAGACGGGGGCGCGCCTGGCGCAGCGCCTTTGCCAGGAATCGCAGTTCCGCCTCGGTCAGCTCCTCGCCGAGGGCCAGGACGCGCAGGCCGGCCGCTCCCGGCCGTAGGGTCGATTCCGCGGTCGACTCCGGATCATCGAGGTCGATGGCCAGCAAAGCCGCTTCCGCCACGGAGCGGACACGGTCGGCGCGCGCCAAGCACTCGTCCTCCAGGAACAGGCGGCCCAGCGTGTCGGCCTGCGGGAAGCGCCCGCGCTCCAGCAGCAGCGCGCGGCTCGGGCCGGCGGACAAAATCCCGAAGGCCGTGCCCGTGAAGTCCCGGCCAGCGGCGCGGTCGAGAAGGCAATAGTAGGGCAGGCCGTACAGGTCCACCGCTTGGATCTCGCCGAAGCCTCGGCCTCGCGCCCAGCGGTGGAAGCGGTAGGCGAGCCGCGCGTAGAGGTTCCCCTCCAGGGACAGCTCCGGTTCCGGCGCCGTCTCGATGACAATGCCGTGCCGCCCGGCCAACCGCCGGAGCGCCCGCTCCGCCGGCTTGGGCAGGGGCTGTTCGGAGACGACGCAGGCTGTGACCGCGGCACCCTCCAGGGCGAGCGCGCGGCACAGGGCCAGCCCATGGCGCCAGGCGAGTGCTGCCTGCTCGTCGCTGCCCCAGGCGAGCGGAACGGCCGATGTCCGAAGCACCGCGGTCATTGGCCGAGGCGTTTGCGGATTTTGTAGGACAGATAGCGGCCGGTCCGCCGCGCAGTACCGGACAGGCCTTCCGTGCGGAGCGAGCGCCAGAGCTTCGCCGAATAGACTGGAAGCCAGCCCTGCTCGAAGGCTGCGGCGGGTTGGGCCGGCCGGGCCTCGGGCGCCGCGGCCGCGCTCAGACCGAAGAGCCGCACCGTTTCCTCGGCCGCGTCGGCCCAGCGGTACTTGCCGCGCGCGAAGCGGTAGCACAACAGCGAATGCCGCCGCACCAGGCCGCGGTCGCGCGCGTAGGCGCGCAGCAGCGCCATCATCTCCGTGCCGTCAGCGGCGAGGATGGGCGTCATCTCCGGATGCGCTCCGGTATCGTAGGCGAGCCCGGCCGTGCCCAGGGCCTGCGCCTCCAGGAGCGGCAGGTTGCATCCCTCCCATTGGCTCGGCGAGATGAAGACGTCGAGCGAGCGCAGATAGTCCGCGCGCTCCTCGTCGGTCGCATTGAGGTGGGTGATGATGCCGGCGACCCGGAAGGGCTCCGCATGCTCCGGCTCCCCCCGCCCCATGACGTGGGCCTCGAGGTCGATGCCGGCGGCGCGCGCCGCCGCCACGAGGTCGAGGAAGAGCTGCAGCCCCTTGTAGCGGGCCTCGCCGGGCCCGATGCGCATGAGCGTGCCGACCCGCAGGGGAGCGCCGTCGCCGAGCGGGAAGTCCTGCAACCCCTTGCTGCCGCGGTCGGGGACATGGTCGCAGCCGTTGAAGATCAGGTGGGAGCGCGGCCAGCCTATGTCGTGGCGGATGAAGTCGGAAATGGCGACGACCCCGGCGAGCGCGGGATAGACGTGCTCCTGCTTGTGCCGGATGATCCGCTCGCGCTCCTCGCGATCGTGCTCGAAAAAGAAGGGGCTGGGGTCCCCATGCTCCCAGGCCCAACAGGAGAAGCGGCCCTGAAGCTCCGGCAGCGCCTCGAAGAAGGGGGTGGTGTGGGCTACCAGCGTCCGAGCGCCGACGCTGTCGGCCAACTCGGCGATGGCTGCGGGCTGAGCCTCCACTTGGCGAATGTCGAGGTCGGCTAGGGTCCCGTCATGCTCCATGCAGCCGATGGTGACGGGGATGCCGCGGGCGGTCAGCCGGCGCGCCAGATTCTCGACCACCACCGAAACCCCGAAGCCCCGGGACATGCGGTGACAAAGGAAAAGGAGTGCAGGCATGGGCTCGCGCAAGGGTTCCGGAAATGGGATCAGAGGGCGAAGGCTTCGATGAAGGAGCCCCAACGGCGCATGAAGAGCTGGCGGTCACCCCAGTCCTCCGATCCCTTGGGGCGCGTGGCGTTCTCCAGGTGCAGGACTTGGCCCGCGTTGAGGATGGCGACGCCCCGCCCGAGCCGCTGGGCGGCAAGGCACAGCGCCACATCCTGGCATTCCGTGCGGTAGGCCTCGTCGAACCCGCCGATCTCCCGGAACAGGGACGACCGGATCATCACGCAGGCCGCCGTGACAGCTAGGCAGTCCCAGGACTCTTCCGCCCGCTCCGGCATCCGCGCACGCGCGTGCGGGTGGAAGCAGAAACCCCGCAGCGGGCCGTCGCGGAACACGTCGATGCCGGCATGCTGCACGGTCCCGTCGGGGAAGAACAGGCACAGCCCGGCCATGCCCAGTTCCGGCCGCCGGTCGAGCAGGCGAACCATGCCCATCAGGCAGTCCGGATGGTCCCGGATGACCACGTCGTTGTTGAGGAACAACGCGGTGTCGTACCGCGCGTGGCCGAAGAAGACCTGGTTGTTCGAGCGGGAGAAATGGTACTTCAGCCCGCGCACGGCCTTCACGAAGGGCGGCGCGCGGTCGTACAGCGCCAGCACTTTCGGGTTGGTCGAGCCGGTGTCCCCGACCAGGACCTCGAAGCCGAGGCCAGCGGCGCGGAAGGACGGCTCCACCGCGACGAGGCTCTCGACCAGCGGCACGATCAGTTCCGGCTTGTCGAGGTTCAAGATGATGATCGACAGGCCGCGCGGCGCCTCCTGCCCGATGGCGGCCTGCTCGTCGGGCTGCTTGGCAGTTTCTACACGATCGGCATTCCTGGTGTCGGTGTAGGGGGCGAGCAGGGGATGCAGAGGCATTGAGTCCGGGGTGCGGTCGGGAACGGTCGGCTTCATAAGATAGCCCGTCACCAGCCGCGTCAATCGCTTTCCACGGATGGCTTCCAGCCTATGGCGGCCCTTGTCCAGGGCCAGCCACGCGGGCGGCGGATGAAGCGGGATCCTAGGATTTCAGGGCATTTCCCGGCTTGATTTCGGCGTTGAACGTCCATTCCCCGGTTTCCGCGTCATCAAGGGTGCGATACGCTCCCACTGATCATCCCTCAGCACCAAACGTTCTTTCGCTCCCAAGACCGTCTCCTAAAGAACGGTCTTGAATCATATTTCTTCGACGATGGAAATCCCAAGAGTCCACAGAACCTAGACGGAGGTGATAGCAGCAGGGGGCTTCTAGATTACCATTGTAAGGACATCGGCGGACCTATTACCGAAAAAGCGCGTCTGCCGTGTTCCATCAGGACGCAAATATGAAATCGTCACGCCCCAGTGTTCCTCGCGCCGCATCCAGCAGTGTCACGGTCGAGGTCACAAGCCCCGAGGCGCCATTCGTGAACGGAACAACGACAGTTGCGTTTCCGTCTGTGTAGGTGATCTGGTTTTCGATATCGGCCCATGTCAACGCACGGGTAGAAAAGAGCGGACCGGTCGGGTCGTTAGGCACGCTCATGCGGAACGACGAAACGTCGATGCGATCAATTTCATTCTGCCAGTCCTGAATGGTTATCTCACTCCCTCTATAGGCTGCGCGGTCCGAATAAATAAAGGCCTCGAAAACATCGGCGCCGGCACCTCCATACATCACTGGCGCTCGCAAGCGGTCATCGCCGGCCTCACCGTGGACTTCGGCCGGTCCGCCAGCGCGAAGCTCCGGGATACCCTGAGAATGGGTTGTCATCAACACTGAGTCATTGCCGGCTCCGGCATAAACAACATCACCCCTGCCAGGCGCATAAGTTCCGAGGTTGATCAAATCGTCACCGTCGCCGGACAGAACGAAGCTGGAGTCCCACGTGGTTATCGTGTCGTTCCCTACGGTGCCTTCGATCAGCGGCCGGCCTCGGAAGCTCCGCGTCTCGGTCTGGCCGAAAAGATCATAGTGCTGCATGCCGCTTGCGAATTGTCCGCTAGCGACCGCCAAGGCAACGTCAGGATTTGCCTGGAGATAGTAGTCCTCGGATAGGGATGCCGAAGCATCTCTTCCTTCCTTCATCCCGAATATAGTGAAGTGATGAAAACCAGTTACGAAATCACCTTCCTGGATTCCCCGTGCAACATCGGGGTTTGTTTTGAGGTAATAAGACTCATCGAAGTAAGATGGCGCCGCTGTCCTCCTCCCCTCGGCGCGCCCAAAAAGATCGTAGTGCTGCTGTCCTGATGAGAATTGACCCGCATCCACTGCAGCTTTGACATCTGGATAATAAGATAAATAGAAAACTTCTGAAAGCATCTCCGCCATTCCCTAGCAGCAACAAGACACAAAGCGCAGATTAAACCTATGATAACCGATCTGCAACGTCTGTTATTCTTGCGAAACGTGCTTCACCCGAATTGGAACACCGGATCTTGCATCGCACGCCAAGGCGGAGATGTCCTGCCTCATCCTCTCCCTGTGTGACATCCCTCGGCCCTGAAGGACCGAGCTTCTCTCCCGCAAGCAGCGTCAAGCGGCCAGAGGAGACAAGGCGTTTGTCACACATCGAGCCTTCGTCATCGGCCTCAGCAACAGGTACTGCGCGAGGGTTTCCGAAGCGTGCAGGTCAGCGTCAGCCTGGACGCCTCCTGCTCCGTCTGGCATCGGTGGCCCGATCCTCTGGCTCGACTGCGACATGATGGTCGCCGGCTCCCTGGAGACGTCCTTGGCGGAGCTGTTGGAGGCCATGGAACGGGCAAACGCGGCTTTCGCCGCCGCGCCAGACGCCGAGGGGAGCGATATTGCTGGTTTCGTGACGCTCTGGGGCGTTCCGCCTTTCGCTGTGGCGGTCCGGGCCGCAGGGATCGACCCTGGCGGCCCTATCTCCAACTCCGGTCTCTTCCTCTGCCGGTTGCCCGAGCCCTGGCCGGGGTGCGCGACCTTGGATGAGCATCGCTTAACATCTTCCCCACGGCTAAAGCCGGGAGATTTCCAAGAGTAGCCTAAGCCACCCTCTTCAGTTCGCGCTTCAACGGACGCCCAACGGCAATCCTCGGCGCGGGCTGTGTTCCAGCCCTTAGGATACTGCGGGCGGCATTTGTGTCGGCGTTCGCCGTATGCCCGCAATGTCCACAGCGGAAATTCGCTTGGCTCTCGCGACTTGCTTTATCGATGGTTCCGCATTCAGCGCAGCACTGCGACGTGTATGCGGGGTTTACTTTGCGCAACTCACCGCCGCGTTCGGCGATTTTGTAGGAAAGGAGGGCCTCGAATTGATGCCAAGCGTTGTTCAGGATCGCCCGGTTCAGCCCTGCCTTCTGCCGCACCTTCCGGCCCGGCTCCTCGACCTTCCCCGCCGCGCTCGCCGTCATGCTCTTGGTTTTCAACGCCTCCAGCGCGACTACGCCATGCGTCGCGGCGATCTCCGTCGTGCGCTCGTGGTTCCAGTGCAGGCGGACACGGGCGATCTTCGCCTTCGTGCGGGCAAGAGTCTTGCGGGCGGCGTTGCGGCGATTGGAGCCGCGCTTGCACTTCGCCAGCTTTCGGGCCTGCTTGCGGGCGCGGCGGTCCAGCACGTTCAGCCGCTCTTTCGGCATATCCCGGAACGTCCCGTCCGACAGGGCGAGCGTGCGGACCACACCCCGGTCGATGCCAACGGCCGGGCCAAAGTTGGCCGGCGCGGTATGCTCAACCTCGGTCGAGAAGACAACGTGCCAGCCAAGGGCGTCGCCGGTCACGGTCACGTTCTTGATCGTGCCGGGGATGGCGCGGGTCAGCCGGAACTTGACCTCGCCTATTTTGGGCAGCTTCACCGTCGCCCACTTGGCATTCAGCTTGTGCCACTGGCAATCGCGTCCGCTAAAGCGAAAGGCATCGTTCAGCCCGCGCTTGCGAGGAGTCGGATAGTCGGCCCGGCCAGCGAAGAAATTGCCGAACGCCTTGTCCAAATCGCGGAGCGCCTGCTGCTGACAGATGATCGAGACGGCGGCGATCCAGTCGAACTCGGCGCGGAGTGCGGTCAGCTCGCGGGCTTGCGAGGGGTAGCTGATGGCGTTACCAGTGTTCGCGCGAAACAGTCGCCACCAATTGCGGCGCTGTTCCAGGCCAAGATTGTAAACGAGGCGACAAACGCCAGCGTATTGACCGAACAGGGTTTCCTGTTCATCGGTCGCGTACAGCCGGAATTTGTAGCCTCGGTTGAGCACAGGTCAGACGCCCTTCTGGTTTTCGATGTACCGCTTGATTACGTCGAGCGGAGCCCCGCCCACCGTGCAAACGAAATAACTGTTAGTCCACAAGGTCGGCAGCCGAGACTTCAGCCAGGGGAACTCGCCCCGCAGCAAGCGCGACGACCGCCCCTTGATAGATTTAACCAGCCGGTGGACACCGAACTGCGGATCGCACCCCACGAGCAAGTGCACGTGGTCTGGCATGACCTCCATCTCGATCAACTCGGCGTCCGTCTCACTGCACACGCCCGCAACGACTTCTTTCAGCCGAGCGTCAATCGGCGCCTCAAGCACAGGGCGGCGATACTTCGGGCACCAAACCACGTGGTACTTGCAGGAATAGACGACGTTGTTGTTCGAGCGATAATCAGCCATAGGAGAGTATATAGCATGGAGCAACCTAATGCTCAAGGGCGCTTCGCCTGCGGCGAAGGCTCGGCTGTCCCCATGCCTAAAGGCAGGGGTTTCCGCCGATCCGGGAGTGCGTTCTGATGATCGACCAGAACGCCTTCAGCCTCGTGGTCTGGGAACCCGACCGGCACTACGCGGTGCCGTCTGGAACGTCCATGGCCGTGAGCGGAGGCTTGTGGTAGTTACGCGACCTTTCCGCAGCTGAATCACAAACCACCCGGAACCGGACACCGGCAGCCGAGGGAAGAAGGAGCATGATGGTGGACACCGCAGTCCGGAGAAAAGACCCCTGGCGAGCCGTGAGCGGACTGCGGACTGCCCTGTTGCTGGGCGTTCTGCCCGGCGCGATCCTCGTCGCCCTGCTCATGCCGGCCGCCTTCATTCTGGGCACGAGCGAGGTCTGGTGGCGGCTGGTGCGGGACCAAGCTTGGCACGTGGCCGGCCATCTGCACTTCATCCAATCGGCCTGGCAGTTTCCGATCCTGCTGACCGACCAGTACAATGCCCCGCAGGGCATCAACATCTTTCTGACCGACAGCCTGCCCCTGTTGTCGCTCGTCGCAAAGCTCTTGCACACGGTGTCCGGCCAGACTGTAAATGCATTCGGCCTCTGGTACGCGGCTATTTTTGTCCTGCAGTCGCTCACAGGAGCGCTTCTCGTGCGAGCGCTCGGAGCACGCTCGCCCGTAGCCGTGCTGGCGGGCGCCACTTTCGCTGTCTTGATGCCCACCTTCCTGTTCCGATCAGGGCACTTGGCCCTGAACGGTCATTTCGCCGTCCTAGGCGCCTTGGTCCTTTATGTCCAGACCCTGCGCAGCGGACCTCGTGCGGGCGCTGCACAGGCATGGTTCTCAGCCTACACGGGGGTCATCCTCCTCATACATTCCTATCTTTGGATCATGGCGGTAGCGCTCTGGGCCGCGTCCCTGATGGACGACGCGTGGCGCCGCCGCGCGGGCATCCGGTACATTCTGGGTCAGCTGGGCGGCTTTGCGGGCCTGACTCTCGCCGTGATGCTGGCGACGGGGCTGCTTCAAGCCGCTCGCGGCGGAGCTGAGGGTTTCGGCATTGCTTCCATGAACCTTTTGTCGCCGCTCTGGTTCGGTCAGGGGGCCGTGCTCGGCCCCCATTTACCGCCCCTTCCCATGGATGCGACCGGCGTACAACTCGAGGGATTCAATTACCTGGGGCTTGGAGCCATTCTCGTCGTCATCGCTGGTCTGATTGTTGGCATAAGGTGGATACCGGGGGTGGTGCGCTATCATCCCGCGCTTTTCCTGGCTCTCGCTGCCTGCACCATCTTTGCCCTCTCGAACGTCATCTACGCGGGGCCAGCAAAAATAATTTCCCTTGAGCTTCCAAACCCGGTCTTGGGGCTCGCAAACATCTTCCGGGCGAGCGGGCGATTTTTCTGGCCGGTCGCCTATCTCGCGGTTGGCGCCGCCATAGCGGCGCTGCTGCTGGCGGCGGAAAAGCGGGGCCGTGCCACCCAGATCGCGGCGGCGGCCTTTCTGACGGCGGCGGCGGCGGTGCAGGTTGCGGATGTGGCGCCTTGGCTGCGGTCTCTGGTCTGGACGCGGCAGCCGGAAGCAGCCATGCCGCAGGAAGCCGAGTGGCGCACATTCATCGGCTGGCATGAGCGGCTCGACATTTTCCCGCCGCACAGCTGTCGAGTGCGCGAGCCGAACGCGAGCGCCTTTGACCTTCGTCTGCAACTCGCGACCGGATGGTTTGGAATACCCGTCAACAGCGCCGATGCAGCCCGCCCCGTTGCCGACTGTCCACTGCAGGAGCGCCGGATGTGGGAGGCGGTATCAAGGAACAGCGCCACCCCCGGATCTCTCCTGATGTTCTTTGCTCCCTCAGTTGAGGTTCTGCGTTCGGCCGAAACGACCGGCTTGATCGACCAGTGTCGCTGGGCTTGGTTTGGTCTGGCCTGTAGCGACCGTTGGCTGGACTCCGGTGTGCCGAATGCGTTGATGGCCGCAACCTTGGCAACGGCCGGATCGTCCGCTATGCCGGTTATAGCGGTTGGGCGAAGCCTCGACTTCAAACCGTTCGCCACCGGCAATGCGATCTTGGGATCGGGCTGGTCGGGTCAGGAGGCATCGGGTCGAAGCAGCGACGGCAACCGCGCCCAGCTCGCCTTCGCTGTAGATCGCAGGGCCTTGGAAAACGGTGCTGCCCTCGACCTCACGGTTCTCCCTTTCCTGCGCTCTGAGATTGATCGACAGCGAGTCCAGATTGAGATCAACGCTACACGTCGTCTCGACGCCGTGCTTGATCGGCATGAACTCCAGACGCTCTCGATCCCGCTCCTGCCGGGCGATGTCGGCCCACACGGCCATGTCATGCTGACGCTTGAGTTGCCGGACGCAAGGTCCCCAGCTTCATTGGGGCTCAATGCCGATCAGCGTCGGTTGGCGCTGTTCCTGACTTCCCTTGCCCTCTCCCCGAAACAGGATTGATCATCTCGCGCCGCAAACCCGGTCCTTCAGGGCCGGGTCAGCCCATCAGAGCTTGGTCCGCTTGAAGATTTTCTCCGGGAGGGATCGGATCACCAGCATAATCACCCACCAGACGGGACGGACATACACAATGTCGCGGCCCCGAGCTTCGGCCGCCAGAATGGCGCGCGCGACCTCGTTCGGCTCGGCGGTCAGCCGCGCGGGCAAGCTCATGCCCTCGGTCATGCGCGTGCGCACGAAGCCCGGCTTCACCGTCACCACATGGACGCCGCGCTTGGCGAGCCGGTTGCGCAGTCCGGACAGAAAGGCCGTGAAGCCGGCCTTGGCGGCGCCGTAGATGTAATTGCTGGCTCGGCCGCGGTCGCCGGCCACCGAACTGATGCCGATGATGGTGCCGGAGCCCCGCGCCTCCATGCGGTTCGCCACCTCGCCCAGGATGCTGGCCGGACCCGTCAGGTTGCTGTCGATCACCCGGCGCGCCGCCGTGAAGTCGCGCTCGGCGTCCGGTTGGCTGCCCAGCAGGCCGACCACGCACACCACGGTCGCGGGCAGTTCCTCCAACCCGTCCAGGAAAGCCGAATGCCCGCCGACATCCAGGACGTCGAAATCCGCCACTCGCACGTCCGCTCCCCAGCGGATCCTGAGGTCGGCGGCGTCAGCCTCCAGCCGCTCCGGATTGCGGGCCGCGAGGAGCAGCGGCCGCCCGGCCTGCGCGTAGTGCTGTGCGATTGCCCAGCCGATGTCGGAGGTGGCTCCCAGGATCAGCACAGGTCCGGAGATGGTGGCGGTCATAGGCCGAGCCTTTCGGATTGGAGGGAACGGAACGTTCCTTCGAGGCGGTGCGCGCCGCGCAACGCCTTGAAATTCTCGAGGGCCGGGTAGCCCTGCCGGAGCAGCGATGTTCCCATGCGGGCATCCTTCGCCAGATACAGGCGCCCACCATGGTCGGCGACGATGCGGTCCAGCGCGAGCATGAGGTTCATCGAGGCCGCATTGGCCGGGAAATCCAAAGCCAGCGTGTAGCCTTCCATGGGGAAGGAGAGCACCCCTTCCTGGCGGCCGAACAGCTTCAGCACTGCGAGGAAGGACGCGTTTCCGGTCGACGCAATGGTCTCCAGCAGTGACCGCAGCCCCGCCGCGCTCACCGCTTTGGGCAGCACGCACTGATACTGGAAGAAGCCGGAGCGGCCGTAGATGCGGTTCCATTGCAGCAGCGCATCCAGCGGATAGAAGAAGGTGTCGTAGTCCACCACCGTTTCCCGCGGTGTGCCACGACGCCAGTACAGCTCGTTGAAGGCGCCGACCGTCCAGTTGTTGAGGACGAAACCGGGGAAGTCCAGCGGCACCGTCAGTGGACGGCGCTGCCGGCACGACAGCGGATCAGAGCGGAGTTCCTGGGGCAGCTCGTCCACACCGGCATGCTCGCCGCGGAACATCAGGCTACGCCCGAGCCGGGCTCCTCGGGCCAGGCAATCGATCCATGCCACCGAATAGGTCCAGCCGCCGGACTCCTCGAACATTCCCATGATCCCGTCGAGGTCGTCCGCGCGTAGCGTTTCCTGGCGAACGTAGGCCGTCGTCACGGGGATCAGGCGAACGCTGGCCCGCAGGATCACCCCAGTCAACCCCATGCCACCGCGCGTGGCCGCGAACAGCTCCGGCTCCCGGCCGGGTCCGCAGGTGACGATCCGGCCGTCCGCCAGCAGCAGGTCAAGGCTGACCACATGATCGCCGAAGGAACCGGCGCCGTGGTGATTCTTGCCATGTACATCGGCGGCGATCATGCCGCCCACGGTGACCAGCTTCGTGCCCGGCGTCACCGGCGGGAACCAGCCGCGCGGAACGAACGCGTCCAGGATGTCGCTCAACAGGACGCCCGCCTCGCAGGTCAGCGTCCCGCTATCCGGGTCGAAGGCTAGCATCCGATCCATGCCTCGCATGGACAGGGTGAGGCGAGAGTTGAGGGCGGCGTCGCCGTAGGAGCGGCCGTTGCCGCGGGCGATCAGCCCGCCGGGCTCCGCGACGGCGCGCACGGCATCCCCGGCGGAGCGGGCTGTCAGGGTCCGACATTCGGCGCGCGGAAAGCGGCCCCAGCCTGACAGCCTCATGAAGCACTTCCGAACACGAAACGCCGGTCCAGGCGGTATTTCACCACATAGCCGATGGCCAGCCCCAGGGCGCCGCCCACATAGCGCCAGCTTCCCCCGCCGAGGGCGTCGAAGGCCAGCTCCGTCCCCCAGAAAATGACCGTGGTGAACACGCCCATCAGTGTGTAGAGCGAGAACTTGCGCGCGTGGGCCGCAGCGCCGGTGGAGCGGTCGTCAAAGATCCAGCGCTTGTCCAAAACATACTTGGCCACCAGGCCGGTCAGCGTGCCTAGGGCGAGAGCCGCATAGACGGCGCCGGGACCGGCGTAAAGAGCAAAAAGACACCATTGCGTCAGCAGATTCACCGCCGTCGCCACGACGGCGAAGGCGGTGTAGCGCAGGCCCAGCTCCGGCAGGGAGCGGGGCGCCCCGGACGTACCGGCCGTCACAGCGTCGCCGCCAGGAGCGTTAGCCCCATCAGGCCACCGCACAGCAGGCTGACCCGGTCGGTGGCCGCGAAGACCACGGGGTCGTCGTTCATTTCCCCGCGGTGGGTCAGGATCAGGATCCGGCACAGCCAATAGACCAGAACCAGCCCACCAAACCACAGCAGCCCGGGCCGCTGGTAAAGCGTCGTCACCTCGGGGCTATGGATGTAGAGGGCCAGGACGAGGGCCGATGCGAAGCCGCTGGAAGCGGCCAGCATTTCCAGAACCGGAAGGTCGCCCGGCTCATAAGCACGGCCGGCAGGAGCACCCAGCCCCTGCTTGACGCGGCCCACCAGCTCCGTCGCCCGCTTCACAAGGGCGAGGCTGAGGAAGAAGAAGATGGAAAAAGCGATGAGCCACTCCGACAGGGCGACGCCCAGGGCCACGCCGCCCGCCGCCAGCCGCATCCCGTACAAGCACGCCAGCGACACCACGTCGAGGATCAGCTGGCGCTTTAGGACGAAGGAATAGGCCAGCGTCAGGGCATAATAGACGGCCAGAACCCCGATGAAGGCGGGCGATACCATGAGCGCCAGCAGGAGAGACGCTCCCAGCAGACCTGGGAACAGCAGCATCCCGTGAACCAGCGGCACCGCTCCAGACGCGAAGGGCCGCCGCCGCTTCGTGGTGTGAAGCCGGTCGTTGCGCAGGTCGAGCAGATCGTTCAGGAGATAGACGCTGGAGGCGCACAGGCTAAAGCTGAGGAAAGCCAGCAAAGCGCTGCCCAGGGCCGCCGGGGTCAGGACATGGGCGGCTAGGCCCGGCACCAGGATCAGCAGGTTCTTCAACCACTGATGCACGCGCATGGCGCGCAGGTAGTCCTTGAGGCGCGGGCGTTCGCTGCTCACCACCCGGACGTCCGCGGCGGCGCGGCGGGCCGCCTGGGCGACCCCGTTCGGCACGTTGACGAGATAAGCGGTGCGCGCCCGCGCCCAGACCGGCACATCGGCCAGGGAATTGCCGACATAGTCGAACCCTCCCTCGCCGAACATCTCCACCAGGACGCGCGCCTTGTTCTCCGCTCCCAGGTTGATCTGCCCGTCGGACGCGTAGACGCCGTCAAACAGGCCCATATGCTGGGCGAGGGCCTCCACGTAACGACGGTCCGAGGCCGACGCGAGATACACCCGCCGCCCCTCGGCCCTGGCGCCTCGGATGAGGGCGAGCACCCCCTCGTCCACCGGGAGCGTGTGAAGGTCGAGCAGGACCGCGTCGGCGAGCTGAGCCTTGAAGGCCGCCTTGCCCTTGCCGAGCCAGCTCGGGGTCCGTAACGCGGTCAGAGGATGGGTCGCCAACAAGACGAATAGCGCCTCGTACAGCAGATCGGTCTTCAACAGCGTGCCGTCGAGATCAACCACCAGGGGAGGCTTGGCCGGCCCGCCCGAGCCTGCGGAGTCCTGTGTTTCAGGGCGCGGCGCCACTCGGGTCTGCTGTTCCAAAACATGCACTCCGATCGTCTGTTCCGCGGCGCAGGTATGTCCTGCGACCGAGCCCCGTATAACGCCTCCCTCGAAGAAGAGGCAATCGGCTTGGTTCCATGCCGGCTGCCGGTGCCGGGCTCGGGACGCCGGGCGTGGGCCGCCGGGTTGCGAGCTAAAGGGAAACGGAGGTGAGTTCCTGTCGCCGGGCCAGCAGGGCGGCCTCCGCCGCCGGGTCGTCCGAGCCCTCGGCCATGCGCAGGAGCAAGGCCTGGAGGTCGCGGGTGATGGGGCGCAGCGGCGCGTCGGGCGCCGCCGCGTGCTGCTTCAGCCCGGGGTCGATGGTTCGCGCGACCTGGGCGCGCGCCGTGGCGCGCTTCTCCGGCTCCGTGAGGCCGAGGAAGTCGGCCAGCCGCTCGTACTGGCGCTCCCAGTCGGTGAACCAAGCGTCGTAGTCGGTGACGAGCCGTGCAGCACCCCGGCTGTACTGCAGAGCCTCGAAATAGTGCCGGGTCCACAGCCGCTCGGCCAGTTCGTAGGGGACCTGCCCCTTGGAGGCGAAGGAGGTGGCGACCGTCGCCGGCGCGCGCAGGCTGATCAGGTACATTGGGTCGAGGCGCAGCGTTTGCGCGATGTCGTGCCAGAGCGGCATCAGCCGGACTGTGCGCGGGTCCTTGAAGCCCCATAGGCCCGGAGCCTCCGCCAACTCGGCCTGGACGATCTCCGTCAGTTCGCGCTTCAGCGCGAGGACCTCTGGCTGCTGCCAGGCGGCTTCCGGAATGGGATGATCGGCGCGGTCCTGGTTCCAGTAGCGGTCCAGCAACTGCAGGAGCTTGTCTTGGATCTCGGTGATTCGGGCATGCTCCCAGTAGTCGTAGCGGGGCGCCTGCTCGAAGCTCTCCCGCGTCAGGACGTGACGGCCGAGTTCGACCCCCATCAGCGCGATCGCGCGCGCGAGCAGCGAGGTGCCGCTGTTGTGCATGCCGAGGACGATGACGATCCGGCGGCGGGGGGAACGGGAGAAGAGTCTGCTGAACATCGGATGCGCCTGTCTCTCGAAGAGGCCTTGTCGGAGCGGTGGCTCAGAGGGGTTGCGCCCGGCTGTCGAACGCGAAGTCGATGGGACCGTTGGAGAAGCGGCCGCGGACCGGCAAGACCATGAACATGGTGACGTCCACCAGGCGGCTCAGCCAATGGCGCTCGCCCTCGACCAGCCCGGACACGGAGGCGTTCAGGAAGTAGGTGCCCTCCATCAGCCTGCATTCGAACTCGTGCACCACCTCCAGGACCGTGCCGGCTTCCACGTAATCCAGAACGCGCGGGGTGGAAAGCGTGGTCGAGCCGCCCAGCTCGACACCGGTCACGGTCTTGAGGCGCGTGCCTACGGCGACGCCCCAGGCCCCTTGCTCGAGTTCGACGCGGTAGCAGAGCGCGTAGCGGCGCCCCGACACCAGGACGTTCACCTGACGCCCTTCCTTGTTCGTGATCCGGACGTTGCGGATGTGGGCGCCGCGGGACTCATAGGCCGTGGCGCTCTGCGGCACGAGGCCGGGGTTGAAATGCTCTTCCAGCTCGTCGTCGGGAGAGGAAGGCAATCCTTGCCCCTCGGAGGCGGGCGCGGCGCCGTCCTTTGCGACGGCTGGCGCGGCCGTGACCTCGTCGGGCAGCAGCGCCTCGCCGCGGCGGGCGGCCAGCAGCCCCTCGCGGAAGGCCGTCCGGCGGTCGGCCGGCGTGTAGAGCAGCCGGTGGTAGAAGTTGATGGCCCGCCGCGGCGGGCCGTCGTAGAGCAGCTCGCCATGGTCCAGCAGGATCGCGCGGTCGCACAGCTCGACGACCTGGTTCGCGGAATGCGACACGAAGAGGATCGTCGCCCCCTTCTTCTTGATCGCCTCGATGCGGGCCATGCAGCGCCGCTGGAAGGCTTCGTCGCCCACGGCCAGGGCCTCGTCCACGACCAGGATGTCCGGGTTGACCGAGATCGCCACCGCGAAGGCGAGGCGCATCACCATGCCCGTGGAATAGGTCTTGGTCGGCTGATCCAGGTGGGGGCCGATGTCGGCAAAGGCCACGATCTCGTCGAACAGCCGGTCCGTCTCGTCCCGGCTGAGCCCGAGGATCGCGCTGTTCAGGTAGACGTTCTCGCGCCCGCTGAATTCCGGGTTGAAGCCGGAGCCGAGTTCCAGCAGCGCGGACACCCGGCCGTTCACCTCGACCTCGCCGGAAGACGGCCGCAGGGTGTGGCAGATGATCTGGAGAAGGGTGGACTTGCCCGAACCGTTGTGCCCGACGATGCCGACGGTGCTGCCGCGCTCGATCTCGAAGCTGATGCCGCGCAGCGCCCAGAATTCCTGAAAATACCGGCGCTTCCGGCCCAACAGCGCCTGTTTCAGGCGGTCTTCCGGGCGGCTGTAGATCTGGTAAACCTTGGAGAGGTCACGGACCGCGATCGCCTGATTGGATGAATGCATGCAGAAAAACCGCTATAGGGCCAGCCAAGCTCACCGTGTCTTCGACCGGACAACGCTCGCGGCGCCCGGCGTCCCCCTTCGGAGGCGGCGCATTCATCGCACCCAGGGCGGCGGGGCGCAACAGTTTCCACGCCGGGCCGCCGGCCGGCCTGGCTCCCGGCTTCCCGGCCCTTTCCGGCAGCGCGCATGACCTCCGCTCCCTCATCCGCCCCCGGGCCGGTCTCCTTCGTGACCGGCTCCGACGCCGGCTATTTCGCGATGACCTGCCTGCTCGCCCAGTCTCTGGAGCGGTGGATGCCGGGGACCCGGCTGCTGGTCTGCGACTTCGGGCTGAGCCCGGCACAGCGCCGCTTCCTGACGGAAGCCGGGCGGCTCGTGCCCCGTCCGGCCTCGGTGCCCGAGGGCGCACACCCCTATTTGGCTAAGGCGGCGCTTGCCGACTATCTGAACGGCATCGGCGGCCCCATCCTCTGGCTCGACTGCGACATGATGATCGCTGGTTCCCTGGAGGCGCCACTGGCAGCGCTGCTGGAGGCCATGGAACGGGCGGATGCCGTGTTCGCCGCCGCGTCCGACGCCGAGGTGGGCGACATTGCCAGTTTCATCGCGCTCTGGGGCGTTCCACCCTTCGACGCGGCGGTCCGGGCCGCCGGGATCGACCCGGGGAAGCCCTATCTCAACTCCGGCCTCTTCCTGTGCCAGTCGGCCGAGGCCCTGGCCGGGGTGCGCGACCGCTGCGCGGCCCTAGAGGATCACCGGATGATTGACCAGAATGCCTTCAACCTCGCGGCCTGGGAGCCCGGCCGGCGTTGCGCGGTGCTAAAGGGAGCCGTCTGGAACGTGCACGGCCGGCTGCTAGCGCAGACGCGGGCTAGGGAGGACGGCACGGTGCTGTGCGGGGAACACCGCGCCCTGGTCCTGCACGCCACTTCCATCGGCGGCGTGCATCACGAGGAGCGGCAGGGCAGCCTGCGCGGACCCGCCGGGGACTTTCCGGTCCGGGTGAAGTTCTTCCGCGAGCCCGCCTTGGCGGCCATGCAGCAGGGCTTCCTGGGCGGCTTCGTCGCCGCCCACCGCCCGGCGCTCGCCGCCGCCGGACTTATGAATGGCCAGGGGACCGGTTAGCGGAGGCCGTGAGCCCGGCTGGCGAGCCAGAGGCGCATCCGCTCCGAGGGGGAGAGGCGGTGGGCCGGGCCGGACAGCCAGCCCGACAGGTCCCGGCCCAGGTAGCGGCCCAGGCTTTCGATCTTCGGGCGGTACAGCCCGTCCAGATAGTGGCGCAGGGTCGGGCGCATCGGGTGGCGCGACCCGACATTGTGCGGCGCTGACAGGGAGTCGTCAGGGACCGCCTCGTAGGCGGTGGGGTCGAGGCCGAGATGCCGGCAGCAGCGCCGCAGCACCCCGCGCGGGTCGGCCACGATGTCATCGAAGGTCTCGACGTGAAGCTGCTCGGCCGGATAGTGGCTCCGCCAGACCTCCAGGCAGGTCTCGTAATCGCCGCGGCTGGCCGATCCCCGCGCGTTGAAATGGTCGATGAACCAGGTGTCGGACGCCTCCTCGAAGGCCATTTCCGCGCGCGGCAACGCCATCAGGGCCGAGGACCAGGCCCGCTCGATCGGGTTCCGGATCAGGTAGATCAGGCGGATGTCCGGGAACTCGCGCCGGATCTCCGCCACCGTCTCGGAAGCCAGAATGCCGTAGGCGGGCGTGATCTCCCCGGCCACCATGCCCTGCGGGGCCGCCGCGAACTGCTGCCGGTACCAGTCCAGCCCGTTCGCGCGGTGCTGGTCCCAGAAATGCAACTCCTTCTCCTCGGTCAGGAAGACCGAGGGGTGCTTCTTGAGATTGAAGTAGAGCCAGGTGGTCCCGGCTTTCTGGGCGCCGATGCCGAGGAACTGGAGCATGATCGATCAGGTCTTCGCGTGTCGGGGAAGGGGGCCGTCACATCACGTCGGCGAAGGCCGGGCGGCTGCGGCTGAACCAGTAAAAGCCGCCCCAGGCGACTAGGACGGCAATTACGCTGTACGTCACCAGTTGCCACCAGTCCGGCAGCACCCCCCAGATGATCAGGGCGCGCGCCTGCTCGACCGGGATGGTCAAGGGATTGAGGAAGACGATCGGGCGCATCGCTTCCGGGACGGCCGTGATGGGGAACAGGATCGGGCTGAGGAACAGGAGAAGCGTCATCACCGGCGGCATGACCTGCCCGATGTCGCGCAGGAAGACGCCGAGCGCGGCCAGGAACCAGACGATCCCGAGCGTCAGGACCACCAGCGGCAGCACCACGAAGGGCAGCAGGAGGGCGGTCCAGGGGATCGCTCCCTGCAGCAGCGCATAGATGGCGAAGAGAGCCGCGAAGCTGATCGCGCCATGGAACAGCGCCGAGCCGATGGTGCTCCAGCCGAGGATCTCCAACGGGAAGACGACGCGCTTGACCAGGTTGGCGTTGCCCAGGATCAGGCTGGGCGCACGGCTGAGGCATTCCGACAGGAAGCTGTGCAGGATCAGCCCGACGAAGAGGATCAGCGCGAAGCTGGCATGGCCGTCGGCATGGACGATTGAGTTCTCCGGCGCGGCTGCGGTCCAGCGCGTCTGGAACATCACGCCGAACACCAAGGTGTACATGGCGAGCATGACCAATGGGGTCATGAACGACCACAGCAGGCCAGCGAAGGATCCGCGGTAACGGCCCGCGATGTCGCGCCATGTCATCTGACGCACCAGATAGCGGTGCTGGATCAGGCTCAACGGTATGCGCAGGAAATGTGCGAACATCGACCAACTATAGGGGCGGAGGGGAACGGGTGCGCCGCACGTCGTGCGGCGCGGGGACCCTAACACGCTTCCCTCGCCCCGGTACACGGCAGACAAGGCAGGGCCGGACCGCCCTCCGAACGGTGCGCCGGCGGCCCTCGAACGGCAAAGGGGCCGCCCCGAAGAGCAGCCCCCTGGCAATGCTGGGCTGAGGTGCCCAGTCGGCGATGTTACCCGCCGAAAACGATCCAGTCGTTGGAGAACTGGTCGCGCCGGACCCCGGTCAGGGTGACGGTGTCGTTTGTGGAGAAGCTGATCACCGCCTCGCCCGCCCCGTTGGCTGTGACCGTGTAGGCTGTGCCTGCCGCGAAGGTGATGCGGTCGCCCGCCGCTCCGTCGAAGTCCGTGATGATGTCGGTGCCGCCGCCCGCCGCGAAGGCGAAGAGGTCGGCCCCGGCACCGCCAGTCAGCGTGTCGTTGCCCAGGTCCCCGCTCAGCCGGTCGTTGCCGAGGTCGCCCGAGAGCCAGTCGTCACCTTGGCCGCCGAACAGCGTGTCGTCGTCGCGCCCGCCGAACAGCGTGTCGGCCCCGGCGTTGCCGAACATCAGGTCGGTGCCGACGTTGCCGACCAGCAGGTCGTTGCCGATGTCGCCGGCCAGCGTGTCGGCCCCGATGTCGCCGTTCAGCAGGTCGTCGTCACGGCCGCCGAACAGCATGTCATCGCCTCGGCCGCCGTACAGGCTGTCGGCCCCGGTGTTGCCGAACAGCATGTCGCTGCCGACGTTGCCGAAGACCAAGTCCGCACTGCCGCTGCCGGCCAGCGTGTCGGCCCCGTCGCCGCCGCTCAAGGTGTCGGCGCCGGCGTTGGCTTGGATGAATTGAGCGCCCCCATCGCCGGCGATCATGCCGCCGCCGCCGACCATGGCGTCCCCCAGCACCGCAGCGAAGCCGACCTGGCCCAGTTGGACCGGGCGGTCCATCGTCCGGCCGCGGGCGTCGAGGATATAGGCGTCCTGTGGCCCGGCGCCGGTGAAGGGCTGGGAGCCGTCGGCCGGGGTGAGGGTGTGGACGGTGACGCTGCTGCCGGCGGGCAGGCCGGCGGCGTAGGCGCCGAACATGGCCGAGATGCCGCCGTCGGCGACGCCGAGCCCGGCGAGCGCCTGATCGAGCGCGCTGCCCGCGTCCGGTGTGGTGGGCGTGTCGCCGCCACCTGAACCACTGCCGATGTTGTCGCTGCCGCCACCGGACCCGCCGCTCGAACCACCACCCGAGCCGCCGCCGATGTTGTCGTTGCCGCCGCCGGCCCCACCGCCGGAGCCCCCACCCGAACCGCCGCCAGGAACGGTATCGCCACCGCCAGGCACCGTGTCACCACCACCAGGGACCGTATCACCGCCACCTGGCATCGTGTCGCCGCCGCCGGGCACGGTGTCGCCACCGCCAGGCACCGTGTCACCACCACCGGGGAGCGTGTCGCCGCCGCCGGGCACGGTGTCGCCACCGCCAGGCACCGTATCACCGCCGCCGGGGAGCGTGTCGCCACCGGTGCTAGTGCCGAAAATCACGTTGTCCGCCGTCAGATCGTCAATGTCGACGCCGTCCAGGAAGACATCCTGAGAGTAGTCTGGAGCCAGGATCAGGAAGCCCCGCTCCGGACCGGCCATAGCCTTGACCTGATCGAGGGTATTGATGGGATTGCCTTGCGCATCCACGAAGCCGCGCAGGTCCAGGATGTCGCCGCCGGGGCCAACCTGAAAATCCGTGATGTCGTCGAAGCCAGCACCGGGCGTGAGGACGAAGGTGTCGCGGCCGGCACCACCGGTCATGGTGTCGTTGCCGCCGTTGCCGATGATGGTGTCGTTGCCGCTAGTGCCGGTGAGCAGGTTGTCCCTGGCGTCACCGGTGATGGCATCCGAATTGCCACCGGGCACAGTGTCGCCACCGCCGGGGAGCGTGTCGCCGCCACCTGGCACAGTATCGCCGCCACCGCCAGGCACTGTGTCACCACCACCGGGGAGCGTGTCACCGCCGCCGGGCATGGTGTCGCCAACCGCTGCGATGGTGATGGTGTCGCCCTCCCGCGTGATGACCCGGTCGAAAGCGGCACGCTGCTCCGCTGTCATCGTGACGGTGATGCTCTGGGGACCGGTCAGTTCGAGGACCTCGACGTCGGTCAGCGTCATGCCGCGAATGTCGATGTTCGTTCCGACCGTGTAGCGGGCACCGGGAGTATCCGGGTGATTGATCGGGGTGGAAGTGATCTCAAAGGTGTCCGTGCCCTCGCCGCCGTCGAAAGAGACGCGGCCGGCGCCCGCCTGGTTGGTGATCACGTAGCGGTCGTTGCCGGCGTTGCCCTGGATAAGGTCGGTCTCCGTCGTGCCGACGATCTCGCCCGCATAGATCACGTCGTCGCCGGCGCCGCCCTCAATCGTATCCTCGTCCCAGTCGGCGTAGATGGTGTCGTTGCCGGCTTCGCCGTAGATCCGGTCGGCGCCGCCGAAACCGATCACCGTGTCGGCGCCATCTCCACCATACAGCACGTCGTTGTCGGCCAAGCCGTTGACGCGGTCATCGCCGTCGCCGCCATAAAGCGTGTCGGCGCCATCGGCCGCCTCAAGGGTGTCGTTGCCGCCCATGCCATATTCGAGGTCGTCGCCGGCATGGCCGCGAAACCAGTTGTCGTTGTCATCGCCATAAAGCGTGTCGTTGCCGCCGCCGCCGGCAATAATCCTTATGTTTTCGTAGGTGTCGCCCTCGGCATAGCCCGTGTTGTTTTCCGGGGTGGCGAGATCGACCAGCACAGGATCGTTTCCTAGCCCAATGTAATCAACATCATTGAGGGCTTCCTCCCCACCGTCTTCTCCGACGAAGTGCTGCGGCCCGTCTATCAGCGGAATGTTTGCCAACCTGTCCTCCTTGGTGCACGAATTTGCTTTCGCCGTGCGAACAGCAGAATATTCTGGAGTTCATATGATTTCGACGCGGCGGCGACGTGCGTTGAATTTGCCTTCGCCGATGTATTTGATGGTTTGAATGGCCGGGAACAATTCTGTTAATCGCATTAACTCCTTATCAAGCTGGGTAGTCTGCAGCAATCACACAAATAACTCTCGGATCATATGACCGCTTAACTTGGTAAGCTGGTGAATACGTTGGATTTTAAAGGTGCCTTTCAGGATGATTTCTTTATGTGAACCGCCTCCTGAAAGGGCAAGGCTTTCGCCTAGGGGCGCATCCTCCGGGGGTATCGCTCGAAAATCCATGCCCTGCGATGGAACAAAAGGCCAACAGCCAGCATGGAAAGATTCAGTCTTTCTTTTCAAAGGCATGGCCAAACGCCAAAAAAGGAAAATATCCCGTTGCATCGAGGGCCCTGTGTAAAGAAGAGGCCGCCTGTTCGCTCCGGGGCAAGGCAATGGAGTCTTAATGGGGAGGTGCCGGGGCGATGGGAGCAAGCCCTGGCCCGCTCCCGATCGGCTGTCACTACATGCCAAATGGACGGCTGGGAAAGAGCATGCTACCTCTAGGCTTGGCTGAGTCGGCAACCCTTAAGTTGCAGGCTTAGCCCGTGATGATACGGCGGGGAGCCAGACCGTCTGTGCCGGCACGCTGAAAGGGGGGCCTCCGGCCTCCCCTTTTGCTTTCGGCCCTCGGGTCGGGCCAGCGAACGATTTCCAGCAAAATCAGCCACATTACCAAGATGTAATGTACAAAACCGGCGGGCCTCCCTATTCTGCGCTGGAGCCAAGCTGATTTTGCCAACGACGAGCGCGGGAGAAGGTATTAGCCCCGTGCCTTTGCAACGCACTCTGTCGTTGGCAATCCCTTTTCCGGCCCGCTCCCCCCACCATCCTCCGCTCCTCCTTCCCAAGGTTCGCCTGGGGAAGCGATCACGCCTTCCGGCGTTTCGCCGGGCGGTACCCGCGCTGTAAGATTCCCGCAGCCGGGGGAACAAAAGTCATCTACGTTCTGGAGAGCTTCCGGAAGGCCTTCGCCTTCTAAGGGATGCGGAGGCAATCATTCTCCGCATTTTTGAAATGGCTTGGCAGGCCCACTTCTTTCACAAAGAATGCCTCAACTTTGTCACAAGGGTCCTTTAACGAATAGGAAAGGCTGCCTGATATCGTAAGGATTACCTCTATTGATGGCGACTCTCGCCGGTAATCCGAACGGAACGGGTATGAACAGCCCCACGATCCTGTATCCCGGCTTTGCCGCGCCGGTCGAACAGCTGCGTCAGCCCGCCTACTTCGTCGCTCCCGACGGGAACGACGCCTGGTCCGGCCGGCTGGCAGCACCGAACGCCGAACGCACCGACGGTCCCTTCGCCAGCCTGGAACGCGCGCGCGACGCGATGCGCGCGAGCGCCATCGACACGGCCTATCTGCGCGGCGGCACCTATCGTCGGACCGGCACGCTGGAGCTGACGGCCGCCGACAGCGGCGTGGCGTTCCTCGGCTATCCGGGTGAGACGCCGGTGATCAGCGGCGGCGAAACGGTTACGGGCTTCCAACCGGAGGGGAACGGGCTCTATTCCGCCGCCCTCGCCCGGCCCACCGACCTTGATCTCTTCATCGGCGGCAAGCGGCAGCGTGTCGCGCAATCGGGCGATTGGGACCCGGCGGCGCCCGCCACCTCCGGCTGGCAGTTCACCGAGGCGGGCACCCGGAGGGACGCTCTTACCTTCCGGGCGGGGGAGGTCCGGCCGGGCGACATCGTGCCCGGCATGCGGATCCAGGCCTTCAGCCACGACCGGCTGGCCGACAACATCCTGGAGGTCAAAGACGCCGATTTCGCCACCAACACCATCAGCTTCAAGGGTGAGGCCAAATACGTGATCGGCGCCGGCGGCACCTACCGCCTGCTCAACAGCCCGGCCTTGATCCGCGACGCGGGCGAGTTCGCCTGGCGCCCGTCCGACGGGCGGCTGGTCGTGAAGTCCGAGGACCCCGCGGCACTCACCCAAGATGGGGTGACGGTGCCGCGGCTGGGCACGCTCGTGCGCATGACCGGCGCCACGGGCGTCACCCTGTTCGGTCTGACCTTCGCCGATGGCGCCTGGAACGGCAACGCCGTGGAGATGACGGGCTCCAGTGGCAACCGGATCGGCGGCAACCGCTTCGTCAATGTCGGCAATGGGCTCCGGCTCAGCGGCTCCTCGAACAACGTCATTGACGGCAACCTGATGGAGCATCTGGCCGGCAGCGGCATGGACCTGTCGGACCGCTCGAACGGCAACCGGATCGGCCACAACCTGATCCAGGGGATCGGCGAGATCCGGAAATATGTCGGCGGCATCATGGCCAATGGGGTGCATGACAACCTCCTCTCCCAAAACGAGATCGCGGACAGCCCCGGCTACGGCATCTCCATCAAGAACTGGGACAGGAACACCATCAACACCGGCAACGTCATCGAGTACAACCGGATCCTCCGGACCGGGCAGGAGATCGCCGATGCCGCTGCCATTGAGATGCTTGGCCGCTCCGACATCGACACGCGGGCGGTCGTCCGGGGCAACTTCATCGACGGCGTGAAGGGCCTCGCTACGAACCCGCAGTCGCAGTGGCTGACCAACTACAAGGGGTTCGGCATCTATCTGGACGACCAGGTGAACGGCGTGGCGGTCACCGACAACTTCATCCGGGGCACGAGCTGGGCCAGCGTCTTCATCCATGGCGGCGACAATAACCGGGTGACCAACAACATCGGGATTCTGGGCTCCAACAAGGAGGAGCTGATCCGTGTCGAATGGGTGCCGAGCGCGGGATTGGCCGGAACGCCGCAAAACAACAGCATCACCGGCAACATCGCCTATGCCGCCGCTCCCGTGGATGATTATTGGGAGCTGCTCTCCGCCAACTTCCCGACCATCGCCAACAACCTGGTCTTCAACATGCCCCGCTACGGGGCGGGCGACCGCCAGGCCGATCCCCTGTTCGTCGATCCGTCCGCGGGGGACTTCCGCCTAGGCTCCAACTCGCCCGCCTTCGCCATGGGCATCCGTGACCTGCCCTGGGGAATGATGGGCCGCGCCGGCTATGTCGCGGAGAGCCGGCTCGTGCCGGCACCCCCATCGCCGCCGCCTCCTCCCCCACCCCCGCCCCCTCCACCACCACCTCCGCCTCCCCCGCCGCCATCCGGTTCGGGCGGTGGGGGCGGGGGAGGCGCGGCGCCGGCCGCTCCGCCGCCGGCGGACATGTCCGTCGCCTCTTCGCCGGCGGAGGCGCGGCTGGCGCTCGAGCGGACGCTGTCCCAGCTCGGCTCCGCCGACCCCGGCCTCGGCGCCATGGCCGGCTCCTTTGCCGCGGGCCTTCCCGCCGGGAACAGCGTCGCCATCCAGCGGGTGACCCTGACGGCGAACGCCGATTCCATGCCCTTCACGAGCGCCGGGACCCAGACCGCCTATGTGCTCGACGCCCGCGGCCTGCCAGCGGGGCGGATGGTCCAGCTGGGCCAGGTCGGCTTCGCCGCCATCCTCGGCGACGCCATGGTCAGCGGCGGCGGCATGATCGCCGGCGACGGAGGGATCCAGCGGATCCAGGCCGCCGGCGGCGCCGACACGCTGAGCGGCGGCGGCGGCGGCGACTGGCTGGCCGGCGACGCGAGCGAGGACCGGCTGTTCGGCAACGCCGGCGACGACGCGCTGTTCGGCAACGCCGGGGCCGACAGCCTGTATGGCGGGCAGGGCGACGACGCCCTGTTCGGCGGCCGCGACGACGACCTGCTGAACGGCGACAACGGGGACGACAGCCTGGCCGGCGACATCGGCAATGACCTGCTGGTCGGCAACGCCGGCGCCGACCGGATGTATGGCAACGCCGGGGCCGACACGTTGTTCGGTGGCCGCGACGACGACACGCTGTATGGCGGGGCCGGCGACGACCGGCTGTCCGGCGACATCGGCAACGACCGGCTGAGCGGCGACATGGGCAACGACACGCTGACCGGCGGTGCCGGGGCTGACCTCTTCGCCTTCGCGGCGGGCGGCGGCACCGACACCATCACGGATTTCGACGCGGCGGCGGGCGACCGCATCGCCCTTGCGCCGGGGCTGGGCTACACGGTGGCCGCCAACGGGGCGGGCGAGGCGGTGATCGTCTTTTCCGCGAACGACACCGTGACTCTCGCCGGGGTCGCCCGCGAGGCCGTGACGGCCGGCTGGTTCATTCTAGGCTGAGGGGCAAAGCAACGAGCAGGCCCGGCAGCCCGTCCGGGCCTCTTGCCCTTTTTCAGGCCCCCTCCCCTTTTTTTGGGGGAGCGCCCCCGGCCGGCCCGCCCGGACTGGGCAGGTCCCTTTTCCGCCGGGATCCTCGGAAGCGCCAGCCCCGCATCGTCGCGCTACGCCCCTTCGCGCGGCCCATCGGAAATGGACACTCACATCGGTCCGCCGCCCCTATCCGCAAGCTTTATTCAAACGGAAGGTCCTGCGGCGGGCATTAACCCGATTACTTTCCAAACAACACCTAATCAAGCATCAAAGATGATCGGCTGAACCACAAGCTAATCCTGACCACAAGGCGTCGTGATTTCGTCGCACGGATTTTCATGGTCGGGAGAGTGGCATGTACGATCACTCGGAAATAATCTACAGCACCTCCATACGCTGGGACCGCACGGCCCTGACCTACAGCATCGCGCCGGAGATCGCCGCCTGGCGCCCGGTCATCGAGCAGGCCCTGGCGCAGTGGGACCGGGCGACCGGCCTGTCCTTCACCGCCACCACCGGCGATGCCGACATCGAATACACCACCCTGGCGGCATTGAGCGCGCCGCCGGGGGCGATCGGCTGGTCCCTGCTGTGGACCGACGACGACACCGGCCGGATCGCCCAGGGCTTCGTCGGGCTGCCGGCCGATCCCGCGGGCACCGACGCGCTCTACATGGCGCTGCACGAGAGCGGCCATGCCATCGGGCTGTCGCATCCGGGCCAGAGCTATTTCTCCGACGCCACCTATGAAACCGTGACCGTCATGGCCTATCCCAAGGCGGTCTACGGCAACGCCGCCCGGCTGCGCGACTGGGACATCGCCGCCGGGCAGCTCCTCTACGGCCCGGACCAAGCGCTCACCGGGGGCGCGGCAGGGGACAGCCTGACCGGCGGGACCGGGCGGGACCTGCTGGACGGGGCCGGCGGCGAGGACCTTCTGATCGGCCTGGCCGATGGCGACACGCTCCGGGGCGGGGACGGAGCCGACCTCCTCTTCGGGAACCAGGGAGAGGACCTGCTCTGCGGCAACACGGGCGCCGACACGCTGTACGGCGGCAGCGGCGAGGACAGGCTGTATGGCGGGGCCGGCGACGACTGGCTGTCCGGCGACCTGGGCGACGACTGGCTGAGCGGCGATCTGGGCAACGACACGCTGACCGGCGGGGCCGGCGCCGACCGCTTCCTGTTCCAGCCCGGCGGCGGGGCAGACTTGGTGGCGGACTTCGACGCCGCCGCCGGCGACCGGCTGGTGATCGGCGCCCGAAGCTGGACAGTGGCCGCCGGCGGCGTCGGCGCGGTGGTGGACCTCGGGCTCGGCGACAGCATCACGCTGGCCGGCATCAGGGCCGACCAGGTGACGGCGGGCTGGTTCATGGTGGGTTAGGGGCGGGTTGGAGCGCCCTGTCCCGGCGGAAGTCACATTTCCCGCCGCCCTGCGGCCTTGACCTCTAAGACTCGCCGGCCGTGCCGGAGGGCGAACACAAGCTCCGTCTCTTCGATGACAAGCTGCGCGGCTTCTTCATCGAGGTCTGGCCGATTGGCACCATCACCTTCTACGTCCGCTACCGCGACCCGCGCGGGAGGGGGCGCGAGATGCGCATCGGCCGCCTCGGCGAGATCACGGCCGACCAGGCCCGCAAGAAGGCGCAGGAGATCAAGGCGCAGGCTCGGCTCGGTGGCGACCCCGCCGGCGAGCGCGACAAGCTCAAGGCCATGCCGACGTTCTCGGCCTTCATGGAGAACAGCTACCTGCCCTTCGTGAAGGAGCGCATCCGCTCCCACGTCGACCACGAGAGCTTCTACCGGGTCCGCCTCAAGGCCCGCTGGGGCAACCGGCGCATGGACGAGATCAAGCCGCACGACGTCGCCACCCTCCAGGACAGCCTGCGCAAAGACGGCCTGGCGAACGGGACGGTGAACCGCTACACGGCCTTCGTCCGGCGGGTGTTCAACCTGGCAATCGAATGGGAGGTCATCGAGGGCCGCAACCCTGCCCGCAAGGCCGAGATGCGGCGCGAGCACCACCGGGAGAAGTTCCTCACCGAGGCGGAGCTGCGCGCCCTGTTCCTCGCCCTGCTCGCCGCGACCGGCGCCCGGCGCAGCGAGGCGATGAAGGCGAAATGGGAGCACGTCGACTTCGAGCGGCGGCTCTGGGTGGTGCCGGTCGCAAAGAGCGGCAGGCGCCGGCACATTCCGCTCTCGGACATGGCGGTTCGCATTCTGGTGCGGCAGCCCCGCCCGCCCGGCTGCCCCTGGGTGTTCCCCGGCCAGAGCCGTAAGAAGCACATCGGTTGCCTGCGCAACGCGTGGCTGAGCGTCAAGAAACGAGTCGGCCTGCCGGACGACCTCCGCCTTCATGATCTCCGCCACACCTTCGCCAGCACCCTCGTGTCCAAGGGCCGGACCCTCTACGAGGTCAGCCAGCTGCTCGGGCACAGCCAGATGTCCATGACCATGCGCTACGCCCACCTCGCCCCGCAGCGCCTGCTAGAGGCTGCCAACGAGGCGCTTCCGGAGTTCTCGGAGCCTCCGGAGAACTGATACCGGCGAGCGTTTGTCCTGACACACTCTCGAAGAGGGCCTTCGGGCACGCGTACTCTGGCGGTTAACAAGGGGTGTGTCACTTCATCCGCTCGGCGGTATGAAGAGATTGAGCCCTGCACGAGTTTGCGGATAAAGCAGAGGCCCGACAGCTTCGGCTGCCGGGTCTTGCTCGGTTGCTTTTTTAGTTCTCCCGATGCCGCCCCGAAAAGGCTCAGAAGGCGGCGCGCAGCTGGTCCACCAGATCGGTGCGCTCCCAGGAGAAACCGCCGTCGGCGTCCGGCTCGCGGCCGAAATGGCCATAGGCGGCGGTGCGGGCGTAGATCGGCCGGTTCAGCCCGAGATGCGTGCGGATGCCGCGCGGGCTAAGATCGACCAGCTGCTGGAGGACGACCGACAGACGGTCCTCGTACACCGTGCCGGTGCCGTAGGTGTCCACATAGACCGACAGCGGCTTGGACACGCCGATGGCGTAGGAAACCTGGATGGTGCAGCGGTCGGCCAAGCCCGCGGCCACCACGTTCTTGGCGAGGTAGCGCGCGGCGTAGGCGGCCGAACGGTCCACCTTGGTCGGGTCCTTGCCCGAGAAGGCGCCGCCGCCGTGCGGGGCCGCCCCGCCGTAGGTGTCCACGATGATCTTGCGCCCGGTCAGGCCGGCGTCCCCGTCCGGGCCGCCGATGACGAAGCGGCCGGTCGGGTTGACGTAGAAGCTGTCCTCGCCGCACATCCAGCCCTCGGGCAGGATCTTCAGGATGTGCGGGCGCACCAGCTCGCGCACCTCCTCCTGCGACACGCCCTCGGCGTGCTGGGTGGAGACCACCACGGCGGTGGCGCGGACCGGCTTGCTGTTCTCGTACTGGAGGGTCACCTGGCTCTTGGCGTCGGGGCCGAGCCAGGGAGCCGCACCGGAGTGGCGCGCCTCGGCTAGCGACCGCAGGATGGCGTGGCTGTAGTGGATCGGGGCCGGCATCAGGGCTGGCGTCTCGCGACAGGCGTAGCCGAACATGATGCCCTGGTCGCCGGCACCCTCGTCCTTGTTGCCGGTGGCGTCCACGCCGACGGCGATGTCGGCCGACTGGGAGTGAACGAAGCACTTCACGTCCATGTTCTTCCAGTGGAAGCCGTCCTGCTCATAGCCGATATCCTTTACGGCGCGGCGCGCGACCTGAACCAGCATGTCGGGCGTGATGGTCTCGGGGCCGCGCACCTCACCGGCCAGGACAACTTGGTTGGTGGTGCACAGCGTCTCGACCGCCACGCGGGCGTACGGGTCGTGCGACAGGTAGAGGTCGACGATGGCGTCGGAGATCCGATCACTGACCTTGTCCGGATGGCCCTCGGACACCGACTCGCTAGGCTCCAGACTCAATCAGAGCCAGTACGCTACGATGGTTGCAATGGTTATAGCTGACACATAGTTTCTGGCGAGTTTGTCATAGCGCGTGGCAATGCGGCGGAAATCCTTGAGCCGACAGAACACGGCCTCCACCATCCATCGAGATTTGTAGCGCGTCTTGTCGAAACGGATCTTGTGCTTGCGTGATTTGCGGCCTGGGATGACCGGCCTGGCGCCCTTGTCGCGGATCGCGCGTCGCAGCCGATCTGAGTCATACCCTTTGTCCGCCAGAACGTACCGGCAGGTCTCCACCTCGGCCAGCAGGGCATCGGCCATGGTGATGTCCGAGACGTTGCCCGCCGTCACCTTGAAGGTGATCGGGCGGCCGAGCGTGTCGCTGAGAGCGTGGATTTTCGTCGTCCGACCGCCTCGGGAGAGCCCGATCGCCTGCCGCTTCGCCCCCCTTTTCCGCCGTGGGCGCACCGGTGCGCCTTCACGGAGCTGGCGTCCATGGCCACCGCGGTGGTGATCCACTGGCCCGCCGCCAGCGCGGCGAGGATCTTTCGCCAGTGGCCACGGCCCGACCAACGGTTGAAGCGGTTGTAGACCGTCGTCGGCGGACCGTATTCCGGAGGGCAGTCCTTCCAGCGGCAGCCGCTTTTCAGCACATGGATGATGCCGCTGATGATCCGGCGGTCGTCCACCCGGCGGGCGCCGGGCTGGTTGGACGGAAGGTGCGGCCGGATGGCTTCCCAGGCCTGATCGTCCAGCCAGAAAATCTCGCGCATGGGAACCTCCAAAGCCTCCATAGCGCTTTGGAATCACGTTTCTCCAGACGAATCAAGTCTCTGATTGGGTTTTGACCCTAGGTGAAGACGTAGTTCTGCTTGACCAAAGTAACCTCAGATGCGTTCTTGTTTCATTCACAAATCGAGCTGCAATGTTTTGCAATCATTTCACGACATATAATCCAGATAAGAACGTGACATCATAAACTTAGATATGAGGCGCTCCCAATTCTCATTCTGCTCAGTCCTTTGTCTCGAAAACCTTTCATCTAAAAGAACATTCATCCTCTTTTCAGAGGACAGTATTGAGCCGGCATTATCGGAATGGACGAACTCAATGAGGTTCCGCAGCATCTCTTGTCGCGCTTCTACATAATCTTCGTATGTAACCACCGTTGTAGGAAGTCCGAGAGCTGACACAGCCCTTTCCAAAAACAATTGCTCTCTTTGCACTTCCGCAAGGTGGGTGATAATGGCATCTCTAAGCCACTGCGACGGTGAATCCGACTGCGCATCTGCAGACTGTGCAACTGAGTCCCACTGTCCTGTTATTTTGGCCTTAAGCAAAGAGATGGCTTGCGCCAAAGCATCGGCGCGGCGAACTAGTATAATCCTAAGATTAGGGAACGTTCGCGTGAACACGTCACGGATTTCGTTCGCGCCAACATTCCCCAAAGCGCCAGTACTAGAAAAATAATCAATAAACGCCACAAGCTGAACATAATTCATCTTAAATCCAAAAATTCCCTCCTTTTTATATAGCTTGATAACAGTAGATATATCGGAGTATGGCACGCTCGCCTTGAGAAGGCTAAGGTCTTCAGGATGAAAAGACCCATCTATCTTATGGAATAATTCGACTCCCATGCCGCAGTTGTTGGCAGCAAGATCTCCGGCGATCATGCTGCTTCCAGAGCGTGGCGTAAAAAGAACTACAAAGCATTTACAGGAATCCATTGGACCACTCGCCCCTTCTTCACGGCTCACATCGAATTAGAGGCCGCAGCCTCCATTCTTCGCTTATTACAATGTACCAAATCGATCACATTAGAAGACCAGTCGCGCAACAGCCTGTGTAACTGAGGCGAATGGAGCGGTTATTTTCGTGCAGCTCCTAAGAGACATGCAGTACATTAGTGCACAGACACAGGCAACAGAGGCGCATGGATTGCCTTCAGGGCATTGATATGCCTGGGCTAACACTTGGCTTTCCTGAATGTGTCCGCGCACTAGTACTAGCATCATACAGGCTCGGGCAATGCCAAGACATCCCATTCAATATCATCGTCGAACGGAATCTCAGGAATGCCATCCGAACCGAAGGGAAGCTCGCGAAAATGCTTGAAACTATATTTAAGGTCGCGAAAAAAGCTATAGATATCGCGATAGTCATACCCAGTTGCATGCATCCACTTCGGAGAAACCTCAAAGAACAATGAAGGGCGGTGACTGGCTATTGTCCGTGCTAGTCCTCTAAGCACAAAAAGCTCAAAGGTTTGCACGTCAATTTTAATAAACTTGACTTGACGGCCCGGATGATGCTCACTTAAGTAGTCATCCATTGTCACCGCAGGAACACTTTCCGCGGCGTTCTCGGCATTATATCGTTCAGGATGTAGGTTAACTCCCAGGCTGCCGAAGTTCGCATCCCCGGTATAGCTTATTGGGAATAAGGTAAGCTCGCCGGCCTTATCACTAGCAGCCATGTGTATCGGGCGAATATTCCAGCATCCATTTAGAACACAGTTTGCGCCGAGTAACTGATACATGACCCTTTGCGCCTCTACGCTTACGACCAAGCCGTTTGGCCCAACAATCTTTGAAAATACAACGCTATGGTGACCAAAGTTTGCCCCAATATCCAGAACAAAGTCGCCGGCGCCAATGTGAGTCTTAAAGACTTCTATATCGTGAGGGGCCCAAGAACCTTCGCGCTCTATGGCATTGGGAATATCCATATCCGTTTTGAGGACAAGGAACTTTCCCCAATCACCAGAAATCACTCGTACCGTTTCGCTAAGAGTCCTGGACCGCCCCAGTTCTTTCGGCAATTCATCAAGCATAACTCCGAGCAGCCACACTTGGTGCCCGGACGATTGCCGCGATCTCTTGCCGAGGACTCTTATGGTGCAGACTGCGCCAGCAGGCGCAGCCATCTCGTAGGCAAAGTTGATGTCCTGCTCGTCTGCATACAAGTCGATTACCTGCGCTTCGCCAGCGCAAGAAATCTCGACCAGACCACTCCAGTCATGACGGAGAAACATCAGGCGTACTGTCCCGCCGGGGGAGGACAGTTGGAACTCGGCATCACCGGACTCCGACATGAGAGCTGCTCCCTGAACACCCGGTACAGGAAGCGCTCGCCAATCACCTACAAGCCTTGCCCCGCAGCAGCCCTGTTCCAACATTTCCGACGGCGCGAACTTAATCATATTGAGTCCTCATGAACACGATACCAGAAAGAGGAAGGCCGAGCTTGGGCGCCGTAGCGTCTTCGCCAGACATATTACAGCTTCCGCGTTTAGTTTGCACCCCGGAGTGCTCCTATTTTCACTTTAAGCTGACTAATTTCTGCTTCAAGCTCGGTGAGCTCCTGCGCTTTAGACGCCCATCTCTTCTGCTTGTCGTGCAACTCTTGGAGCAGCGTGCGCGTCATTCTCGCGCTCAACACTGCTTTGTCAGGAGAAGTCAAAACTGAGCGGGAAACTGGACCTGACAGCCCCCGAAGAATCTTCGCAACTTCCGGGTACCTGGAAAGAAAGTCGGTCTCCAGAAGCACGTGGCACAAAATGTCTTTGCTCCCACCCAAATGCCGAAGAAGCAGGTCTACCTCACCGTCAGACGGCTTTGCATCCGCGAAGGTATCAAGCGCCTGAACCAAGGCGTTTCTGTCTAGACTCATCATGCGATCTTCTCCAGAGCCTCGTTCGTAGAAGCAGCAGCCCTTTGAAAAGCCGAGTAGGCATCCTCAATGCCTTCGACCATCTGTTCCAGCGTGTACTTTGACAGGAAGCTGTGTTGAGCGGCATCTCCGAGGTGTTGGCGAAGGTTAGCATCACTGGCGAGTTTGAGAATGGCTTGAGCAATCTGACCAGGATCATTAGGGTTAACAAGCAGCCCAGTCTTCATCTGCTCAACAACTTCCGCTAGTCCGCCGACGTTGCCCGCGACGACCGGCTTGCCGTACCGCATGGCCTCAATCGCCACAAGGCCGAACGACTCAAAACGCGAGGGCGCCAGGAAAATGTCGCAGTCAGCGTACGCATCAGCAAGCTTGTCGTCCGGTATGTAACCCTCAAGCTGAATCCGCTGCGCAAGCTCGGGCGGTACGCTCTCCAAAAATCGGCTGATCGCCCGTTTGCAGTTCTGGTCATCCGTCGGAGAGCCGATAAAGCGGAACGTGACATCAGGTAATTGCGTGCAGACACGAAGAGCCGCTTCCAGAGCTGTATCGAACCCCTTGCGGGTTTCCTGCCGCCCTACGAAGAGGACCGTAATGCCGTCGCCTTTTTTAGCCGTCTCATGTCTGGCCGGAGAGGTGACGCCGTGAGGCACAACGATTGTCCGCGACGAAATGTCTACGCCATAAGTCTCGTGAATTTCCTTCACGACCGCATTCGTGTTTCCAAGGAAGTGTTGCGCCCTTTCAAAAATGAACTGTTCGGCCTTAACGACGCGCTGAACATGGTTGAAATCGTACAGGGGCCGGTGCCAATCCGGCTTATGCGGGTGAGCGAGTTTGTAGGTGGTGTGCAGCGACGTCACCACAGGGATAGGGGAGAGTAGTAGCGGGACTAGGCCTTCGACGTCCCAGATCGGTGCGGAAACGAGATCTAGGTTGGAGAAACCGATTTCGCGCAACTCCGCGTACACGCCAGCCGACCAGTTAGTCAAGTGATCTGGAATGTCGATTAGCGCAGTCACTGAACGGAGTTCTCCGCCCTCTATAGGCAGTACCTTATGGACCCAAACTCCGTCCCTATAATCGACAGTGGGCTCAGCGTCGGCACGCGTGATGACGTGAACCCGATGACCTCGTGCCGCCAAGCCACTGGCGACATGGTCTGTCCACCGCGCAATCCCAGCAGTGTCGTTCGGAGGAAAGCCTTGCGAGATTAGCGCTATCCGCAGCCTCTGTGCGCCCTCAGCATTGAACCTCTTAAAGGGCCTCTTGGAAACCCCTGCGGCTCGTTCCATCAGGTTGGTAGGGGCAGGAAGCCGGGCAAGTGTGCGGCCGTCTTCAATGCCAAGCTCGACGTCCTGGTTGAGGAGAGCTTCAGCGGTCGGGCTCAGATAGCTATGGTCGCGAAGCCACTTGTTGTCGCGGCGGAGCCCATCGCGGTACTTAACTACTTCGTCAGTTATAGCGATCTCATCCAATAACGGCGTACCATGGCGATACATGAAGTACACCTTACTGCGTGCTGGCACATGCAGTGTCGTCGGAACCTTATTCAGGTTGCGGAGATGGCTCGGCGCGTAACGATGGTAGACGAGCGCGTCGGGAGCATACACAATTTGGCCGCCTTGATCGACGAGCCTCAGGCAGACATCCGTCTCATCTAGGAAGTAGGCGAATGTCTCGTCGAAACCGCCAATCTCCTTTAACGCTGATGCACGGAACGATGAATTGGTTCCCAGAAGGGACGGGAATAGAGGAGATCCTGGGAAGCAGAATGTTTCGCGCGAGATTCCTCTCGGAACCGTAAAGGCGTTACCCAATCTATCGCAAAGCGTTGCAGTGGCCTGATAACTTTTTCCGGTGTGGTCTATGGTAAAGCCACCCACGCCGACAACGTCATCTGAATTGTATTTTTCGAGAATTCTCTTTAGCCACCCCGGATGAACAACTGCGTCATCATCTATAAATGCGACGACCTCGCCCACGGCGTTCGCAATGCCAATGTTCCGCGAAACGGAAAGATTCCTCTCCGCGCATTCCACGTACGTAATAGCCGAAGCATATTCTTCGCAAACTGCTCTCGTCCCGTCCGTCGAGGGGCCGTTTACAACGACGACCTCGAACTGACCTTCAAGGTTGCGAAGTGCGCGTAGGCAGTCGCGGAGCTGAGGCGCCCGATTGTATGTGTTGATGATTATTGAGGTTTTCATGTTATTTACCTGCAGCATTGGCATGCATCAAAGCAATCACGTCCATGTTTTTCTCATGGAATTCCGGCGATCGAAAAAGTGCTGCAAACAAGCTAGCCTTAGATTTATGCACGGAGAGTTGATGATTGATTGCATCCTCGCTTTCCGGATATCGATGAAAAAGCAAAGAAAACACAGAAACAACATCCTCTCGCGTGAGACCATGCGGCGGAAGGCCTTCTGTCAACCTGAGCTCATGGAGGAGATGCTGCTGCTCGCCCGACTGAACAACAATCTTCAGCTCCTTCTCGTCTCCCCTCGGCTTCAAACGAACCCGAAAACCGACGTCCACCCTTGGAACCCCAGCTTCGCTCACATCAGGTCGCGCCAGCTCTACTTTTCCCCGGCCGATTAGCCCTTTCTCACCAAAGATCAATATTTCCAACGTGCTGTCTGGGTTCGCCCTATCGAACGCCCAGCCGCAGATCAGCGCTGCACCTTCGGTGAGGTCGAGGCCGTCAAAATTTGCATAAATGCTGGTGCCCTTAATAGTGGGGAGCATGAATAACAGGTCCGCCGTTTCTTTATGCAGTTGCTGCATTTCGCCTGTCCCTTTAAGCGCCAAACTCGAAAATTATGAAGAGCGTTACTGGCTTGCAGCCGGGATGGAGGACATACGCCCGTATCCGTCCTCGAACCGGACGATGTCGTCCTCGCCGAGGTAGCCGCCGGATTGCACCTCGACCAGGTGGAGCGGCACCCTCCCCGGGTTCTCCAGCCGGTGCACCGTGCCCATCGGGATGTAGACGGACTGGTTCTCGTACACGAAGATCTGCTCCTCGCCACGCGTCACCAGCGCCGTGCCCTCCACCACGATCCAGTGCTCCGCCCGATGGTGGTGCATCTGCAGGGACAGGCGCTCGCCTGGCTTCACGACGATGCGCTTGACCTGGAAGCGGCTGCCGCGGTCGACGCCGCGGTACGAGCCCCAGGGGCGGTGCACGGTCGTGTGCAGGGCATGCTCGTCGCGCCGCTCGGCCTTGAGGCGGTCCACGATGTGCTTCACATCCTGAGCTCGGGCGTGATTAGTCACCAGGATGGCGTCATCAGTGGCGACCACAACTACGTTCTCCAGGCCAGCGACCGCGACCAACTGCTCGTCGGAGCGGACGTAGACGTTGCGCGCGTCGTGCAGGACGGCATCGCCCTGCACGACGTTACCGTTCGCATCCTTCTCGCCGATGTCCCACAGCGCCGACCAGGCGCCGACGTCGTTCCACCCCATGTCGACCGGCACCACGGCCGCCCTGGCGGTCCTTTCCATGACGGCATAGTCGATGGAGTCTGACGGCGAGGCAGCGAAGGCATCCTTGCCCAGCCGACAGAAGGTAAGATCCCGCTCGGCGCCACTGAGAGCTTTGCGGCAGGCCTCGACCATGGACGGGCTGCTCCGCTCCAGCTCGGCCACGTAGGCCGCAGCGGAGAAGAGGAAGATGCCGCTGTTCCACAGGTACGAGCCGTCCGCCAGGTAGACCTCCGCCGTCGTCTGATCAGGCTTTTCGACGAAGCGCTCGACGGCGTTGACGCCCTCATGAGCGTCAAGCTTCGCTCCTGCCTTGATGTACCCGTAGCCGGTCTCGGCCCGCACCGGCCTCACGCCGAACGTGACCAGCGCGCCGGCAGCGGCAGCCCCGGCCGCTGTTGCGACAGCCTCCAGGAAGCGCCCGGGCGAGGCGATGACGTGGTCGGACGGCATCACCAGCATGAGGGCGTCCTCGCCCGCGGCGAGCAGCTTGAGGGCGGCGACGCACACCGCGGGCGCCGTGTTGCGCCCGACCGGCTCGAGGATGATCTCGGAGGGTCGGCACGCTTGGGCGCGCAGTTGCTCGGCGATGATGAAGCGGTGCTCCTCGTTGCAGATCACCAGCGGTGCGGCGAACCTCTCGCCGGCGACCCGCAGCGCGGTCTCCTGGATCATCGTCAGCTCGCTCGTGAGCGGCAGGAACTGCTTCGGGTACAGCGACCGTGACAACGGCCACAGCCGGCTCCCCGAGCCGCCCGACAGGATGACCGGCGTGATCACGCCCGCAGACTTGGTGTTCCCCATACCGCTCACCTCAGCTCTCCCACCCATCAGATTGTCCTCTCACGTACCGCCTGGCCCAGGAGGGCGGCGTATCCCGCGCCGACCGCTGCCGGCGCGTAGGTCGCCGCCGTCAGCTTTTGCCCCTGTTCTGCCAGCCGCTGCCGCAGCCAGCGGTCCTCAACCAGCCGCCGCATCCACCAGGCGGCGTGCGCAACATCCGGTTCCGCCCACAGCTGCCCGCCGGCGAAGGGGTATTCCTCCGGGGACACCAGGCGCAGCCGGTGGTCGACCAGGCCCGCGCTGCCCGGTGTCGTGAAGTCCATGTTCCCCGAGAAGCCGGTGACGACCACCGGCTTGCCCAGCAGCATCGCCTCGGCGATCCCGCGCCCGAAGCCTTCCGCCCGGTGCAGCGATAGGAACCCGTCGCAGGCTCGGTAGAGATCGAGCACCGCGCCACGGCTCAGGGTTTCGCTGATGATGTGAATGCGGCGGTCGATGCGGGCCTCTTCCAGCAGCGCCTGCCAGACAGGGTTGTCCGGGGTCGCGCGCATCGCCTTGACCACCAGCCCGACGGGCTCGTTCCCCTGCGGGAAAGCCTTCCGGAAGGCGCAGACGCAGGCCTGCGGGTTTTTGCGGGCCAGGCTGGACAGCACATCGAAGGCGAAGACGAACAGGAAGCGTCCCTCGGGCAGGCCGAAGTCCCGCCGGCCCAGGCCCGCCGTCGCGTCCACCGTCACCGCCATGGGCATGTGCCGCACCGGCTTCGGGCAGCTCTTCGCATAGGCATCATAGGTGTAGCGGCTCGACGCCCAGACCTCGTCGACGAGGTTATAGGCGTGATGCCATTCCTCCGGCCAGTCCGGCAGTTCCCAGGGCCAGTAGCCGATGGTCCGGCGGCCGTCGAACAGCGCCGATCCCTCCACCGCCGCCAGCCGCGCCGTCTCGATGCCGGTCGTGCAGAACAGGTTGACGGCATAGGGCAGCCGGTCGGTGATCAGCGCGGCGATGCTGTCGTCGCCCTGGTGCACCTCGCGTCCTGGCTCGACGTTGTAGACGCTGAAGGGGATCCCCGCCGCCTGCATGGCGAGCGCCGCCATGCGCACGTCCTCGCCGATGCCAAACTGCCCGCGGGCATAGCCGATCAGGTTGACACCGAACGGCAGGGAGTTGCCGCGCGTCCGCATGGCGGGTGCTGCTACGGTTGCCTCATTGCCTTCTCTCCCGGCTGGCACGCCCGCTTGCGCGGGCTCGGCCATCAGGCAGCGCAGGATTGGCGCCCGCTCCTGCCCTTCGCCGCGCGTCCAGGCGAGGAAGGCTGGGCTGCCGGGGTCGGGGAAGCGCTGCCGCAGGGGCGCGCTTTCCGACCAGACCATCATCGCGATTCTCGGGACACGCGGGTCGGACGACGCCGGCGAACGGAAAACGCGGTCCCGAAGATCGCGGAAAAGCTCTCCGAGTCGGGGCTCCTCCAGGGCGTCCGTGTAGCACCAGCGCGTGAAGTCCGCCCGGCCGGCGTCCGTGTTGAGCGGAAAGGCCTGTTGCAGGTCCGGGCGCCGTTCCCACAGCTGCACCATCAACCGGGTGAACGGCAGAAGCGCACCGCTCACTAGGCGCGGGTCGGTTTCAGCCAGGAAATCCTTCTGCTCCCCGGTCAGGAAGCGGGCGAGATCCAGCTCGGCGATGCCATGAATAAAGTACCACCAGCCGAAAGCCTCCTGCCCCCCGGCCGTGCCGAGGTCGAATACCTCCCACAGGTCCGGGCGCATGAGCCAGACCTGGCGCATGAAGCGGGTCAGCACCGGCCGGACGCCGGGCAGGGCTTCTTCCGCTGGTTCGGTCAGGAGATCTCGGGGGATGTCGGGTTCGAACTCGGCCAGGGCGTGATACTCGCGCGCGCCATGCAGGAGCAGCCACCATTCGAAGCGCGCCCGGTCACCCTCGCACAGCGCGCGCAGGTCGGGCCGCGTCAGCCAGATCGTCCTCTTGACCTCCTCCAGCCGGGCGCGCGCCGGCAACGCCGGGCGGGCGGCCTCCGCATCGACCGCCTTCGGGGGGGGCGGAAGGTTCATCAAGGCTGCCATTCGGCCGTCGGTCCATACGGAATCGAGAGACATGAGGGGTGCCGCCCCCCCGGTGCGGCGGACGGCCGGAGGGTCCTGCAACCTCTTGGCCGGCTTAGCCGATTCCGGCTATGACAACCATTTGATGATTAAGAACAGATTAAGAAGGCGTTCAAGGGCTTGCTGAAAAAGCAGGCAGGAGACTTCCAAGCGAAGATTTCAAAATAGTAACGGATGGGAAGGACTTTTTCCGATTTCTCCATGAGCGCTCCGGTTCAGGATGCTTCCTATTGAGCAAAAGGAAGCTTTCGAACATTGTCACAGCCATACCAGGATATGCGCAGGGCGCAGCCATATTTCCCAGTACCATCTGGTTTTTTGCCCGATTTCGGCCCCTTCCCCAATGCCCTTAGGCTTCAACGCTCCCGCCCGTTGCTACCTGAGCGTGGACGCAACCGCAAAAACGCACTTGAGAGTACTCCTTAAAAAGTGGTACCTCCTAGGCTTCAGCGAATTTGGCATGCCTTGGGGGCAGGGGGAATTTATGGCTACGATACCGGGTGGTCTTTTCGACAGCGCGCGCAGCGGCGGCGTCATCACCTCGAACGAGGCTGATATTATCAGCAACGTTCTAAACCGTTTCAACATTTCCGAAACGCAGATCACGCAGATCACGGGCAACACCCAGTTGACCGGCAACACCCCGCAGTTCGTGCAGGTGTCGTCCAGCAACACGTCGGGCGTCCAGATCGGCGGCGGCCAGGGCTCGGACCTCATCGTGGGCGCGCTCGGCAACGACACCTTCGTCGGCGGCGCCGGCAACGACACCCAGATGGGCGGCGCTGGCAGCGACAGCATCATCGGTGGCGAGGGTGACGACTTCAACATGGGCGGCGAGGGCAACGACATCGTTGATGGCGGCCTCGGCAACGACGAGATCGCCGGCAACGTCGGCAACGACCGGCTGTCCAGCAGCCTCGGCAACGACACCTTCTTCGGCGGCAAGGGCGATGATACCATCCTCGCCGGCGAGGACGACGACATCGCCTACGGCAACCTGGACAACGACGTCGTCTACGGCAACCAGGGCAATGACCGGCTGTTCGGCAACCAGGGTAACGACACGCTCCACGGCGGCCAGGGCAACGACCTCATCCATGGCGGCCAGGGCGACGACCGCCTCCTGGGCGAGCTGGGCAACGACACGCTGCACGGCGACCTGGGCAACGACGTCTACGTCATCCAGTCGAACGGCGGCGCCGACGTCGTCCATTTCGGCACGGGCGACATGATCTCCATCGCGACCAACGTCAACGGCCTGACCCTGACCAGCGTTGGCGAGCTGTCCACGCGCATCTCGACCGTGTCGGGCAACGCGGTGATCGATCTGGGCAACGGCAACAGCGTGACCGTCGTCGGCCTGACCGAGGCGGAGCTAAAGGCCAACCTGGCCGGCTACATCTCGCTGTTCTGATCCTCAGCCCCCAAGGCTGGCCTCAAGGAGTGGTGCTGTCCCGGGGGGCGGCACCACTTTTTTGCATCATGCACCCTGGTCCTTCCTTCAGCTTCCCTTAAGGAATGGCGCCGTTCCATTGGCCGCGCCTCTCCTCGTGAGCGGCCCACGCTTCGGCATCCGGACCGACGCCGACGAATCTCCCGTCCGGGACATGGCTGCATCATGATCGACTCCGGTCTTCTCTCCTCGCCGGCCCTCATGCCGGACGCTTCCCCAGCCGGCGCCGAGCGCCGGGATGTGGGCTTCCCGGACTTGGCCCTCCCAGACTTGGCGCTCGGCCGCAACGCCATCCTCGTCACGGTCCCGCTGGCGCGGCCCCTGTCCAACCGGCAGCTGACCGTCACGCGCGGCGGGCGCCCGGTCAAGGGGCCGGTCGTGGCGACCGTGGTGGAAGCCGCGGAGGGCGGGCACATGGCGCTGATCGCCCTGCCCGCGGCGGCGGATGCCACGCAGGCGCTGATGGTGACCGGCCCGGACGGAGAAATTCTTCTCGACCGTCCCGGGGAGCATTCCGGGACGGCGCAGCCGCTCGGGGCGGAGCTGCCGGCGCGGTTGGCGCCGGCGGACCGGCACCGGATGCTGCGGTCCCTGCTGGAAAGCGCCGGCCTCTTCCTGCGCCTCTACGACGACCTGGACTTCACCGCTGCCGCGCGGGCGCTTTTGGCGGCGGCCGCACCGCTCACGGCCGGCGCGCCGATCCGCTTCGGCGGGCGCTTCCTGCTCCTGCCGCTGAAGCCGGGCGCCGCCACGGTGGAAAGCGTGCTGCTCGTCGGGGCGGGTGCCATCCGGCGCAACCCCTTCCGCCCGGTAGCCTGGACCGGGAAGGGCGGCCGTTCCTGTGCGCTCCTCGTCGAACTGCCGGATCGGCTCGCCGGCGCGCGCTTCGACCTGCTAGCCTTCACGCCGGACCGCGCACAGCGTCTGGCCGTCGATCCCGCGGCGGCGCGCCCCACGGCCGACCTCGACGCGGTGCTCGCCGGGGATCCCTCGCGCACGCTCGCCGCCTACCTGTTCGGCGCCGCCGCTCCCTATCTCGCCAACGACGCCATGCTGGCCGCCCAGATCCGGCAGCGCCTGCCCGCCGCAGCGCGCGCGGAGCATCACGCCCCCATCGACGCCCGGCGGCCGCTCGGCGCGCGGCTCGAGCTGGCGGTGCAGGCGCCGGACGGCGGACTGTTCCTGCGCGGCTGGCTGTTCGACCCGCTGGGGGTGGTGGAGGGCTGGACGGCCGTCTCGGCTTTCGGGGAGCGCCGCCCGGCCGAGCCCCCCCGGCACCGCCTCCCCCGCCCCGACCTCGCCGAGGCGGCGGCCCGCCACCCGTTCGGGGCGGAGGTGCGGAACTCCGGCTTCGTCCTGCACATCCCGGGACCCCGCCCCGCCCTGCCCGGCATTCCCTGGCATCTGGAGCTGTCCCTGGCGGACGGCGGCAGCCTGGACCTCGTGCCCCCGCCCCCGCCGGAACGGCCCGACGCGGCGCGCGCGCTGGTCCTGTCCGGAATCCCGCCCCAGCACCTCACCGCCGCCATGATCGGCGAGGCCTTGGCCCCCGCCGCCCAGTCCTTCCAGCGGGCCTGCCTGGAGGGGCCGCGGGTGTGGGCGGAGCACCGCTTCGGCCCGGCGGCGGAGGATCCCGAGGTCTCGGTCGTGATCCCCCTTTACCGCACGCTCGACTATCTGCGGCACCAGTTCATCGCCTTCTTCGCCGATCCGGACCTCCGCGGGGCGGAACTGGTGCTGGTGCTCGATTCGCCCGAGCAGGAAGAGTATCTGCTGGACCTGCTGCGCGGGCTGGACCTGCTGCACGGGCTCAGCGTCCGACTCATCGTCCATGGCCGGAACCTCGGCTACGCCGCCGCGGTGAACAGCGGCGCCGGTGCCGCGCGGGGGCGCCGGCTCATGCTGCTCAATTCGGATGTTCTTCCGGCAAGGCCGGGCTGGCTGTCGGCCATGGGGCGGGCGCTGAACCGGAACCCCGGCACCGGCGCCGTCGGGCCAAAGCTGCTGTTCGAGGACGACTCCATCCAGCACGCCGGCCTCTTCTTCTGGCGCGACCCCCGGGGCGACTGGCGCAACCGGCACTTCCACAAGGGCTATGCCGCCGACTACGGCCCGGCCAACCGCTCGCGCGCGGTGCCCGGCGTCACCGGCGCCTGCATCCTGGTCGAGCGCCGGCTGTTCGAGGCCGTCGGCGGCATCAGCGAGGATTACGTGATCGGCGACTTCGAGGATTCCGACTTCTGCCTGAAGCTGCGGGAACGGGGCCTGCGCTGCTGGTACGAGGCCTCGGTGGAGCTGTACCATTTCGAGCGCCGCTCCATCCTGCGCCATGACGGTTACACCCGCACCGCAGCCTGCGAGGTGAACCGCTGGCTCCACGAGCAGCGCTGGGGCGCCGCGATGGCCGCCGCCATGGCGGAAGCCGCGGCCGGGCCGGTGCCGGGCGACACGACACGCGAGAGGATCCCCACATGAACGGACCGTCCGTCCTGGCCAAGATCGGCCGCCAGTGCGTCCGGGGGCTCCTGCTGTCCTTTGCCCTGTCGGTGCCGATCAACCTGCTGATGCTGGTCTCGCCGCTTTACATGGTCCAGCTCTTCGACCGGGTTCTCGGCAGCGGCAACCTGAACACCCTGTTCTGGCTGACGGTCATCGCGCTCGGCGCCCTGGCCGTCCATGCCCTGCTGGACTACACCCGCACACGCCTGCACCAGGCGCTCGGCCACTGGCTGAACCGCCGGCTCGGCTTCGAGGCGCTGGAGGCCATCGTTCGGGGCGTGCTGCGCGGCGGCGGGGATCCCAGCCGGTCCCTCCAGGATGTGGCCGAGCTGCGGGGCTTCGTGGCCGGCCGAGCCATCCCCTCGGCGCTCGAATTCCTGATCTCCCCGCTGTTCCTGGCCGCCCTGTTCCTGATGCACCCTTTCTACGCGGCGGTCGCGGCCGGCGGCGCCTTCCTGATGCTCGTCATCGCGGTGGTCAACGAGGTGGCGACCTTCCGCCCAATCCGCCAGGCCAACGAGAGCGCCGGCCGCAGCACTTCCGCCATCGGCGCCGCCCTGCGCAACGCCGAGGTCATCGAGGGCATGGGCATGATGCCGGCGATCCTGCGCCGCTGGTGGAAGCTGAACCAGGAGACACTGCGCCACGCCGACGAGGCGGCCAGGCGCAGCGCCGCCATCTCAGCCCTGTCCGGCAAGATCCGCAACGCCCTGCAGATGGCGGTGATGGCCACGGGTGCGGCACTGGTGGTGAACCACATGGCCAGCCCCGGCACGATGTTCGGCGCTATGATCATCACGGGCTTCGCGCTCGGCCCCTTCCAGGCGCTGATCGACGGCTGGCGCCAGTGGGTCGGCGCTTATGCCAGCCTCAAGCGGCTCCAGACGGTGCTGGAGCCGGAGAGGGACGGGATGGAACGCTCGACCATGCCGCTGCCGGCGCCCGAGGGGCCGCTGGTGGTGGAGCGTCTCGTCTTCGTGCCGCCCGGCGCCTCCAAGCCGGCCCTGAAGGGCGTGAGCTTCACGGTCGAGCCGGGCGAGGTGCTGGCCGTCGTCGGCCGGTCGGCCGCCGGCAAGTCGACGCTGGCGCGGATGCTGGTCGGTCTCTGGAAGCCGACGGCCGGCTCGATCCGCCTCGACGGCCACGACGTGCATGGCTGGGACCGCGCCAGCTTCGGTTCCTACGTCGGTTTCCTGCCGCAGAACGTCTCACTGTTCGACGGCACGGTGCGCGAGAACATCGCGCGGCTCGAGGCGTCGGACCCGCGCGACGTGGTCGAGGTCGCCAAGCTCTGCGGCGTGCACGAGATCGTCGGCCGCCTGCCGCTCGGCTACGACACGCCGATCGGCGAGGGCAGCTATCTGTTGACCGGCGGCCAGCGGCAGCGCGTCGGGCTGGCGCGCGCGCTTTACGGCCGGCCGCGCCTGCTGGTTCTGGACGAGCCCGACACCAGCCTGGACGCGGAGGGCGAACAGGCGCTCGTGCGAGCCATGCTGGCGGCCAAGGCCGACGGGGCGATCGTCGTGGTCGTCACCCACCGGCAGGCGGCGCTCGACGCCGCCGACCGGATCCTCGTGCTCAACGACGGGCAGGTGGAGCGCATCGAGACCCGCGGCAATCAGGCGCCAGCGGCGGATGGCCCGGCCCGGCTGTCCGGCCAGGGCGCCCAGGCCGCCCTGACCCGCCCCGCCCCCGCCCTGGCGGGCGGCGACCCGAAGAGAGCGTGAAGACCATGGCCCAGCTGGTACCCCTGTCCCGCCGCGCCTCGACTTCGGGCATCCCCCTGGACGAGATCCGCAAGCCGCCCCGCATCCGTCACCTGGCCCTGCTCGGCACCGCCGTCACGGTGCTGTGGTTCGGGCTGTTCGGCGGCTGGGCCGCCGTGGCCAGGCTCGACAGCGCCGCCATGGCGGCGGGCGCCCTCACCTCGGAAAGCCACCGCAAGACCATCCAGCATCTCGATGGCGGCATCGTGCGCGCCATCCATGTCCGCGACGGGGACCGCGTGTCCACCGGCCAGGTGCTGGTCGAGCTGGACGACACGCGGGCGGGGGCAGAGGTCGCCCTGGCCGACACCCAGTTCCGCTTCGCGCTCGCCCGCGGCGACCGGCTGCGGGCGGAGCTGGCCGACGCCGCTGACGTGACCTTCAACCCGGTCCTCCTCGCGGCCCAGGGGCAGCCGGAGGTCGCCGCCATGATCGAGGGGCAGCGCCGCCAGTTCCTGGCCCGCCGCACCGCCCATCACGGGCAAATCGACATACTGAACAAGCGGATCGACGAGTTCACCTCCGAGATCGCCGCCCTGACCGCGCAGGAAGCCGCCGTCGCCGCGCAGATCGGCTTCATCGCGGAAGAGCTGAAGGACGCCCGCACCCTGCTCGCCAAGGGCCTCATGACGCGCCCGCGCACCCTCGCCCTGGAGCGCGAGGCCGCCAGCCTGCAGGGCCGCCGCGGTGAGCTGCTGGCCGGCCTCTCCAAGGTCCGCCAGAGCATCAGCGCGGCCGAACTCCAGAAGATCGACCTGGACAACGCCCGCCGCAAGGAGATCACCCAGGAGATGGAGGCCGTCGGCAAGGAGCAGGCCGACGCCGCCGAACGGCTCGTTGCGGCGCGCGACGTGCTCGGCCGCACGGTCGTCCGGGCGCCGCAGGACGGCACGGTCGTCGGGCTCAGCCTCTTCACCAAGGGCGGCGTCATCCGCACCGGCGAACCGCTCCTGGACATCGTGCCGGAAAAGGACCAGCTGCTCGCCGACGTCCGCGTCAACCCGGCGGACATCGACACCGTACGCCCCGGCCTGACGGCGCGCGTGCAGCTCGTCTCTTACAACAGCCGGGTGATCCCGACCGTCGAGGGAACGGTGCTAACCGTCTCCGCCGACGGGCTGAAGGACGAGCGCACCGGCGAGTTCTACTATCTTGCCCGGGTCAAGCTGTCCCCGGCGGACATCGCGGCCCTGCCGGACGTCGAGCTGCAGCCCGGCATGCCGGTGCACGCCATGATCCGCATCGGCGAGCGCACCGCGCTCGACTACCTGCTCACCCCGCTCACCCAGAGCCTCGCCTCGGCCATGCGGGAGCAGTGACGCCATGCCGGATGGACGCAACGAACGGATTGCCGAGGCTCCGCTGAAGGACAAGGTCGTGTCTTTGGACAACCCCACCCCCTCCGCCCTGCAATCCCCCGAGGATCTCGGGAAGGATTTCTCCGGCACGATCGACCTCATCACGCCGGAAGGCGTGTACGGGTGGGCTTGGCTGCGCAGCGCGCCGCAGGAGCGCCAGGCGATCGACATCCTGTACGGCAAGGAGCTGCTCGGCACGGTCGTCGCCGGGAACAGGCGCGACGACCTGGTCGCCTCCTCGGTCGGCGACGGCCATTACGGCTTCGAGTTCAAGATGCCCGAATCCAGGCGCATCGAAAGGCCCGAGCTGATCTCGGCGGCCCTGCACGGGACCGCCATCCCCCTGCGGAACAACGACCAGGCCGCCGTCCGCGGCATGCTCAATGCCATCGGGGAGAACGCCTCCTCCATCATCCAGCATCTGCAGGGCTTCAAGTCCAGGATCGGCCGGATCGAGAACGAGATGGCGGCCCTGCGGCAGGGCGGGCTCGACCGGGAGGACCTCAAGGAAGCCCTGGGCTACGCGGCCCTGATCAAGGAAAACATCGATTTCCTCGAGCTGTCCGTGATCCGCCACGACGAGACGCTGGCCACGCTCACGAAGAAGGTGGCCGATCTTTCCTCAGCGAACGAGCGCAGCCGCAAGCCGCTTCTCGTCCTGGTCGTCTTCGGGGCGGCCGCCCTGGGCGGGGTCCTCGGGGCCGTGGCCGTGAAGATTCTGGGGATCTAGGTCCGATGCCGGATTCCCAAAGGAAGGGCCGGGTCTGCGCCTTCACGATCTCCAGGAACGAGCGGCACTATCTGCCGAAATGGGAAAGCCATTACGGCGGCCGGCTCGGCTTCGAGAACATCTTCGTCCTGGACCACCGCAGCGACGACGGCAGCACCGTCAACCTTCGCTGCCGGAGCATCTCCCTGCAGAGAGAGGAATATTGCGAGGTCTGGAAGTCGCAGGTGGTCAGCGAGTTCCAGAGCCGCCTGCTCCAGGACTATGAGGTGGTCGTCTATTCCGACGTGGACGAGCTGCTGTTTCCGGCTCCGGGCGGCGGTGGGGACCTGAAGGCCCTGCTCCTGTCGGTGGAAGAGGAGGTCGTCGCCGTGACCGGCTACGACCTCCTGCATTACCGGGAGCGGGAGCCCGCCCTGGACCTTTCCCGGCCAGTCACCTCGCAGCGCTCCTTCTGGAGACGGAACTGGTACCTCGACAAGCCGCTTATCACGCGCAGCCCGGTCCAGTGGTCGGTCGGCTCCCACCATCTCGAAGGCCGGCCGGAGGCGCCGCCGCGCCGGGACGACATCCTGATGCTTCACCTGCATTGGGCCGATCATGAGATCGCCTTCGAGAAGCTGCGCTTTCTGCGCTCGATCCTCTGGAGCGAGCAGTCGGTCGAACGCGGCCTGGCGTCCCACAACCGGTTCTCCGACGAGCAGCTCGAACGGGTCTATGCGGAGGACATCGACAACGCGGTCGGAAGGCTCCTGTCGGGCAGGCCGGCGGAACCGCCGCCCGAGCTGAGCCAGGCCAGCCCCATCGGGCCCGTCGAACACATTCCGGCCGCCGTCAGGGGCTCCGTCTAGGACGGGGCGCCTCGCCAGCGGCATCAGCCTTGGACGTCCGCCCCGCGCCGGGCGATGACCACGTCCTGGAAGTCGAACCCTCCCTCCGCGCGCCCGCTCCAGAAGCCCTTCCGGATCTCCGCGGTGAAGCCGAGGGCGGCAAGCCGCTCCCGTACCCAGCCAGGACTGTAAGCGACCGCGTCCTCGGGGATGGCGGGGTTGCTGATGCGGACCCCCTCATGCTCGGCCGGAAAGCGGATCAAGCTGCGGCCCTCGGCGCACAGCCGCTCGGCCTCCTCGTCCAGCAGGAAGAAGGTGGCGTAAATCAGGCCGCCGGGACGGCAGAGTGCCGCCATCTGAGCCAAGTAATTCTCCGTCGCTGCCGGCAGCATGTGCGTAAAGAGCGAGGTGGCCACGATCCGATCGAAGCCCTCTGCCCCGTCCAGGAGCCGGATTCGCTCGGCCGGGACGGCCCCGCTGGGGTTGGCGTAGGAGTTGGCCGCATCGATGTGGTGGAAGGCGAAGTTGGAATGGGCAGCGCCGATGTGCGCCCGGCACCAGTCGATGGCCTTGGCGGCGACATCGACGCCCGCGTAGCGCCCCTCGGCCGCCAGGAAGCGCGACAGCGGCAGGGCGAGGCGCCCCCAGCCGCAGCCGACGTCGAGGACAGCATGGTCCGGCCGCAGGCCCGCGGCGGAACGCAGGTTGTCCAGGATGATCACCCCAACCTGCAGGAAATCAAGGCGCTCGAAAGAGCCGACGCGCCGCAACTCCTCCGGACCCGGCACCGGGACCGAGGGATCCTCGATGAAGGACCGGTACTCGCTACGGGTCACGATGTCCTGATGGTCTGGATTGCTCACGGCAGTCACGGGCCTTGCGTCGGGGGAGGCGGGGAAGGAGGGTGGGCTCAGCCCGCGAGGGCGGGCGCCCGCTTCCGGCGCGGCGCAGCGCGCCGCTTCAGGAGGCTCCGGTACAGGGCGAGATGATCCGCCGCGCAGTCGTCCAGGCTGCGGGGCGGAGCGATCCCGGCCGCCAGGCGGCCGTGGAGATCCGGCTCCCCGGCCGCGCGCTCCAGCGCGTCCGCGAGGGCCGCCGGGTCGCCGGTCCGGAAATGCAGCCCGTCGACGCCATCGCGCACCCGCTCGGCCATGCCGCCGATATCACTGCAGATGACCGGGCGGCCGTGCGCGAAGGCCTCCTCAATGACCAGCGGCGCGTTCTCCCACCAGATGGAGGGCACGACCACCCAATCCACTCCCGCCATGAGGCGCGGCACCTCGTCGGCCTCGTAGCGGCCATGGTGGCGGACCGCCGGCCCGGCGGCTTCGACTGCGGCCTTGAAGCGCGCGAGATAATCGTCGCTTTGGAAGAGCGGGGCGCCGTACAGGTCGAGCGTGACGGGAACACCCGCCGCGGCAAGGCGCCGGACCGCCTCCAATGCGACGAGCGTGCCCTTGGCCGGGCCGATGTTGCCGAATAGGGCGAAACGGTCGCGCCGGCCGCCCTCCCGCAGCGGCCGCAGCGGTGCCGGGGACACCGCCGGGGTGCCGTTGCGCAGGACCTTCAGCGTCTCGGCCGGAAGCCCCCACCCGGAATAGCGATCACGCAGGAACTCCGAGGGCGCGATCAGCAGGTCGCAAAGGCCGAGCAGAGTCTTCTGGGAAAGCTCGCGCGTCTTGAAGCCCGCCGGATCGACCTCGGGAAAACACTTGGCACAGTCGCCGGCCGATGCCTGTCGGCACAGCGGCCCGGACGTCTTCACCATCGTGCCGTCCGCGTGGCAGATCGGGTAATAGTCGTGCAGCGTCATCACCAGGGCCGCCCCCGGACGGTGGCGCCGGACGGCAGCCAGCAGTTCGGTCCCGATCAGCTGGGTGTGATGGACATGGACGACATCCGGCGCGAACTCGTCGAGCAGCTCCAGGAACTCCGTGAAGACGCCCAGCGTGTCGGTCTGCAGATGCTCGAAGCTGTTGAAGTGCCCGGCCCACAGCAGCTGCGCGTTGGCCGTGCGGCCAACCGTCTGGAAAGCCGTTCCCGGTCGCTGACGGCGGTGCAGGCCAGCGGTCGCCCCCAGGAAGAAGCCCTCGACCTCCGGCATGCGGCTGAACGTCTCGTGCAGGCCCCAGGCGAGAACCTCCGTGCCCCCCGGATGAAGACGCGGGTCGTTGTGGGCGATCGTCAAGATTCTCATCGCGCGTGTCCGTCCTCGAAGCGATCCTTGGGGCCGCGCTTCGGCGGACTGGAGGGATCGGTCCTCCCATTGGTCATGATGCTTCTTTAAGAGAGCACCTTTGCCGAGACAAGCGACAAACATGTTCGCGTCGGGCACCAGGGGGCTCACCTGGAAGGCGCCACCCCTTTCGTAGAGAAGAAGGGCTCATTTTTGAATGAAGGTGTTAATCACCAAGCGCTCATGGTGCGAAGGGATCGCTTAACACCTCGTCAACTGATGCGGCCGCTTAATAGCCTCACCGAACACGACCCATTCCGGAGTAATAAATTATGCAGGCGCTCTCTTTCTCTGGTGACATCGCCCACTCCGCCAATGTTCACCTGAGCGTCCTGAATGAGTTTATTGCCGTCGTGCAGCGCAAGCTTTCCGAGACGGCGAACCCCTTCGCCCGCGACAGCCTTTCCGACATGCTGGCCGACTTGGTCGAGCAGCGCGGCGTCTATCTCGCCGTGACGATGCCGACGGCCATCGCCGCCTGAGGGCAAGGCATTCCGGATCTCTCTTTACCTGTCGAACTTCAGGGCGCTCCCATCAGAGCGCCCTTTCTTTTCCAGAACGGACAAAGGAAAGCGGAATCGGGATAGGGGGCGATCCTGGTGGACCGCACCCCTCCCACACCACCCGGCATGCGGGTCCGCACCGGGCGGTTCGAAGGATTGAGGT
>NZ_JAFIQV010000035.1 GCF_017356015.1 Azospirillum sp. SYSU D00513
GTATCGTCTCTAAAAACCTAGCCGAGATGCGTCACGGCAACCGCTTGGCCCAATCCCCACTCGGGAACCGGACCCGCGTCAACGGCCAAACCAAGCCGCCGCCTGCGCATCCCTTCTCACAACACGGTCTTCACTTTTAAAAGATCCCGCAGCGCTCGGCGCCACAATTTCACTTGACTTTTCCGACCGGCTTCGCTTCGTCAGCGGCGCCTGCGTCGGTGGAGGGGTTTATATGTGCCCTGGCCCCTTCGGCGCAAGAGCTTTTTTCGATGGAGTCGCGAAGTTTCTTCGACCCATTCCGGTCACGGCCGAACGGCCGAGCTAAAGCAGCCCCAGCGCCCGCAATTCCGCGGCCATCTCCGGCGGCATCTCATCCCCCTCCCCTGCCCCGTCCCCAAGATCGCGCGGTGCCGCCTCGGCCTCGAGATAGCGCCAGCCCTGAAAAGGGCGCTTCGGTGTCGGCACCGTCCGCACCCGCTCGGCCGAGACGCCGAGCGTGCAGTAGCTCTCCCCTTCCTCGTCCACACCGCAATCGATGCTCAGCACCGGCTGCCGGACCAGGACGCTGCCGCGCACGACCCAATAGATCGAACCGCCGGCCAGGATCTCCTCCGCTCGCTTCGGGACACGGCGGGTGTAGACGGGGATGACGGTCCGGTTCTCGACGGTTAGAGCGCGGCGCGACTGGATGTCGGCAAGGTGATCAAGGTCGGTGACGCCGACGGCGAGCTTGATGAGGTTCAATGGCATGAAGATCGGACCGAAGGATACGGGGTCTGCTGGCGGGCCATCCCGCCCGGATGCGGGTATGGGGATGGCGCGAAGGCCTTTCCAGGCCATGCCCCGATATAGCGCCATGGCGCCCCGACATGCAAAAGGGCCGTCCAGACGGGGACGGCCCTTCACCTCGCCGGAAAAGTGGCGTGGCGGATTACTTGCGGGCGGCCTGCGCCTTGCCGATGGCGGTACGGACCTCGTCCAGGCTCTCCGACACGCGGCGCGACAGGACGTCGGCGGCCTCGCTGTTGGACTTGGCGACGAGTTCGGCCAGTTCACGGGCATTGGCGAGCGACTTCTCGAACGCCAGCTTGATCAGCTCGGCCTGCTTGGCGGCCTTCTCTTCCGGGGTGCCGGCCGTGGCGATCTGGTTGACGTAGCCGCCGGCTTCCTCCAGCGAGGCGCGGACGATTTCGGCCTGACGGCGCATCACCGCCTGCAGGCCTTCCATGGCGAGCTGGTTGGCGGCCGTCAGGGCTTCGATGTTGCGGCGCTGGCTGGCGACGATCGATTCCACATCCACGCCCGGAGCCTTGAAGTCGCCCAGCAGCTTGGTGAAATCCATGTTGTCCAGGAAGGGGTTACCGGTGGGATTGGCCATCTTTTCGTCCCCGCGTGGAGTGTATGTTGCGATGCAGCATGCCTGAAAGGCGACTATGCTGATTGCTGAAATTATAGTCAATGCGTTTGTGCAACGCAACAAGGCAAACGCATCGGGAACATTCAACCCTGAATCCGTTCAGACGTTCCCGCCCTCGCCCGTCCGTACACCTTCACGAGCCTCATCAGAGCGGACGCTCGGCCGCCGCAGGCCGCCTCCGCAGCAATCCGGCCCAGCGCTCCGCACGCCGCAACTCGGCGTCGAGTGCCGCCATCGTGCGCGCGAGATCCATCGTGTCATCCTCCAGGAAGACGCGCATGACGCGCGCCTGCACGGCACCTAGGCCAGCCGACAGCAGATGGCCGCCAGGACGGTCGGCGTCGACGCCGGCGGCGCGCAGCATCCAGGCCATCGACCGGCCGAAGCTCCGGGAAAAGGCAAGCGCGGTCAGCGGCTCGCGCGGCAGGTCGCGCATCACGGCCCGCAGGCCGTCGCGGTAGGGCTGCAGCGCGTCGAACCGGCGCATCATCACGTCGAAAAGCCGGTCGCGCGGTGCTTCCTCCGGGTCGGGAGGGCTGTTATCGGCCAGCACGGTCTCGTCGGCGATCCGCGACACGGCGGCGAGCAGATCGGCACGCCCGGGATAGCGGCGGCGGAAAGCCGGCAGCGGCACGCCCGCTGCCTGTGCCACCGCGATCATCCCCGTGCGGCTCCAGCCCTGTTCGGCGGCAAGCCTCATCGCCGCGGCGGCGACGCGGCGATCCAGATCGCCGCCGCCCTCACCGCCTTCGTTTTCATGGGTTCCGAGGCCGTCGGCCTCGAAGTCAGTCTTGTCGTCCATGCCCCGGCACCGCTCCCAATTCATGCACCGAATATGTGGGGAGCCGGAGGCCGGGCTTCATCCTCCGACCGGCCAGTTCCGGGGACCAGTTCCGGGGGCCGGCGTTCAGCCGGCCAGTTCCCGCGACCGCTTCGCCGCGGCGGCCACGGCCTTGTCGAGAAGCGGCTGGAGCCCCTCCCCGTCCATCAGCACGTTCAACGCCGCCTGGGTCGTGCCGCCGGGGCTGGTCACGGCCTTGCGCAGCTCGTCCGCACCCTGGGAGGAGCGGTGCAGAAGCTCGCCGGCTCCCGACACGGTGGCGCGCGCCAGCCGCAGCGCGAGGTCGGCTGGCAGCCCGCTCGCCTCGCCGGCCTTGGCGAGGCATTCGGCCAACAGGAAGACGTAAGCCGGGCCGCTGCCCGACACGGCCGTGACGGCGTCCATCAGGGACTCGTCACGCACCCAGGCGACATCGCCCACCGCGCCCAGCAGCGTCTCGCAGAGTGCCACCTGCGCGTCCGAAACGGCCGCGTTCGGGACCGCCACGGTCATGCCGCGCCCGATCGCCGCCGGTGTGTTCGGCATCGCCCGCACGATCGCGGCCTCGGCGCCGAGCGACGCCTCGAAGGACGCGATGGTCTTTCCCGCGGCGACCGACAGGAAGACGGTTCCCGGTCGCACCAGCGCGCGGTAGGCGGCGATCATGCCGTCCATCACCTGCGGCTTGACCGCCAGCACGACGACGTCCGGCTGGAAGCCGTCCGGCAGCGCGTCCACGCCGGCGGCACCCGAGACGGCCGGGTTGCCCGCGAAGGCCTCCGGAACGCCCGATGGCTCCACCACCACGACGCGGGACGCAATGCCCGAGGCGAGCCAGCCGTCGAGCATGGCCCCGCCCATCTTGCCGCAACCGACCAGGAGAAGCGTGCAGCCCATGGGGATCAAGCCTCGCCCATCGTGTCGAGAATGGCGGCGGACACCGCCTCGCCGGCGGTCTTGCCACCCCAGATCACGAACTGGAAGGCCGGGTAGAAGCGCTCGCACTCCGACAAGGCGATCTCCACGAGATCCTCCAGCTGCTCCACCGCAGCGCCGCGCGAGCCGCGCAGCAGCATGGTCTGGCGGAACATCGGCGTGTTCTCTTCCGAGCAGACGTCGAAATGGCCGAGCCACATGCGCCCGTTCACCTCGGCCAGCAGTTCGCTGACGGCGGTGCGGCGGCTCGCCTGCACCTTCATGTCGAACTGACAGGAAAACTGCATGGCGCTGACGTCGGCCTGCCACACGAAATACAGGCGGTAATCACACCAGCGTCCGCCAATCTCGACGATCAGCTCATCCTCGCTGGAGCGCTCGAACGGCCACTCGTTGGCCGTGACGATCTCTTCGACGACGTCCAGGGGATTGTGGGCGGAAACGGGGGTGTCGACGGCGACTGCCGACATATTAGCGTCCTCCTGTGAACGCGTGGTGGACGGCACCACCCACCAGGCCACCGGGGCATTGCCCCGAGATATTGTGTCTTTCGACCCAGGGGCTACTAACGGTATCAGGCTGCCAAAAGGCCTGCGGCTGCGCAACGGAAATCAACAGGTCTGTCCTGAAACTCTTGGGATATGGGAAGGCCGGAAAGGATAACCCCCCGGCAAAGAAACGACGCCGCGCGGAGGGTCCGGCGGCGTCGCCTGTGTGTGGATGGCCGCATGAGGCCGGCTCCCGGTCACGCGGCCGGGCCGCGGCGGACCCGCCCCGAAGGCGGCGCCGCGGCGGAACGCATCAGGCCGTGGCGCCCGGCGGGTTCACCGACGGGGCGCTGTCACCGCCGGTCTTCCCCTGGCCCGGCGGGCGGCGGCGCGGCGCCGCCTCCTCGTGCAGGAGGGTGCGCTCGGCGAGCAGCGTGGCGATGGTGGCCTCCAGCGCCGTGACGCGCTCGGCCAGGGTTTCCTGTTCCTCGCGGGCCTTGGCGGCCATGCTGCTCACCGCCTCGTACTCCTCGCGGCTGACCACGTCCATGCGCGACAGCACCCGCTCGAGCTGCTGGCGCATCTGCGCCTCGGCTTCCTCGCGGAGCGACGACAGGGCACCGAACGCGCCACCCGCGACGCGGGCCAAATCGTCCAAAATTCTGTTGTCCACTTGCATCGTCCAACATCCGTCGTCTGTTGCGTCATTATGGGCGTCGCCCTACCCGACTTCAACGTCCTTGGACGGCAAGCGTTTCGCCCCGCCCGATCCGTCCAGGACCCGCTTCGCCCGGCGTCCGCTCAGGGCTTGGCGGCCGCCGCCCGCCGGGCCAGGAACTCCTGAACCTCGCGCAGCTCGAAGGCCCGCGTCGGCGTGTCCAGGGGCCCGGTCAACCTCAGGGTCAGCGGCGGCAGCTCCGTCTCGGCCTTGGCCTCCACCCGCAGGCGGATGTCCACCGTGCGCGTCGGCAGGTCCACCTGGCCCGAGGCCGTGGCGTCACCGGCCTCGGTGACGACCCGCATCTCCTCGCTCCGCATCACGCCGCGCTCCAGCGTGAAGCTCCCGTCGAGCCGCGTGAAGGCGGTCTCCCCACCCTGGAATCCCCGCAGCGCCGCCTCCAGCGCGTCCTGCGACCGCTCCAGCCTCCCGGCCAGCCGGTCCCGCAGGGCGGCGAGGTCGAAGCCGCGCAGCACGCCGTCGCGGCCGGCCACCCGCCCCTCGCCCGACAGGGCCTGGAGCATGGCACCCGTCGAGGCGCCGCGCGTCTCCAGCGCCATCTCAAGGTCGAACTGCCCGGACGAAACCGGTGCCGCCCACCAGAGCGTCTCGGGAAGCGCGCCGGCGCTCCCGAACTGCGCGCCCGACAGGGTTATTGACGCTGCGGCGGCCGGAAGCTGTGCCCCGTCGGCGGTCGGCGCCGCCAGCCGGCCGGTCAGCCCGATCCGCCCGCCGAGCAGCCCGCCGTCGAACCGCTCCAGCGTCAGGGCTCCGTCCGCCAGGGCGGCGCGCAGCGTGGCGTCCTCCACGCGGTTCTCGCCCAGTGTCAGGGCGCCGGCGGTCAGGCCGAAGCGCCCGTCGAAACCGCGCAGCCAGGACAGGTCGAGCGGCCCGCCGGCGCCCGAACCCGCCGCGGCCGGCGCTCCGGCTCCGCTTGCGGGCCCGGAGGCCGCCGCCGGTGCCGCCAGCAGCCGGTCCAGCGCGATGCTGTCCGCCTGAAGCTCCGCCTCGACGGCGGGCCGCTCGCCATCGAAGGACGCGCCTGCCTGCCCGCGCAGGCTGGTCCCGGCCACCAGCCCCTGGATGTTGTTCAGAAGCAGCGACCGGCGCGTGCCGGACAGCTCCCCATAGACGTCCAGCGGCCCGGCGGCTTCGGCTTCCGCTCCGCCGCCGAGCAGCGCTGCCAGCCGCGCCGCGTCCGGGTGCCGGGCGCGCAGCTTGAGGTCGGCGGCGGCATCCTCCTCCAGTTCGGTCAGGACGCCGCCCGCTTCCAGCGTCCCGCCGGCGCCGTCCAGCGCCAGCTCCACCGTCATACGCCCGGCGTCGCCGCCCAGCCGGGCGCGTGCCGCCACCGGCCCGAGCCGGTCCGGCGCCGGTGCCGCCGCCGGCCAGGGCAGCGCGCGCGACAGGCCGGCCAGGCTCGCGGCCTTGGCCTCCAGCGTCAGGGTCATGTCGCGCAAGGGCTCGACGGCGGCGGCCGTGCCGCTGGCGCGGGCCTTGATCCCGGCGAGATCCGCGACGGTCGCCTCACGCAACGTTACGGCTCCGCCCACCACCGACGCCTCGACGTGCAGGTCCTGCGCCGGCAGCCCCTGGACGGTGAGCTGTTCGGCGGTAAGGTCCAGGTTGGCGTCGAAACGGCTCAGCAGACTGGCCGTGGAAACGGGCGAGGCTGCGGCCTCCGCCGCTTTTCCGGGGCCGGGGCCGGGGCCAGGGGCGGGAGGTGGCACCGCCACGGCGGCGCCGGGCTGCGCCAGATAGGCGTCGAGGTTGAGGCGGTCGAGCCGCAGCCGCGCGCCGATGGCCGGCCTCTCCCGGTTCAGCCAGGTGAGGGCGCCGGTGACGCGGCTGCTGTCCACCTGGAGATCCAGGTCGGTCAAGTCGACGCGGCCGGGCCGCCCCTGCACCGAGCCGGCCAGCGCTGCCCGCCGCAGCCGGTCGGCGGGAACGGAACCGGCCCCCAGCTTCAGCCATTGCAGCACGCCGCGCAGGTCGTCGGCGTTGGCCTCCACCCGCAGGTCCAAATTCGGCTGGCCGTTCACGGCGGTGAGGCTGCCCGCCCCGACGATGTCGGCCCCGCCGGGCAAAAGGGCGCTCGCCCGGTCGATGGACAGGACACCCTCGCCGAGCCCCGCCTCGATGCGGCCCTGGCGCACCAGCCCGCCGTTGTAGGTGATGCCGTCCACCGACAGGTTGATCCGCGCGTCCAACCCGCCTGGCAGGCTGAAAACGCCGGCCTCGGGCGGACGCGCCGTGGCACCGCCGCGCGAGGCGGGCGCCGGCTGGGGTTTCGGCGGCGGCGCCCCGCGGTCCAGCAGCGCATCCAGATCCAGCCGGTTGATCGCCAGCGCCACCTCCGCCCGCGCCGGAGTGCCCGGCTTCACCGACGCCTTGCCGGACGCGCGCGTGTCGCCGAACTGGACCTCCAGGTTGGAGAAGGTCGCTTCCTGCCTCGACGCCTCGATGGCCGCGCGCAAGCTGAAGGGCCGGCCGAAGGCCGAGGCCGGAACCGGCCCCACCAGCGCGCCGAGCGCCCCTCCGGAGCCCAGCCGCAGCGGCTGCGCGAGGCGGGAGAAGTCGGGTGCTTCCGCGCGCAAATCACCCTGAGCGCGCGTGCCGCCGTTCGGCCCGGAGGTGACGATGCCCGCGAATCGCAAGGAAGCGTCCGGATCGGTGTCGGCGTCATCCCCGTCGGCCATGTGGAGCGCCGCGCGCACCGGCACGGCGGCCCCTTCGGTGAAGCGGCCGGTCGTCAGCTCGCCCTGGAGCGGGATGCCGTGCAGCACGAAGCTGCCCTGCGCCTGGAACGGCCCACCGAGGCTGCCGGCGACCACCCGCGCGTCCAGACGGTCGATCTGCTCCGACCGGCCGGATCGCGCGTCACGGTAGAGGATGGTGCCATTCTCGATCGTCACCCGGTCGAAGCTGACGTCGGAGAAGAGCCCGCCCGAGGGCGGCCGCTCCGGCCCGCCCTCGGCCCCGCCGGCCGACAGGTCCCAGTTGACGCGACCGTCCGGCAGGACCTCCACCACGAAGGTCGGCTCGACCAGCGTCACGCTCTCGACCTGGAGCACGCCCCGCAGCAGCGCGCCCGGCGACACCCGCACGTCGAGCTGCTTCAGCCACGCCATGTCCGGCGACGAGGTGCCCGGCGGGTTGGCAAGCCGGGCGTCGCGGACCGTCAGGGCCGGAGCCGGCAGCAGCGCAAGGCCGACACTCCCCTTCAGCTCGACGGCGCGGCCCGTCGCGGCGCTGATGCGCCGGGCGATCTCGTCCTTGTAGGCGTTCCAGTCGATGAAGCTGGGGACCACCAGGACTGCTCCGGCAAGGGCGACCAGCGCGCCCAGGCCCGCGATCAGAATCTTCCTCACCCGTGGTACCGCCTTCCCTATGTCGAGGTCCTGTTCCGGACCTTTTCTTCCGTCGTTCCGTACGCGCGTTCGCGGCGTTCCATCGGGACCGGGCCGCCCGCCCCTTTCCGGCCCCGCAGCCTTCCGCTAAACTAACCCGGAGAATACAAGACAATCAAATCGGGCGAATTCACGGCCATGTTTTCGCTGGCCGGATCCTCGCGGGCGGGAGGGACCGCCCGGCGCGCCGGAGGGACCCTGATGGGCGACATCGTCAACCTGAACCGCTTTCGAAAGACCCGCGACCGCGCCGAGCGCCAGCGGCTGGCGGAGGAAAACCGCGTCCGCTTCGGCCGCACCAAGGCCGAGAAGGCCCGTGACGACCAGGCCAAGGAACGCGGGGCGCGCGACCTCGCCGGCAAGAAGCTCGACGACCCCGCCTGAGGGAATCCCGCTGGCAGTCCGGGATCAGGGCTTCCTGAAGAACGCCTCCGCCGCGTTCTTCTGCGCCTCCTTCGCGGCGATGGCGGCGCGGGCGCGCCCGATCTCCGCCTCCAGCCCGGCGATGTAATCCCGGAGTTCGGCCACGCCGAGGCTCGACAGATCCTTCGGCGAGGTCCGCGTCCCGCGTGGTTCCAGTTCCTCGAAATCCATGGCAGCGCCCTTCCCCGCTTCCCCGCATGACCGTCTTGCCAGCCCGCGGGCGGCACTCTACCGTCGCCGCCTGTTCCAGAAAAAGAACTCCGAAGGAGGATACGGATGGCCATCGCCCTGCCCGACAGCATGAACTGCGTCGAGATCGCCGAGCCCGGCGGGCCGGAGGTGCTGCGCGCCGTCCAGCGCACCGCCCCCGTCCCGGGACCGGGCGAGGTGCTGGTCGAGGTCGCGGCCGCCGGCGTCAACCGCCCGGACGTGCTCCAGCGCAAGGGGCTGTACGACCCCCCCAAGGGCGCCTCCGACCTGCCGGGCCTGGAGATCGCCGGCCGCGTCGTCGCCATCGGCGAGAACGTCACGGAATGGGGCTCCGACGACCAGGTCTGCGCGCTGATCGCCGGCGGCGGCTACGCGCAGTACTGCGTCGTGCCCGCCGAACAGCTGCTTCCCGTGCCCAAGGGCTTCAGCATGATCGAGGCCGCCGCCGTGCCGGAGACCTTCTTCACCGTCTGGACCAACGTGTTCGAGCGCGGCGGCCTGAAGCGCGGCGAGACCTTGCTGGTCCATGGCGGGTCGAGCGGCATCGGCACCACGGCCATCCAGCTCGCCAAGGCCTTCGGCGCCACGGTCTTCACCACCGCCGGCAGCGCCGACAAGTGCCGCGCCTGCGAGAAGCTCGGCGCCGACCGCGCCATCGACTACAAGACGGAGGACTTCGTCGCCGTCATCAAGGAGGCCACCCAGGGCCGCGGCGTCGACGTGGTGCTGGACATGGTCGGCGGCGACTACATCGCCCGCGACATCGAGATCATGGCGCCGGATGGGCGGCACGTCTCCATCGCCTTCCTGAACGGGCCGAAGGTGTCCCTCAACATGTTCCCGGTCATGACCAAGCGCCTGACGCTGACCGGCTCCACCCTGCGCGCGCGCCCGGTCGGGGAGAAGGGCCGCATCGCCAAGGCCCTGCGGGCCGAGGTCTGGCCCCTGCTGGAAAGCGGTCGGATCAAGCCGGTCATCCACCAGACCTTCCCGCTGGAACAGGCGGCGGACGCGCACCGTCTGATGGAGTCCAGCGCCCATGTCGGCAAGATCGTGCTGACCGTCGGCCCCTGACCACCAGCACGGGCCGCAGGCCTCAACCTCGGGCGGAACGGGAACAGGAACGGCCGGGAGAGGTTGTCATCGGGTAAGCCGACGACTCTTCCCGGCCGGTGAGGATGGACGAAAACAGCATCGACAGCGAATCCGCGCGCGCCCTGGTCCGCCAGCGGATGGACCGTAACCCGCTCGACGACGACGCCTGCGCGCGGGAGCCCATCCACCTGCCCGGCGCGGTCCAGGCCCACGGCGCGCTGCTCGCGGTCGATCCGGAATCCGGGACCGATGGCGGCCTCATCGTCGCGTGCAGCGCCAACACGGCCGAATTCCTCGGCGCGGCGCCGGACGCGCTGCTCGGCCGCCCCGCCCGCGCGGTGCTGACCCCCGCCCTGGTGGAAGCGGTGCTCGCCGACTGGCGCCGGGGCATCCTGCCGGAAACCGACCCGACCCGCTTCCACCTGCCGCCATCCCCCGGTGCCGCGGCCGAGGAATGCTGGGTCCACCGCAGCGGCGGCCTCATCCTCGTGGAGGTGGAGACCGTGCCGCCCCCGCCCCCGCGCGGCGCGGCCTGCGCACACCAGTTCGCCGCGCGCGCCGCCATGGGTCTGCGCGAGTCGGCGACCCTGACGGACATGGCCGACCGGCTGGTCGGCGCGGTGCGCGCCCTGACCGGATTCGAACGGGTGCTGGTCTACCGCTTCGACGCGGACTGGAACGGCGCCGCCATCGCCGAGGACCTGGCGGAGGACTGGCCGCAGCCCTTCCTGCACCTGCATTTCCCCGCCTCGGACATCCCGCGCCAGGCCCGCGCGCTCTACGAACGCAACCTGATCCGCTTCGTGCGCGACCGCGACGCGGCGGGTGTCCCGCTGCTCCCGGTGCCGGGCCGGCCGGCGGCGCCCATCGACCTGTCGGGCGCCCGGCTGCGCGCCCTGTCGCCGGTCCACATGGAATACCAGCGCAACATCGGGGTGGACGGCTCCATGTCCGTCTCCATCCTCAGCGACGGGAAGCTCTGGGGCCTGCTGGTCGCCCATCACCGCCGCCCGCATGCCATCCACCCCGACATCGGGCTGGCCGTCGCCACACTGGTGAACGCCTTCGCCCTGCGCCTGGACACGGTGGTGCACGGCGAGGCGCGGGAGGAGCGCCAGCGCCAGCTCCACAACTACGCCTGCCTCCTGGAGCAGGCCGCCGGCCCCGAGGGGCTGGTGCCCGCCCTGGCCGAAGGGGAGATGACGCTGGCCGACCAGTTCGGCGCCTGCGGTGCTGCGCTGGTGCTGGACGGGACCGTCCATGGCGTCGGCGCGGTGCCCCCGGCGGGGCTGGTCGCGGCGCTGGCCGCCCGCATCCGTGCGGAGATGGGCCAGCGCACCCTGTTCGCGACCGACCACGCCGCGGCCCTCCTGCCGGACCTCGCCGGCCAGGCGGAGCGCGCCGCCGGCGTGCTGGCGGTGCGACTCGGGCAGGAGGCGGGCATGATCCTCTGGTTCCGGCCGGAGGTGACCCAGTCCATCAGCTGGGCCGGCGACCCGCGCAAGCCTGTCGTGGAGACGGGCGGGCCGGACGCCGCCGCTCCCGCCCTGCCCCGCCGCTCCTTCGAGCGCTGGATCGAGGACCGCCGCGGCTATGCCCTGCCCTGGCGCGACTGGGAGCTGGAAATCGCCGACAACCTGCGCCACGCCATCACCAAGGTCATCCTGCGCCATGACCAGCGCGTGCGCGAGCTGAACGAGAAGATCGACCGCATCGAGGGGCTGCGCGCCGAGCAGGCCGCCGCCCAGGCCGCCCTGAAGGTCGCCCTGTCCGACCGCAACGCCCTGCTCGCCCAGAAGGAAACCCTGCTGCGCGACGTGGACCACCGCGTCAAGAACAGCCTCCAGCTCATCGGCGCGCTGCTCCAGCTCCAGGCGAGCCAGGTGCCCAAGGGCGACGTGCGCGACCAGTTCATGGAGGCCAGCCGGCGCCTCGCCACCGTGGCCCAGGTTCACCAGCGCCTCTATCAGACGGGCGAGCTGCGCAGCGTCGAGCTGGGCCAGTACCTGCGCGGGCTCTGCGCCGACCTCTCCGAATCGCTGCGCCACGACGTGCAGGAGGCGCTGACGGTGGAGGCTCCGACCATCGAGCTGCCGACCGACCAGATCGTCCGGCTCGGCCTGATCGTGAACGAGCTGGTGACGAACGCCTTCAAGCACGCCCGCTCCGGCGGCAAGCGCCCGGAGATCGCCGTCCGCTTCGAGGAGGGGCCGGGCGAGGATTTCCGCCTGACGGTGCAGGACAATGGCGAGGGGCTGCCCGACGGCTTCGACCCGACCCGCACCGGCGGACTCGGCATGCGGATCGTCGGCAGCCTCGCTTCCCAGTTCGGCAGCCGGCTGGCCTGGGACAGCGAAGGGAACGGCACCCGCTTCTCCATCACCATCCCCCGCGACCGGCTGATGAAGGAATAGGGGTGTGGAACGGGCCGGCTTTCCCTTTTTCCCCGCGTCCCGCGTGAAAACCACTTCCCGGACTTGCTAAAGCCGTGCAACACGTTTAGCAGAAGGTGGGCGGCCGGCTTCCCGGCCGCCTGCTTAACCATGCTTACATCGACCGGTTCTCGCCCTATATCAGGTTGAAGACCATAAGAGTTTTTCATGGCCGGGCGCCCCGCCCACCGGCGGGCGCGACGGGCCGAATGAGTTGTCAGGAGGGACGATGGCACTGCCCTTGATGCCGAAAGCGACGGCCGTGTGGCTGGTCGAGAACACATCCTTGAGCTTCGAGCAGATCGCCGCGTTCTGCGGCCTCCATTCGCTGGAAGTCCAGGCCATCGCCGACGGCGAGGTGGCGGTGGGCATGGTCGGGCTGGACCCCGTCGCCAACGGCCAGCTCACCAAGGAAGAGATCGCGCGCTGCGAGGCCAACCCGGCGCTCCGCCTGAAGCTTCTCGTTCCCGACCTGCCGCAGGTGGCCGCCCGCTCCAAGGGGCCGCGCTACACCCCGATCACCAAGCGCGGCGACAAGCCGGACGCCATCGCCTGGCTGCTGAAGCACCATCCGGAGCTGTCGGACGCCCAGCTCTGCCGGATGATCGGCACCACCAAGCCGACCATCGCCTCGGTGCGCGACCGCACCCACTGGAACGCCGCGAACATCAAGCCGCGCAGCCCCGTCCTGCTGGGTCTCTGCACCCACCGGGAGCTGGAGGAGGCGCTGGCACAGGTGGTCCGCCGGGGCGGCACCATCACCCCGCCGGTGAACGTCTACGAGGACGACACCGAGGAGGACGGCGACAGCTCCCCCTACTCCACCCGCGAGGAAGCGCAGTCCTGACCTGACCGCACTGAACGGATCTGACGAAGAAGGGCGCACCTCCCCGGGAGGCGCGCCCTTCTTCGTTGCGGGGCCATACCATCGCCGAGCGCCTCAGCGCGGCGGCGAACCTCCGGCGGGGCCGCCCTCGCGCAGCGCCCGCACCGCGTCGCGCAGCTCGGCCGGCTTGATCGGCTTCTGGAGCAGCACCGCCCCGGCCTCGCGCGCCTCCGCCACGCGGTCCGCCGCCGTGTCGCCGGTCAGCAGGATGCAGGGCAACGAGGCGCCATAGAGCCCGCGCAAGGTCCGGATGACCTCCAGCCCGGTCTTGCCGGACGACAGGTGATAGTCGCTGACGACGAGGTCCGGGCGGCGCGATCCCGCCCGCAAGGCCCGGACCACCTCCTCGGCGGATGCGCCGCTGAAGGTCTGGAAACCCCACTCCTCCATGGCCGTCTCCAGCGCCATGCGGATCAGCACCTCGTCGTCCACCAGCGCGATCACGCCGCTGTCCCGGTCTTCCGGAACACCCGCTGCGGCCGCCGGGCCGACGCCCTCCGCCTCCCTCACCTCGGCCAGCGGCAAGTCGATCGCGAAAGCCGACCCTTTCCCGGGCACCGACCGGACATAGATACGGTGCCCCAGCAGCGTCGCGAGCCGCTTCACGATCGCAAGCCCGAGCCCAAGTCCGAGGTTGCGGTCGCGCTGCGGGTTGCCGATCTGCGAGAATTCCTCGAACACCTCGTTCAGATGCTCCTCGGCGATCCCGATGCCGGTGTCCGCGACGACGACGCGCAGGCGGTTCCCCCGCCGCCGGCAGCCGATCAGGATGCTGCCGCTGCCAGTGTATTTGACCGCGTTCTCCAGAAAGTTGCTGAGGATCCGGCCCAGCAGCGTGGCGTCGCTCCGGATCCAGGCCTTGCAGGGCACCATCCGGAAACGCAGCTCCCGCGCCTGCGCGCGGGGCGCATAGGCGGCCTGGAGCCGGGACAGCAGCGTCATGACCGGCATGTCCGCGATCTCCGGCTCGACGGCACCCGCATCCAGCCGCGCGATGTCCAGCAGCCCGTCCAGCAGATCCTTCAGCGCGTTCAGCGCAAGGTCCTGGTGTTCCAGCAGCTTGACCGCCGCCGGGTTGCCGTCGGCCCAGCCGCCCATGGCGCTGGTCAGCAGCATCAGCGACTGGACCGGCTGGCGCAGGTCATGGCTGGCGGCGGCAAGGAACTTCGCCTTCGCGACCACCGCCCGTTCCGCCTCGTCCTTCGCCGCCATCAGGGCCTGTTCTCCCTGGTGGCGCACCATGGCCAGCGCGATCTGGTCGCAGATCGTCCGCAGGACGCCCAGCGTGTCGATGTCGAACCGCCGCACCCGCCGCGATCCGAAGGACAGCGTGCCGACCAGCCGACCCTCGGCCTCCAGCGGATGGCAGACATAAGCCGTGAAGCCCAGGTCGCGGATGTAGCGGGCTTCCGGATCGGGCGCGTTCTGCACGTCATGCCGGAAGACGGGCAGCCCCTTCGCCGCGACCGCGCCGCAGACGCCGTCCCCCGTGGCGAGGCGCCGGATCCGGGGCAGCATGTCGGGGGCGATCCCGCCATGGGTGACCAGATCCAGCCCGCCTTCGGCGACCGCATAGTGGAGGAAGCCGTCCACCTCCAGGATCCGGCTGATCCGGCCGAAGACGGCCTTCAGCAGGTCGCTGGGATCGCCGGCCTGGAGCAGCCGGCTCGTGACGTCCGAAATGAGGGCCAGCCGTTCGGAGCGGATGCGCAGGGCGCGCTCCGCCTGCTTGCGCTCGTCGATGTCCTCGATCACCGACAGGAAATGGCGCGGCTCGCCGGTCGCGGCGTCGCGGACCAGCGTCACCGTCACCAGCACCCAGACCAGCCGGCCGTCCTTGCGGACGTAGCGCTTCTCGATCGTGTAGCGGCTCACCTCTCCGGCCCGCAGCCGGGCGAACGCGTCCAGATCGCGGCGCCGGTCGTCCCGTTGAGTGATGTCCTCGGGCGTCATGCGCAGCAACTCGGCCGCATCGAAGCCCGTGATGTCGGAGAAATGCGGGTTGACCCGCTGGAAACGCCCGTCGAGCCCGATCTGCACCATGCTGACCGGCGCCACCTGCACCGTGTGCGTCAGCCATTCCTCACTGGCGCGGCGGGCCTCCTCCGCCGAGCGGCGCTCGCGGTCGAGCCGGTCCATGCGCCGCGCGGTCCAGAGCCCCAGCCCGGCGAGCAGGGTGCTGGCGATGGCGGTGAAGGCGGCCGGGCGGAAATCGGCGTGGAGCCCGAACAGAACCGTCGTTGTGAAGACCATGCCGATCAGGCCCAGCGGGGCCAGCACCATCAGCGGCAGAGAGGTCCGCGCCATCACGCCGCCGATGCTGTCGCGGCCGAGGATCTGCAGCCCGGACCGGTTCGGCCGCGCCGCCAGCAGCCCGGCGGCCAGTGCCGTCAGCCCCGACGCCGACAGGATGCCCGTGCTCCGGAACGGAAACACCCCATAGAGCGCCGCCGGGCTGTAGACATGGCCGAACAGCCCGACCAGCGCGATCACCAGGCCGCCCACCGCCGCCCCCGGATAGAGCGCCCGCGGCGGACGCCGCCGGGACAGCGCGAACAGCGCGCCGGCATTGAGAAACAGCGCCAGCGCCGTTGCCGTGGACATGCGGCCGGGATGGACGATCGGCTGGGACAGCGCCCTTTCCGCGAACAGCAGGGTGTCGAGGCCGAGACTCGTGCCGGCAAGGTCCTGGTAGAGCGACGCCGCCGCCAGCGCCATGACGGCAACGGAACTGGCGGCCGCGGCGAGGCGCCTGCCCCCGTTCGCGGGCCTCCCGCCGCAGGCGGCCAGCCCGATGCCGCTCAGCACGAGCCCGATGGCGGTCAAGGGCTGCATGGATGCCCAGCCGGGAACGACCCGGCGGAGCGCCTCGGCGTCGAGCATCCAGCCGGCCAGGGCGGCGAGGCCGGAGAGCAGGGTGAGCAGCGCACACAGATAAGGGGCAGCCTGAAGAAGGGCCCAGGCTGTCGGAGAACGCGCCATCGGTCACGGTTTCCACTGTGGAGGTCCCCGCCCAAGGTGCGGCGACCTCGACGGATTGGGGAAGGCAGGCGGCGCTGCGGCTGACGGAGAGTAACAAATGCGAATGCCCCGCGCGAAGTTTCGGGACTCCAGCGGTTGTCCCAAACTTGTCTCACTGCGGAACTGCCCCGCTACGGCTCCGCGCCCTGGTCGCTGAGCAGAAGGTCGCGGCGGCCGATGCGCGCGGCGGACTGTTTGGCGAAATACATGGCCTGGTCCGCGCGCAGGAGGAGGTGGGCGGCGTCCTGTCCATCGTCTGGATATACGGCGAGCCCGACCGAAACGCCGAGGGTCACCGCCCCCCCTTCAAGCAGGAAGGGTTCTTCCAGAGCCCGCTGGCATTTGCGGGCCACCACCTTGCCGGCGCCATAGGGATCCTCATCCTCGGTCAGGAGGATGGCGAACTCGTCGCCGCCCATGCGCGCGACGGAATCGGCACGGCGCAGCAGGTCGGACAGACGCCGGGCGACCTCGCAGAGGACCTCGTCGCCCGCCTTGTGGCCATGGGTGTCGTTGATGGGCTTGAAGCCGTCCAGATCCAGGTACAACAGAGCGAACCGCTTGCCGGCCCTGTCGGCCCGCGCGATGGCCTGAATCATCCGGTCGTGGAACATGACCCGGTTCGGCAGGCCGGTCAGCACGTCATGGTGCGCCAGATGGGCCATCCGTGCCTCGCTCTCCCGCAGGGCCGCCTCCTGCTCGCGCAGCTTGCCGAGCAGGAAGTTGAAGCCGATGGCGAGGTTGCCGACCTCGTCCATGCGCCGGACCGGCAGCGGCGCGATGTCTGCCTTGCCCTCGGCCATCCGGTGCATCTGCCGGGCCGCGTCGGCAAGCGGGCGGAAGAGGCGGCGCAGCACGGTCAGCAGGATCGCGATGACCACGGCCAGCAGCAGCAGGCCGTTCGCCAGGATGAAGCTCTGGAGCTTGCGGATTGGCTCGAAGGCCTCCTCCGTGGGCAGCCTTGCGACGAGGACCCACCCCGGCGTCGGCACGGAGACCATCGCCGAAAGCTCCTCGACGCCCTGCGCGTTGACGGCGATGCCGGTGCCGCGGTGCCCCGCCATCGCGCGGTCGTGCAGCGGGTCGGCGCCCGGCGGCGGCGTGGGCGCCAGCACCATCTCGGGCCTGTCGGCGGCGACGAAAAGCCTGTCGTGCGGCGAGATCAGCAGGTAGCCGCCCGTCCGGCCGATCCGGTTCTCCTGGACGAGGTTGAGCAGCCCCGGCGACGCCAGCGCGGCGACCCCCGCCAGTATCGCCGCTGGCCGCCCCGCGGCACCCGGCAGCGGCACCGCCATGGCGATCACCGGCTGTCCGTCGGCCGGGCTGCGTATCGGCCGCCCGATGACGGAACCCCGGCCGCTCTGCGCCTCCAGGAACCAATCCGCCGAGGTGAAGGCCAGATTGCCCCGCCGCGGGATGACGGGGAACTCCGCGATCACCCCGTGGCCGTCCACCGGCACGACGAGGAATCCCCGCGAGAACAGCGGAAAGGCCTCGTGCCGCTCCTTCAACCAGCGCCGCAGCCCCTCCGGATCGGAGAGCAGCGCCGGCGGCATGGTGGCGGCCATGCGTTCCAGAAGCCCCAGCCGCGCCTTGATCTTTTCGTCGATGTCGTCGGCGACGTAGCGGGCGAGCGACTGCTGGTGCGCCGCCAGAACACTCTCGATTTCGTCCCGGAGCAGGGCCGAGACCGCCACCATGCGCGCGACCCCGCCCAGCACGACCAGAAAGACGGCGAAGGCGATCAGGCGGAAGACGATGCCTTCGCTTTTCCTGCGCAACGCGGCGGCGATGGTCGAGAGACGGCTCACACCCGATCACCCTTCGAAGACTCCGTAAAATTTTAAATGATTGCACGGCGCGGTCAAGCCCGGCCTGCCCGCTCCGTGGAGACTTGCTCCCGTTCCGGCAAAGGGTTTCCACGCGGACGCCGGATGGGCGGAAAGGAATCGCTGTGGTATGCCCCTCACCAAGTCTGGCATTGTCGCCTTCAATGCTGCCTTAATCCGGGCGATATCCCCGGGGCATGTTCACGCGGCATGTACACGCGGCGGACCCACAGGAAAGGAATGGACGTGACGACCCTGGAAGCGCTGATCGCCTTCACCCTGGCTGCCGGTCTGGTGACGGTGACGCCGGGACTGGACACGGCCCTGGTCCTGCGGACCGCCGCCGTCGAGGGCGGACGGCGGGCGTTCCTCGCGGGGATCGGGATCTGCGCCGGCTGCCTCGCCTGGGGGCTCATCGCCGCCTTCGGGCTCGGCGCCCTCCTGGCGGCTTCGGAGACGGCCTACACGGTTCTGCGCTGGGCCGGTGCGGCCTACCTGTTCTATCTGGGCGGCCGGATGGTGATCAAGGCCAGGTCCGGCCTGGACGGGATGGACGGGGGCGACGGCATCGAGCCCGGCGCAACGCCGGGGGGATGGCTCGTCCGCGGCTTCGTCACGAACATCCTCAACCCGAAGGTCGGCGTGTTCTACGTGACCTTCCTGCCCCAATTCGTGCCCGCCGGCGCGGACGTGCTGTCCTTCACGGTCCTGCTCGCCACGATCCATGCTCTCGAGGGCATCCTCTGGTTCGCCGCACTCATCGCCGCCACCCGCCCCATGGCGAGGATGCTTCGCCGCCCGGGCATCGTTCGCGCCCTGGACCGCCTCACCGGCGGGGTGCTGATCGTCTTCGGCCTGAAGCTGCTGCTGGACGCGCGGCGCGCATGAGGCAGGGCCGGACGGGCGTCCGGCAGGAGGGCCGGGGATGCAGCGACATGAGTTCCACCTGGGGCCACAGGAACTGATCGCTGATCCATGACGCCCACAGCCGGCCATTGCGGACCGATGATCTTCGCCATGACATGCTTTTCCGCCGCCCGTCGGGCGCGCCTGAGGGGCACGAGTGAGCGGTCACGCGTGAGGACACCTACCGGGAACGGCGGGCCTGCCCGTCGCCACGAAGATCATGGGGATGGTCCGTGGCCTGGCATCCCTCCTTTACCTCAGGATGCTGATCCAGACCGTCGCTGGTGGTGGCTGGTCACGTAACGAGATTTTGCGCATGGTGATGGCGGCCTTCATTCCAGTCGGTGCCTTCCTGAATGACGACCGGCATCGTCGTCGCCGTTCTCGCGATCGCTGGCCTCGTGATCGTCGAGCCGTTCTGACAATGCGTTTGCAATCGGACCGCCCCAGCGGCTGCCAATCGGACAGAAACTTCGCCGATTACGCCCAGCCCTGATGTGGGACCATGCTGCGGCTCCATCGTTACCTGAAGCATCGCGGTGCATCGCAGCATGCTCATCGCGGCAGCATCCAATAGTCATAGGCACTAATATCATCGTTGATCAGCGTGCCTGCTCCAACGTTTAATGGCGATCCGAGTAACCGAAGCCGGATCGCTGAGTAATGACGCAGCACGTGATTGTGGCAGAGGACGAAGGGCTCATTGCTCTTGGATATAAATACGTCCTAGTTGAGGCGGGTTACAAGGTGACGTGCTGCCCTGATGGAGTAAAGGCTCTCGAAGCATTCCGCAAAACCTCGGCTGATCTGATTCTAACCGATCTCCGGATGCCCAATCTGGACGGGCTTGGGCTCGTTGAACAAGTCCGCCAGATAAGCCCCGATGTCCCGGTAATCATTGCGTCAGGTCATGTCACCCCGGACAGTGCCATCCCGAATTCCACCGGTGCTTTCACGTCGATTGTAATGAAGCCCGTGTGCTATCGGGCTCTGCTGAAAGCGGTCAAGGCTGCACTTTCCTGACCAATAGGCCGCTCTGCTTCATGGAAATACTCCATCGGGCGGTGAAGCTCCGGCTGGACGCAGACACGACCGGATTCGGGAGGTCGAGCCTTCCTCGAAGATGGTTTCGCGGGTCAGGAGTGATTGAGGGAAACGACGGTGGACTCCCGCGCGGGCGCCACGAATACTGGTCCGGCCCGAACCCCGGAGGTCCCAGCATGGCCCACGCCTTCGAACCCGCCCGGTCTTCCGCCGGACCCAACCAGCCCGATCTGGACACCGACGCCGTCCGGCAGGCCAGGATCGACCTCGCGGCCTGCTTCCGCATGGCCGCCCGCCACGGGCTCGAGGAGGGGATCTGCAACCATTTCTCCGCCCTGGTGCCGGGCTATGACGACCTCTTCATCGTCAATCCCTACGGCTACGCCTTCAGCGAACTGACCGCTTCGAAGCTGCTGGTCTGCGACTTCCACGGCAACGTGGTCGCCGGGGAAGGCCGGCCCGAGGCCACGGCCTTCTACATCCACGCCCGCATCCACAAGGCGATTCCGCGCGCACGCGCGGTCTTCCACACCCACATGCCCTACGCCACCGCGCTGGCGATGACCGAGGACGACCCGCTCATCTTCGCCGGCCAGACGGCGCTGAAGTTTTATGGGCGCACCGCCGTGGACCGGAACTACAACGGGCTTGCCCTGGATGAGCGCGAGGGCGACCGCATCGCGGGTGCCGTCGGCGACGCCGACATCGTCTTCATGAAGCATCACGGCGTCATGGTCCTCGGTCCGACCATCGCCGAGGCCTGGGACGACCTCTATTACCTGGAGCGCGCCTGTCAGGTTCAGTGCATCGCTCTGTCCACCGGGCGCAAGGTGCTGCCCGTGGCGCCAGGGATCGCCGAGGCTGCCTACCGCCAGATGCGCGACGGCGATCCGGAATCCGCCCGGCTCCATCTGGACTCCGTCAAGCGGAGGCTGGACGCCGAGGAACCCGCCTACCGGAGCTGACGACTCAAGGCGTGCCTTGCCCCATTCCACCGACCGGGCACGCCCCCTTACGGAGCGGGGACCTCGTCCGTCCACACCTTGAAGGAGGCGAGCGTGGCCGGGCCGAAGGAATTGGTCAGAGGAACGTCGGCGGCGTCCCGCCCCTGCCCCATGAGGATGCGCCCGATGCGCGGAACAAGGTTGCGCGGGTCGAAGCTGTACCAGCGCCCGTCCAGATAGGCCTCGAACCAGCCCGCGAAATCCATCGGCGATTCCGAAACCGGGACGCCGATATCGCCGATGTAGCCCGTGCAGTAGCGGGCGGGGATGTTCATGCAGCGGCAGAAGGCCACTGCCAGATGCGCGTAGTCGCGGCAGACGCCCTTGCCCTCGACGAAGGCATCATGGGCCGTCTTGGTCGGGCGGGCGTGTTCGTAGCCGAAGGTGATGTGGTTGTGGACGAAGTCGCAGATCGCCTGGACGCGCCCCCAGCCCTCCGGCGTCCTGCCGAACAGGTCCCAGGCCGTCTGCGACAGGCGGTCCGTTTCGCAGTAGCGGCTGCCCATGAGGAACAGCAGGACATCGGAGGGGAGATTCTGCACCGGCGTCTGCCGGGCGGTGGGCACAACCGGATCGGGCTCGCCCGTGTCGTACAGAAGTGCGTTGGTCGAAATCCGGATCCGGCCCGCCGGGGCCACGATCCGGCTGCACCAGTTTCCGTAGCTGTCGCGGTAGCCCACGACCGGCACCGGCGGGTCGGTGACGACGAAATCCGGGGTGATCAGGTTCGAGGCGCGCGTGTAATGCACGTTCAGCATCAGAACCATGGGGGTGGGCTGCGGGCAGTCGTAGATCATTTCGCAGCCGACACGGATGTGCATCGGGGACTCCTTGCATGAGGGTGTCGGCGCGGCGCATTCCGATCCAGTGACCGTACCTGGCGGATGCAGCGGTGCAGAAGACAAAGGGCGCAAAAAACGAAAGGGCGGCCGAAGCCGCCCTTTCGCACTGCCGTGTTCCGCGTCGCTCAGAGAGCGCGCAGGTTCTCGGCGGACACCTTGTCGCGACGCGGGTCGCGGACGGCCTCGAAGGAGACCTTCTGCCCCTCGTTGAGGTTGCCGAGACCGGCGCGCTCGACGGCGGAGATGTGGACGAAGACGTCGGCGGTGCCGTCATCCGGCTGGATGAAGCCGAAGCCCTTGGTCGAATTGAACCACTTCACGGTACCGTTGGCCATGGGTCTGTTCCCTATTCTGGCGTTGCCCCCCGCGCGACATGCGCCAGGGGCATCAAACTCACTTCGGGAAGAGACCCGACCCCCTTGCGGAGACCGGAGTAGCGTAGCCCAGAGCAACCTCGATGTCCGGAAGATGGGGCATGGGGCCTCCCCGTACAAGCGCAATCCCCCGGCGGGGCGGCAGGACAGCCATGCCCCCGCCATGACCGGCCGTCATGTCCTCCCGATCACGCCCCGCCCGCCGCCCGCACCGTTCCGGCCAGCGCCACGTCGAGCACGTGGAGCAGTTCATCAATCCGGTAGGGCTTGGCGAGGATGCGCACCCCCTCGGCTCGGGCGACCGTCTCGCTGTAGCCGGTGGCGAGCACCACCGGCAGGCCGGGACGCAGACGGGCCGCCTCCCGTGCCAGATCCACGCCGTTCAGCCGGCCCGGCATCACCACGTCGGAGAACAGCAGGTCGATGCGCGCCCGGCTCATCAGCAGGGGCAAGGCCTCGTCCGCCGTGGCGACCCGCGCCACCTCGTAGCCGCTGTCCTCCAGCGCGGCGGCGACGGTCGAGGACACGACCGGATCATCCTCCACCAGCAGCACGCGGCCGCTCCCGCGCGCGACGGCGGGTATCGCGGCGCCCTTGGCCTCGGCGGCCCTGGGCGGAGCCTCGGCCGAGCGGCGCAGCAGCAGCGTGATGGTGGTGCCCTGCCCCTCCTCGCTGTCGATGATGGCGGTGCCACCGGCCTGACGGGCAAGCCCGTAGACCTGGGCGAGGCCGAGGCCGGAGCCCTTGCCGACCTCCTTGGTGGTGAAGAACGGGTCGAAGGCGCGGGCGCGGACCTCCGCCGGCATGCCGGTGCCGTTGTCGGCGATGGAGAGCTGCACGAACTCGCCCTCCAGCCCCGACGGGTCGCCCGGTTCCAGCGTCACGTTGACGGCGCTGATCGCCAGCCGCCCGCCGTCGGGCATGGCGTCGCGGGCGTTGACCGCCAGATTGATCAGCGCCAGCTCGAACTGCGTCGGGTCCAGCTCCACCGGCCACAGGCCGGGGCCGAAGCGTGTCGTCAGCCGGATATCGGCCCGCAAGGCCCGCTCCAGCAGGCCGGACATGCCGAGCAGCCTGTCCCTGAGATCGATGGTCTCGGACCGCAGCCCCTCGCGCCGGGCGAAGGCCATGAGCTGCTGGACCAGCTTCGCCCCCCGGTCCACGGCCTGCTGGCCGGCCTCCAGCAGCGGCTTCACCTTGGGTTCGTCGGTGCGCCGGCCGATCATGGTCAGGCAGCCGCCCAGCGCCTGGAGCAGGTTGTTGAAGTCGTGCGCGACCCCGCCGGTGAGCTGCCCCACCGCCTCCAGCTTCTGCGCCTGGCGAAGCTGCTCCTCGGCCTGCCGCAGGGCCTCCTCGCGCTCCTTCTCGACCGTCACGTCGCGGCCGACGGCATGGACGAGCCCGCCGTCCGGCACGGAGGTCCAGGACACCCAGCGATAGCCGCCCTCCCTGTCGCGCACACGGACCTCGAAGCGCCGGGTGATGCGCCCCTCCGACTGCTGGCCGAGTTCCGCGATGGTCGCGTCCCGGTCCTCGGGATGCACCAGCTCGTAGCAGGGACGGCCCAGCACATCCGCCTCCGACCAGCCGAGAACGGCGCCCCAGGCCGGGTTGATCGCCGTGATGGTTCCATCCAGCCGGTGCACCAGCATGAAGTCGGTCGAAAGACGCCACATGCGGTCGCGGTCGGCGGTCCGCTCCGTGATCTGCCGCCCCAGCGATTCGTTCAGCTCGGCGAGCGCCCGGACGGCGGAGGTCTGGTCCTCGATGTCCGTGCTGCTCCCCACCCACCGCAGGATCGCTCCGGCCGCGTCCCGCACGGCCACCGCGCGCACGAGGTGCCAGCGCCAGGCACCGTCCGCGCGCCGGATCCGGAACTCGGCTTCGTACACGCTGCCCGAGGAGAGGGCGGCTTCCCAGCGCGCGGCCGCAGTGGAGAGATCGTCGGGATGCACGACGGCCTTCCAGCCGTCCCGTCCGCCGATGTCCGCGGCGGCGTCGCCGATATACCCGGGCACGCGCTCGTTGAACCAGTCGATCTCGCCGGCCGGCGTGGCGGTCCAGACCTGCACCGGCATCGCCTGCGCCATGGTGCGGAACTGCGCCTCGCTGGCGCGGACCGCCTGCTCGGCGCACACCTTCCCGGTGGTCTCCACCACGATGGCGATGACGCCGATGGGTGCGCCCTGCTCGTCCAGCACGGGCGAATAGTCCAGGTTCATCCAGACCTGTTCCGGCACGCCGTGCCGGTGCAGGGTCAGTTCCTGGTCCTGGTAGGACAGCGTCCCGCCGGCCAGCCCAATCTTCATCACATGGTCGTTGAAATCGGCGACCTCGGGCCAGCCCTCGCGCACCTTGGACCCGAGCAGCCGGGGGTGGCGCCCGCCGGCGAATCCCGAATAGGCGTCGTTGTAGATCATGACGCCCTCCTCGCCCCAGAGCGTCACGATGGGCACGGGCGAGCGCAGGATAAGCCCGACCGTCGTCCTCACCGTCTGCGGCCAGCCGCCGATGGGGCCAAGCGGCGTGGATCCCCAGTCGAATCGCTCGATGAGCCCGCCCAGTTCGCCGCCCCCGGCCAGAAACCCATGTTCCGGCCGTGCGGCTGAAGGTCCAATCGTCATGCCGGATCGCGAGGTTCCAGGTAATCGTCCGGCAGATTAGCACGCCAGGTCCGCTACACGAAATCTGACCATCGGACGGGTGATGCCGGCCCCATGGGACCGGCATCCGAAAAGCGATTCCCGTCCCGCTCCCCAGCTACAGCGCGGGCGTCCACTGCACCGGCACCATCCGGTACCCGTTGCCTTCCTTCGCGATGAAGCCCGTAGCGGGGAAAGGCGCGTGATAGAAGGCCACCTGCGCGCGCTCCGCCGCGACCATGTCCAGCATCCGGTGGCGGGTGGCGCGGGCCTGGTCGGCGTCCATGTCGAACACCGCCGACCAGTCGGGATTGCGGACGAACAGGGCCGGATGGTTGGTGATGTCCGACATCACCATCAGCTTGCCGTTGCCCGACGACACCATGAAGGCGGTGTGTCCGGGCGTGTGGCCCGTCGCCGCGACGCTGGTGATGCCCGGCGCGATCTCCTTGCCGTGCTCGTACTGCTTCACGTCCTTGGCGATCGGCCCGAAGACGCGCCGCGCCGTCTGGAAGCCGCCGCGCATGGCTTCCGGCGCCTGGTTCATGCGGGCATCGTCCATCCAGAACGCCCATTCGGCGGAGGGCACCATGACCTCCGCGTTCGGGAACACCGCCGTGCCGTCCTTCAGACGGAGGCCATTGATGTGGTCGCCGTGGAAATGGCTGATGATCACGGCATCGACCCGCGCGGGGTCGAAGCCGGCCGCGCGGAAGTTCCGCATCCAATGGCCGGTGGTGGGCGCGCCGGAATCGCCGTTGCCGGTGTCGATCAGCGTGACGCGCCCGCCATTCTCGATCACCAGCGTGTTGTAGGGAATGGGAAACTGGTTCGTCGGCAGGAAGGCCTCCCGCAGAGCCTGCTGCACCTGAGGCAGTTCGGCGTTGCGGACGAACCCCTCGGTCGGCCGGGACGCGAAGCCGTCATTGACCGCGGTGACCGTCATGTCACCGACCTTGTAGCGGTAGAAGCCGGGGGCTTGGCCGCCGGAAGCGGCGGACTGGCCGGCCGTGCCCTGGCCGGCGGCGGACTGCGTCTGTGCGAAGGCGGGGCTGCCGATGGCGGCCGCGGCGGCGAGCGCGGGGCCGGCGGCGAGAACGGAACGGCGCGTCGTGGTCATGCTTCCTCGTCCGTGTTCTTGATTGGGGTCCGGAAGGCTCTCACAATTCCCGGCCGTGTCCCAGCGCCTTTGCCACCATCGGAGGGCCGGAACACGGCCCGAACGGCGGGGCGCACGCTCCTGCGTGGAAAAACTCCCGAAAACATTTGGCATCTCCGCCGCCCTCCGTAGCCTCACACCGTTCCCGGCATGCCGGATCCCTGGACGGTCCTGAGGAGATCCCAATGAGCACTCCCAAAGCACTCACTCAGGCGCTCCCGCTTGCACTCGCCCCGGAACCGCCGTCACGCACGGATCCGGTGCCGGCGAAGCGGACCGGGCAGCCGCCCTCCGGCAAGGTCCCGTCCGGCAACGCCAACTCCGGCAATGCGCCTTCCGACAACGGCGATCCTTATCATTTCGCCGCCCGTCTCGCCCACCGCCGCACGACCTGAGGCTTTAATGGACGATGGCGCTCAACCGGCTCCCCGGCGGGTCTCGACGGCCCGCTCCACCATCGTCACCGCATGCTCCCCGTACCAGCGCGCCACCGCCCGGCACTCCCGCCCCGATCAGGTCGGCGCAGGCTTCCGCACCTTCACAGCCGCCTGACCCATGATCCAGAAACGGGACGGCCGCCACGGCGGCCCCATGCTCTCGCAGGCGGAACGCGCACCCTCCATCGCGGTTGATCCCCGATTGGCAATTCCGGACGCGTGGATGGTGAAGGCGATGAACCCGACCGAAATCGATCTTTCCGGCTGGATCCTGCTGGCCGTGCGCGGCGAGCAGTATCTGATCGGGCATAGCGAGCAGACCGGCCGGCTGCTCCTGTCCTCCGCACTGGTCGAACTGGACCCGGCGGTCACGCCGGAATGGGCGGTGGCCGACGGCGGCGTGCGCTACCGACTCCTGCCGCCGGGCGGCCTGCGCGAGACGCAGGATTACCGCGACGCCGCGGCGCTGCTGTCGGGCTCGCTCCAGTCCTGGGGAATCGCGGACGAGGAGCGGGAGCGGATCATGCGGCAGATTTTCGACACGCCCCAGTCCTGAACGCCCGCTGGCCATTCGCGCTACACACAAGGGCGGGGTGGCGGCTCTCGGCCACCCCGCTAGATAAGTGGGAAAGGGATTTTCCGGATAGCCGATGCCGTTGCGTGATGGGATGAATCCGCCGAAGCCGACCCCGGCCTTCCTCGACGGCGGCGGAGAGAGCGGCGCCGCTCTGCGCGCGGTCGACTGGGCCGCGACGCCGCTCGGCCCGCCGGAGGACTGGCCCGCCGCGCTCACGACGCTCGTCGGCGTGCTTCTCGCCGCCCCCCAGCCGATGCTGATCGCCTGGGGTCCCGCACGCACGGCCTTCTTCAACGACGCATACGCCGCACTACTCGGTGGCGCTCCGGCGCCCGCCCGCCCCTTTGGCGAGGTCTGGCTCGCCGACACGCAGCAGGCCCCCTCCGCCCTTTCCGCCGCCTATGGCGGCGAGGCCGTCCGGCTGGAGGAGGTCCGTTTTCCGGCGGGCATCGCCTCCTTCGCCTTCACGCCGGTGCGCGGCGCGGACGGTGCCGTGGCGGGCGTGTTCTGCACGGGCAGCACGGCCCTGGCCCCGTCACGGAGCGAGGCGCTGCTCAGCGCCGTTCTCGACGCGCTTCCCGTCGGCGTCCTGATCGCCGACGCCGGGGGGCGGATCGTCCGCGACAACGCCGTCCACCGCGACCTTTGGGGCATGGCTCCGGAAACCACGAGCTGGGAACAGTATGGCGACTGGGTCGGCTACTGGCCGGAGACCGGGGAACGGATCAAGGCGGCGGAATGGGCCATGTCCCGCGCCCTCCTCCGGGGCGAAGTGGTCCGGGGCGAGCTGGTGGAATCGGAACGGTTCGGCACCCGCGAGCGGCGCTTCTTCCTCAACAACGCGGCTCCCGTGCGCGACGCCTCGGGCACCATCCTGGCCGGCGTGGTCGTGGAGCTGGACGTCACCGGCCGCCTCGCCACAGAGCGTGCCCTGCGCGAGACGGAGGAGCGCTATCGGCTGGCCGCGCGGGCGACCAACGACGCGATCTGGGATTGGGACCTCGCCACCGACCACATCCAGTGGAACGAGGCGGTGCGCACCCTGTTCGGTTACGCCCCCGACGAGGTCGGCCCGGCCGGCGCCTGGTGGAAGGAGACCATCCATCCGGACGACCGCGGCCGCGTCGTCGCCGGCATCCACGCGGTGATCGACGGAGCCGCCGACCTCTGGACCGCCGAATACCGGTTCCGGCGGGCCGACGGCAGCTACGCCGACGTCTACGACCGCGGGACCGTTTTGCGCGACGCGTGCGGCCAGGCTGTCCGCATGATCGGCGCGATGCTCGACGTCACCGAGCGCAAGGCGGCGGAGGCGGCCTTGCGCGAGAGCGCGGCGGCCCTGGAGACACGGCTCAACGCGCTGCCGCAGATGGTCTGGTCCACGCTGCCCGATGGGCACCACGACTTCTACAACGACCGCTGGTACGAGTTCACCGGCGTGCCCCACCGCGCGACCGACGGCGCCGGCTGGGCCGGCATCGTCCACCCCGACGACCGGGACCAGAGCTGGGCGGCCTGGCGTCACAGCCTCGCGACCGGTATTCCCTACCAGGTCGAGTACCGGATGCTGCATCGGTCCGGAGAGTACCGCTGGATGCTCGGGCGCGCGCTCCCCATCCGCGGACCCGACGGCGCCATCACCCGCTGGATGGGCACCAGCACCGACATCGACGAGCTGAAGCGCACCGCCGACGAGCTGCGCCGCACCTCGGCCCTGCTGCGGCTGATCGGGGATTCCACGCCCGACATGATCTACGCCAAGGGCCGCGACAGCCGGCTGCTCTACGCCAACGCCGCGATCCAGCGCATCCTCGACCGGCCACTCGACCGGATCATCGGCCATTCCGACCTGGACTGGGCGCCCGACCGGCGCGAGGCGGAGGCGATCATCGCCAACGACCGCCGCGTCATGGAGACGGGCGACACCTTCGACGTGGACGAGGCCTTCACCGGCCCGGACGGACGGACGCGCTATTTCCGCTCGGTGAAGTCGCCGTTGCGCGACGCGTCCGGCGCCATCATCGGCCTCGTCGGCCTGACCAGCGACATGACCGCCCGCCGCCAGGCGGAGGAGCGGGAGCGCCTGCTCGCCCGCGAGGTGGATCACCGCGCCAAGAACATGCTGGCCGTGGTGCAGTCGCTGATCCAGCTCACCCGCGCCGACGACGTGGCGGCGCTGAAGCAGGCGGTTTCCGGCCGCATCCAGGCCCTGGCCCGCGCCCACACATTGCTCGCCGCCTCGCGCTGGGAAGGGGTGGACATCGCCCGCCTCGCGGAGGAGGAGCTGGCCCCCTTCGCCGGCCGCGATGGCCGGCGCGTCGCCGCCCGCGGCCCGGCCGTGCGGCTGAAGCCCGACGCCGCCCAGACGCTGGCGCTGGTGCTGCACGAGCTTGCGACCAACGCCGCCAAATACGGCGCCCTGTCCGCCGACGGCGGCCGGCTGGACGTCGAATGGCGCCTGCGGCCCGACGCCTCCGGCAGCCCCGGCGGTGGCGAGCGGCTGGAGCTGGACTGGCGCGAGGGGGGCGGGCCGGCCGCCGCTCCGCCCTCGCGCCGGGGCTTCGGCTCCACCCTCATCCGCACCGGCGTGGAGCACCAGCTTCATGGCGAGGTGGCGATGGACTGGCGCGCCGAAGGGCTCGCCTGCCGCCTCTCCTTCCCGGTCGAGCAACCCGGCCCGGCGCGGGAACCGGGGCAGCCCGGACCCGAACGCGCCGACGCTCCCCCGCAGCCCGAGGGCGGGCCGCTCGGCCTGCGCGTGCTCGTGGTGGAGGACGAGGTGCTCGTCGCCATGCAGATCGGGGAGATCCTGCGCGAGGCGGGCTGCGACGTGCTCGGCCCCGCCTCCACCATCGCCGAGGCCGCCGACCACCTGCATGGCGCGGAGATCGACGCGGCCCTGCTGGACGTCAACCTGACGGGAGAGCATAGCTTTCCCGTCGCCGACATCCTGTCGGCCAAGCGCATCCCCTTCGCCTTCTGCACGGGCTACGCCGGAGCCACCGCCCTGCCCGACCGCTTCCGGGCGGTGCCGGTCGTAGCCAAGCCCTTCGCCCCGGACGAACTCCTCGCGGTCCTGCGCGATCTTCGCCGGAAGGCGGAGAAGGCGGCGCGATAGATCCCGCGGACCTCAAAGACGCACCTCTTCCGCGCAAACGAAAAAGAAGTAGAAAATACAGCGCAAACGGCGCGGACTCATTTTTGTCCCAATGATCCCCTTGCTCTTCGTCTTTGCCGGACCATGCCGCCGCGCCATCAGCAATAGGAGAAAAACTACTAAGACATAGGACTGTTCATTTTCGCCTTTATGCCCTGGCAAGTCCTCCAGCATTAGTCCACCTTGCGTACCACGCTGAACGAGAGTTCGTCCCGACGGCCGGATTTCATCCGTGCGGATGGGCGCACTCGAGGCGAATGAACCGGCGCCCCGTGAAAAGGGCGGCGCCGATACCCGAAGGTGAAGAGCAGCATGATGTCCGCAACCGTTTTCCTGATCGACTCCAATCGGCTCTTCCGTGAAGGGCTGAAGCGGCTCCTGCAAGGCTCGGCCTTTTCGGTGACCGGCGAGGCCTCTTCGATGGAGGAGGGAATTTCCTTCCTGACCTCCTCGGGCGGGCAGCCCGCCATCGTCCTGCTGGACGCCCAGACGGTCAGCGAACGGGACATCAACGCCCTGCGCGCGCTGGCTCCGCAGACACGCGTCGTGATGCTCAGCCCCGACTTCAGCACCCAGCGCCTGTCCGACGCGCTCCGCGCCGGGGTCCACGGCTATCTGGTCAAGGACATCGCCTGCGAATCGCTGATCCAGTCCCTGCAGCTCGTCCTGCTCGGCGAGAAGGTCTTCCCGACCAACCTCGCCGCGATGCTTCTGCCGGGGGCCGCGCGCGGCGGGATCATGACGGCGGCGACCGACAGCAAGGGCCTGTCGCGCCGCGAGATGCAGATCCTGCGCTGCCTGCTGCACGGCAACTCCAACAAGATGATCGCCAACCACCTCGGCATCACCGAGGCGACCATCAAGGTCCATCTGAAGAGCCTGCTGCGCAAGATCAACGCGTCCAACCGCACCCAGGCCGCCATCTGGGCCATGAACAACGGCATCGCCGCCGAGGCGCCCGAGCTGTTGGCCGTCTGACCCAGCGCTTCTGTCCCGCCGGCCATGCCCCCCATGGCCGGCCGCACTTGTTTCCGGCGGCGGATCACCCCGCGAATTCGGCCATGATGCAGGGCACCTCCGCCAGCAGTTCGCGGGCGAGGAAGCCGAGCGGCGCGACCTTGGCGGTCAGCCGGTTGCCCGCCTCCCCGTGCAGGTAGACGCCCCAGGCCGCCGCCTCCAGCGGCGTGGCCCCGCGCGCCAGCAGCCCCGCCACGATGCCCGCCAGCGTGTCGCCGGAGCCCGAGGTGGCGAGCCCGACGCAGCCGCCGCTGTAGGACCAGGCCTTGCCCTCGGGCGACGCGATCCAGGTCGTGCTTCCCTTCAGCGCCACCACCGCACCCAGCCGCTCCGCCGCGCGCAGGGCGGTGCCCCTGGGATCGTCGTTCACCTCATCCTTCCCGATGCCGAGCAGCCCGGCCATCTCGCCGGCGTGCGGCGTGACGACGATCCGACCGGCGTGGCGGCGCGTGCGCTCCGGCGTCTCCCCCAACCCGATCAGCGCCGCCGCGTCCAGCACGATGGCCGGCCCTTCCCCGCCGGGCTCCAGCCCCTCCAGCACCCTCGCCGTCAGCTTTTCGACCGCCGGCTGGTCCATCATGCCCGGCCCGATCAGCAGCGCGCCGCAACGCGCCCCGCCCTCGATCACCGTGCCGGCGGCCTCCGGCGCGATGCCGCCGGCCTCGGTCTCCGGCAGGCCCACCGCCCGGCATTCCGGCAGGGCGAGGCCGAGATGCGGGGCGACGCTGCGGCAGGTGGCGACCTGCAGCTTGCCCGCCCCGGCGCGCAACGCGCCGAGCCCGGCGAGCAGCGCCCCGCCCGGCACCTCGACGCTGCCGCCCACGGCCAGCACCCTGCCGCGCTGCTCCTTGTCGCCCCGCTCGTCCGGCTGCGGCAGCGGCATGCCGCGCAGCAGTTCGGCGGTCACCCTGCTTTCCATGGTCATCATCCGTCCTTGAAAGAGCCGTCTTCAGCGGGAGGCCACGTTGGCGTCGGGCTGCGCCGTGACCGGCGTGCCGGTCTGCTCCAGCGGAGCCACGAAATTGTAGCGGTGCAGAACCAGCGCGCCCTCATGGCCGGCCCGCGGGTCGAAGCGGTATTCGGTGACGGCGCAGTTCGCCACGTCGCCCTCCGCGTCGATGGCCAGGATCTGCTCCTCGGTCATGTTCTCCAGCAGGTAGCGCAGGCACAGCACCACCACCTGATGCCCGACGATCAGCACCCGCCGCCCGCCATGGTGGAGGCTGACGGTGTCGAGCGCGCTGCGCAGCCGCAGGATCACGTCGCACCAGCTCTCCCCGCCCGGCGGCCGGTGGTAGAACTTGCCGAGGATGCGGCGGAACTCCGCCTGGTCCGGGATCAGCTCGGCGATCCCCTTCGTCGTCAGCCGGTCGAGGACGCCGAACTCCTTCTCGCGCAGCCGCTCGTCGATGACGAAGTCGCGCGTCTCCACCCGCAGCCCGCCGCCCGCCTGGATGCGCTCCGCCGTGTGCCTGGCCCGGAGATAGGGCGAGGTCAGTACCACGTCCGGCCGCTCCTCCGGCGGCATGGCCGCGAACCAGCGCCCCAGCGCGTCCGACTGCCGCTCGCCGAGCGGGCTCAGGGGCACGTCCACGTCGCGCAGCGCGATGTCGATCCGCGCCAGTCCCGCCGCGCGCGCCGCGTCGCGCGCGACGTTGCCGGCGCTCTCGCCGTGGCGGACGATCCAAAGCCGTTCGGGCCAGCGCTGCTGCATCGGGATTTCGCCTCCGTTCATCCTCCGGACATAACCCGGGATCCGCCCCGAAGTTCACGGACGGCCGCTTCTCCATCAACCCGCCCGGGCAAACGGCGAGTCAGTACCCCTATCGAATAATCCCATTTCCGAAGGGCAATCTCCCGAATCCCCTCTCTCCTGAAGGTTCAAACAATTCTAATTTTCAACCGGGCCGGAGCGTCGGCCTTCATGGAACGGAACCGAGGGAGGAGTGCCTTGAACCTGGCAAGCATTACCCAGCGCCTCATGGCTGGCGAACTCCATTACGCCCTCGGGCGTTTCGAGACGGTCCGGCGCGGCTACAGCCTGTGCCGGGGCCTCGGCCGCGCCGCGCGCGCCGGAGCGGCGAAGCCCGCCGCCCCCTCCCTCTTCGCCTCGGTCTCTCCTGTGGACGCGGTCGAGGCGGTCCGGCGCGACTCCATCGCCTGGGGCTTCGACCTGCCGCCCTCGGTGGTGCGCGAACTGACCGCCCATGCGGAAACGGTGGACCTCTTCGACCGCGGTCGGCCGGACCGCTCCTTCCGGCGCGCCGAAGTCGAGGCCGGCCGGCTGCCGGACGGCGACCCGGTGGCGCTCGGCATCGTCCGCGACCCGATGGCCCATGCGCGCGTCCGCGAGATCTGCCACGACCCCGTCCTGATGGAGTCCGTGACGCGCTTCCTAGGCTATCGTCCGGGCAAGATCATCCCGCGCCTGTTCTGGAGCTTCGCCTCCGCCATGGAGGACGACGAGCGCCGCCGGCGCGGCCAGACCATCGACTGGCACTTCGACGTGCACGACCTGAACTTCATCTCGGCCAACTTCTACCTCACCGACGTGGACCGCTGGTCCGGCGCCCACGCGCTGGTCCGGGGCTCGCACAAGGGCAAGCCGCTCCGCCTGCTGATGGGCTCGGCCAACGCGCCGCACGAGGCGGTCATGGGCGTGTACGGCGCCGACAAGGAGCTGATCGTCGAGGGGCCGAGCGGCACCGGCTTCCTGGAGGACACCTCCTGCTACCACCGGGCCATCGCCCCGACCCGGGGCGACCGGCTGATGATGCAGATCTGGTACAGCTAGGCGCCGGCCCGCCCTATGGCGACAAGGTCGCGGGGACTTGCTCCCGCGCCGCTTTCCGGAACAGCCAGGCCGACAGCAGCCACAGGGCGACGAAGCATCCCGTCGCCGCCAACGCCTCGCCCAGCCCGGCGGCCAGCGCGACCACGGCGACCAGCGCCTGGGCGAGCGCCGTCGCGGCCAGCGCGCGCGCCATCCCACGCAGCTGGAAGCGCGCCATGGCGGCGCCGACGATACCCACGATGAGCACGCCGCCATGCATCAGGTTGGCGGGGTTGTCCTCGGTCCCGATGACGCCGGCGGCGAGGTTCAGCCACACGAGAAGGAAGGCGGCCGCGAGCGCCACCCCGGCGCCCGCCCGGTAGGCCCGGCTGCCCGTCATCCGCGCCGCCAGCTCGAAGCCGCCGCCGGCGCCGGCCAGCATGGCGCCGAAAAGGATGAAATCCGCCGCGCCCCAGTCCACCGCGCCGGTGACCTGCATCGCGAGAAGCGGCAGCAGCATCAGGAGCGCCGCCGCGCCCCATCCCGCCACCCTCCAGCCCGCCACCCTCCAACGTGCCGCGCGTGGCCCGTATCCTGCCCCATTTCCCGTCGCCATCGCCTCGCCTCCCTGCACCGGTGAGACCTTCGGCCCTGCCCGCTCTCAAGCCTTCCCGGCCCCACGCGGCCGCGCCAGCACACTGCCCGCCGAGGCGAGCATCACGAGGGCAACCGCCGCCCATTGGAGCAGGCTCAGCCGCTCGCCCAGCAGGACGAAGCCGACGATCGAGGCTACCGCGGGCGAGGCGCTGACGGCCAGCCCGAACACATGCGACGGCAGCCGGCGGAGCGCCGCCATCTCCAGCGAATAGGGCGCCATGCTGGACAGGACGGCGACCGCGAGCCCGACGAGAAGGACACCGGGCGCCAGCAGCGCCGCACCCGCGTGCGCGGCGCCCAGCGGCACGGTGAAGGTCGCGGCGACCAGCATCCCCCAGGCGACCGCGCTGCCGCCGGGCAGCGACGACGCCCGCTTTCCGAAGACGATGTAGAGCGCCCAGCACAGGGCGGCGGCCGCCGCATAGGCCACCCCCAACGGATCGAGCGCCGCCCCCTCCACCGGCAGCAGCAGGCCGAGCCCGGCCGCGGCACAGACGATCCACAACACGTCCCGGAGCCGCCGCGAGCCCAGCAGCGCCACCGCCAGCGGCCCGGTCACCTCGATGGCGATGGCGATCCCGATGGGGATCAGTTCCATCGCCCGGTAGATGCACAGGTTCATCGCCCCCAGCGTCGCCCCGTAGACGATCAGGTTGCGCAGGTCGCGCCCACCGACCCGGCTCCGCCACGGCCGCCACAGCGCCAGCAGCAGCACGGCCGAGATGCCAACCCGCAGGGCGGTGACGCCCTCCGCCCCGACCAGCGGGAAGAGCGACTTGGCCGACGCCGCCCCGACATACTGCGACAGCAGCGAAGCCAGCAGGAACAGCAGCGGCAGCGCCGCGGAGTCGGTCTTGGAAGCGGGGTCGGTCTGGAAGGATGCGTTGGCCACGCCGAGGGCTCCGGGCACGGCCCTCTCGGGCCTGTTCGATGTTCGGCGCAAAGATAATGTGACGGCATCGCGCGAAGCGCTTAATTTGGCGCCCCGCGCTGCAACATTTTTTCGCGAGAGCCGCCTTGCGCTTAACATCCGCTCGCCCGCCGGACGAACTCGACGGCCACGACCGCGCCATCCTTCGCATCCTCCAGCGCGACAACCGCACGCCCCAGCGGGTGATCGGAGAGGCCGTGAACCTGTCCGCCCCCGCCGTGCAGCGCCGGATCGCCCGGCTGGAGGCCAGCGGCGTCATCCGCCGCAACGTGGCGGTCATCGACCCCGCGGCGGCCGGACAAGGCGTGACCGTCGTGGTGGAGGTGCATCTGGACAGCGACCGCTCCCCCGTCGTGGACGCGGCCAAGCGCCTGTTCCGCGAGGCGCCCGAGGTGCAGCAATGCTATTTCGTCACCGGAAACGGCGGTTTCATCCTGATCCTGCTGGTCCCGGACATGGCGAGCTACGAGACTCTGTCCCGCCGCCTCTTCGCCGACAACGAGCATGTGACCACCTTCCGCACCCTGGTCGTGCTCGACCCGGTGAAGGTGACGCTGGAGGTCGATGTGTAGCGATCCGGCCCGTCAGGGCTTCGGCGCGGCGTCGGAGGGGCCGGGAACGGCCGGCCCGCCGTGGCCGCCGCCACGGTCACTGGTCGTGTCCTCCCCACCCGCCTGCGCCCGCAACTGCCGCATCGCCTCGTACAGGTGGTGAATCTCCGCCATGATCATGGCGGCGGCCCGGTGCGCCTGATCCTCGTGGCAGCCGCCGAGCGCCATCAGCCGGGCAACCGTCATCCCGGCCTTGCAGACCAGCACCGGATGGGCGCCGCGCTCCGACGCCAGCATGCTGCGCGCCGTATCGACGATGAGCCTTGAGATCGCGTTTTCCATCAGTCCGGGCCTGCCGCAGGGGGTTCCACGGCCCCACTCTCCGGACCCGCGCGCCGCGCGCCTTGATTCAGATCAATCGGCCCGCACCAAATAAGGCGCGGCGTCAGCCCAACGCCTTGCCCGCGCGCAGCCGTTCCATCGTCGCGTGCAGCCGCCCGGTCTCCCGGATCGCCCAGGCGGCGACCTCATGCGCCCCTTTCTCCCCGTAACCCGCCCCCGCCACGAGCCTCGCCACCTCCATGCCCGCCTCCGAGGCGAGAACCGGGTGCGCCGCCCGGTCGGAGATCAGCATCCGCTTCGCCGCGTCCTTGATGACCTCGTAGATGAGATGAACCACATCCAACGCTCAGACCCTTCCCGCTGCGTCCCTTCCCCCCTCATACGCGCCCGGCGGCCAAGCGGATCACCGGACGGCTTGGGGCACGAGGCTTGGCCGCCTGGCCTCGGCGCGGACAGCCGCACTCGCACATCCGCGCGGTGACGCGCCGTCCGGAGCGGAAGCCTCTGGTCGGGGTGAGAGCGCAAGCCTGTACGGCCACTTGCCGGGAAGACGCCCACGGCCTAACCTCATGGCGTCGAAAAAGGCGGACCGGTTTGGTTAGCCCGGTCGCCCCCTCGGGGGCTCTGGCTGGCGCGTCGGCGCCAAGTCCCGCGACGTGAACCCTGAGGCATGACGCTTCAGGGCAACGTTGGGGATTGTCCAATGCAACAGCAGATTTCGGTGATCACGCTGGGCGTCAGCGATCTTGCGCGGTCGCGGCGGTTTTACGTCGAAGGCTTCGGCTGGCGTCCGGTTTTCGAGAACGCGGAAATCATCTTCTATCAAATGAACGGCTTCGTTCTCGGCACGTGGCTGGAAACGGCTCTGGCGGCCGATACTGAACGAGAGCGGCTCTCCCGGCCGGGAGCCTTTTCCCTGGCCCACAATGCGCCCTCCCGCGAGGACGTGCAGCCCACGATGAACCGCCTTCTGCAGTTCGGCGGCCATCTGCTGAAAAGCCCCGTCGAACCCCCTCATGGCGGTTTCAGCGGCTATGTTTGCGATCCGGACGAACACGCATGGGAGATCGCCTGGAACCCCTTCTGGGCCATCGATCCTCAAGGCCATGTGACCTTCGGCACCTGACACCCACCTCGCCCAAGCCCCGCCGGCTGCCCGCTGGCGGGTTCTTCATGCCCGGGCAGGTGAAGGAGCGACGGTCTTCCGGCGTGATCGTTGAATAGGTGGCTCATCCACGCTCCCGCACGGGGAGCGACGCTGGTTGGCCTCGTACTCGGCCATCATCGCAAAGTTTCAATCCACGCTCCCGCACGGGGAGCGACCGGCTCTTGGCTCATCGAGCGCGCGCCCACCTGGTTTCGATCCACGCTCCCGCACGGGGAGCGACCGTCGTCGTCCGGCCAGATGTCCGGAGCGGTGTTGGTTTCAATCCACGCTCCCGCACGGGGAGCGACCGGCCCCTTGCCCAGCGCGTTCCCGATCCCCCACCAGTTTCAATCCACGCTCCCGCACGGGGAGCGACTCCGTCGAGCGTCGGCATGTCTATGCGATGCTGGAGTTTCAATCCACGCTCCCGCACGGGGAGCGACCCTGGGCTTTTCCTGGTCATCCAGCCGTCTGGGGCGTTTCAATCCACGCTCCCGCACGGGGAGCGACAGGCCAAATGGTGGAGGCGGGGAGATTCGCAAGGTTTCAATCCACGCTCCCGCACGGGGAGCGACAAGGGATCGCTCGCCCGTTTGTCGGTATCCACCGGGTTTCAATCCACGCTCCCGCACGGGGAGCGACAGAGCCACGGCCAGCTTTGCGTCATCCCAGGAGACGTTTCAATCCACGCTCCCGCACGGGGAGCGACGTCCGCGGCCTGGCCGGCCCGCATGAGCGCATTGTTTCAATCCACGCTCCCGCACGGGGAGCGACTGGCGAAATTCTCGCCCAGCGTCCAGACCATGTACTTGTTTCAATCCACGCTCCCGCACGGGGAGCGACCAGGACCTGGAGCCGGTCAGCGCGCGACACCGTGTTTCAATCCACGCTCCCGCACGGGGAGCGACGTGGGATGGAGTTGATGTGGCGGACTACCCTGGCGGTTTCAATCCACGCTCCCGCACGGGGAGCGACCTGATCCAGGGGAGCCACACCATGGCCAAGCTGTTTCAATCCACGCTGCCGCACGGGGAGCGACCGGTCGCGTCGCTGACGCGAAGGCCCTTGGCCCGGTTTCAATCCACGCTCCCGCACGGGGAGCGACCCGGCGATGGGCATGCCATCCCGATGGGCACGATGTTTCAATCCACGCTCCCGCACGGGGAGCGACCCGCTCAACCCCGCGCATCAGGTGATGCGGCTCGGTGGTTTCAATCCACGCTCCCGCACGGGGAGCGACGCCGGCTGCCGTCAGCTTGATGCTGGTCCGGCGCCCGTTTCAATCCACGCTCCCGCACGGGGAGCGACGGCACAACGGGATCCTTGACGGTGACAGCAGCGGTTTCAATCCACGCTCCCGCACGGGGAGCGACCACATGGTTCCTCGCCGCCTTGAGGGATGGCGTGTTTCAATCCACGCTCCCGCACGGGGAGCGACCCGCACGCTTCGGCATATCGCACACTTCGGCAGGTTTCAATCCACGCTCCCGCACGGGGAGCGACGGCCCAGCAGGTGCGCCACCGCCGGCACGCACCAGTTTCAATCCACGCTCCCGCACGGGGAGCGACGGCCAGATGGTCGAGCGAGCCGAAGGCCAGCCACAGGTTTCAATCCACGCTCCCGCACGGGGAGCGACGTTGACGTCGGCCTGCCAGCCCTGCGCAAAAGCGGTGTTTCAATCCACGCTCCCGCACGGGGAGCGACTACCTCCGGGGCGGCGCCCACGACCTGCTCCATGTTTCAATCCACGCTCCCGCACGGGGAGCGACCCGGCACCCGCCATGAGGTCGCGCACGTCCACGTCGTTTCAATCCACGCTCCCGCACGGGGAGCGACTCCTCGACTTGGTCGCGGGCATCACGCATGGCGTCGGTTTCAATCCACGCTCCCGCACGGGGAGCGACATCAGCGTCCAGCCGGTCCTGGCGCAACGCCGGGAGTTTCAATCCACGCTCCCGCACGGGGAGCGACGATGATGACCGGCTACGCTTCCACGATCTGCGGCACGTTTCAATCCACGCTCCCGCACGGGGAGCGACGTGGATCGGGCAATCAGATCTTCAGCGCCCCGCAGGTTTCAATCCACGCTCCCGCACGGGGAGCGACTATGCGACCCGGCGGGACCTGGGGGGCATGCTGCGGTTTCAATCCACGCTCCCGCACGGGGAGCGACTCGCCGCGTCGGTCTTCGACAGGAACATGCCCGTGTTTCAATCCACGCTCCCGCACGGGGAGCGACCCCTGCGCTGCCGGCCGCCACAATCACGAGACATGTTTCAATCCACGCTCCCGCACGGGGAGCGACCTAATCCTCACGCGCCGGGCGCCCGGCAACCACAGTTTCAATCCACGCTCCCGCACGGGGAGCGACCGGCGCGGTAGCGGTGCTCGGCGGGGACGCGCGCGTTTCAATCCACGCTCCCGCACGGGGAGCGACAGCCTCTGTCTATCCACTTGTCCAAGAACCAGAAATTCCCGCTTTCGCGCGAACCCCGCCTGCACAGCCTAACAGACCGGCGCTCCGTCCGCTGCCCCAATCCTTTAACCCATTGGAAATCCGGGCAAAATCGCCCCGCGTGAACCTCCCGGCATTTTCATGTCCGCTTGGGGTTCGCGCAACCTCGCCCTATTCTGTCGGAGCATCCCCAGGCAACGGCCCACCGCCCGCTCGGAACGACTGCCCAGCATGGCGTTGCCGCTCCTCGAAACAGGCGTCCAACCCCGGGCCTCCATTAACCTATGTTAATTTGACTCGAAACGGTCAAGGCTGCATCAATGGGTCCGATCATGACGGCGTGACGGCACGGGACATCGGGTTGTGGCGAGTGGCAAAGAAGATGAAGCGCCCCCTCCTCCAGCCCTTCCCGCCTTGCCGGCGGCGGCCGACCTCGCCGGCCTGCCGGCGGAGGAGTTGGAGCTTCGCCTGCAGGAAATCCGGGAATTGATCCTGCTGGACATCGAGGCCACCGCCGGCCATCACCTGCGCCTGCTCTTCTGGGAACAGCACGCCCTGCGGCGCGAGAAGGCGCGCCGCATGAGGTCCGGCGCGACCGGTCACCCGCCCCAGGCCCGCTGAGCCATCCCGATGCTCCACAACTTCCTTACCCGATTTCACACCCCATTCCGTATGGGACCTGCTATGCAGGCAACCGCTGTTCGCTGGCTGGATACATGATGGACGCTTCTCCGCACATCCTCATCGCCGAAGACGAGGATCTCGTGGCGCTCGCCCTGGCGGGCATGCTGGAAGACCATGGCTACCGGGTCACGGTGGCCCACAACGGGCTCGAAGCGCTGGAACTGGACGAATCGGACCCGGCGGCGCTGCTGGTGACGGACATGCGCATGCCGGTCATGGACGGCAACAGCCTGATCCGGCTGATCCGCCAGCGCCGCTCCGGCCTGCCCATCGTCGTGATGACCGGCTACAGCGACAGCATCCCGCGCGAGGAGCCGGGCCGGCTGATCGTGCTGACCAAGCCCTTCATGACGGGCGCGCTGCTTAAGGCCATCGAGAACCTTCTCCAGCGCGGCTGAAGCCAACCACGCCAAGGCTCCGCCATGCCCCGCCGCACACGGCGCGCGTTCTTGACAGGGCCGGATGCGCCCACTCTATGCTGACGCATCGATCTTTCCAGGAGCAGTGAAGTGCGGCAGCGTTTGCTCCTCCTCCTTGTTGGAATGTTGCTGCCGCTCATCGCGCTGGCGGCCGGGGGCACCGTCTTCGCCCTGCGCGAACAGCAGGTCCGGCTGCGGGACGAGGCCGTCCGCCGCGCGGCGGAGGTCCTGGACCGCGTCGAGCGCGAGCTGTCCACCCAGATCGAACTGCTGAAGGTCCTCGCCCGGTCCCCGGCCCTGGACCCCACGCCCCCGGACCTCGCCGCCTTCCGGGAGGAGGCGGTCCGCTTCAAGTCCGAGTTGCCCCTGTGGGACCGCGTCATACTCGCCGCCCCGGAAGGCCATCAGCTGTTGAACACGGGCCTGCCCCCGGACTTCCCCCTGCCGGCGGTCGTGGACAGGGAAGGCCATGACAAGGTCGTCGCCACCCGGCAGGCGATCATCGGCAATCTGGCCGGCCCCGGCCCCTCCCAGCGCAGCCCCAACGGGATGCTCAGCGTCCGCGTTCCCGTGATTCACGATGGGGCGGTCACCCACACGCTGGTCGCCACCGTCCGGCCCGACCGGCTCAAGGACATCCTGACCAGTTCCACCGGCCCCGCCTTCCGCGGCTTCCTGATCGACGGGGCCGGGCGCGTCGTCGTGGCGCCCAACGTGCCGGGGCGGGTCGGCGGGCTCGCCAGCGAGTCGACCGCGCGGGCTCGGGCTGAGGGGGGTGCCGGCGTTTATGACGGGGTGACGCCGGAGGGCACGCCCACCGTCACCGCCTACCGCACATCGGAGGCGACCGGCTGGTCGGCGCACGTCGCCCTGCCGCTGGACCTGTACCAGGAGCCCATCCGGCGTGCCGTCTGGCTGCTGGGCGCCGCCTGCCTCTCCACCCTCGTGCTGACCGGACTGTTCATCTGGCTGCTCCGGCGGGAAATCATCGCCGACCGGCGCGAGGCCTCCGCCCGCGAGCGCACGGCCCGGATGGAGGCGCTCGGCCGCATGACGGGCGGCATCGCACACGACGTCAACAACCTGCTGATGGGCGTCCAGGGCAACGCGGAGGTGCTGCGCCTGCGGCTGCGCGCCCACGGCCTGACCGAGGATGCCCGGCTGGAGCGCTGCCTTGCGGCCATCGACATGGCGGTCGAAAAGGGCGCGCGGATGATGCGCGACCTGCTGGTCTTCTCCCGCGGGGGGACCGCCGGGCAGGTCACGACCTTCGACCCGGCGGCGCGCATCCGCGACAATCTGGAACTGATCCGCCACTCCCTGCGCGGGGACATCGACCTCCGGCTCGACCTCGCCCCCGGCCTGCTGGTCCGCGTCGATCCGGTTCTCCTCGATCTGGCGCTCCTCAATCTCGCCGCCAACGCGCGCGACGCCATGCCGTCCGGGGGCACGCTCCGCATCCTCCTGCGCCGCGCGCCAGCCTCGACCCCATCCGAACCGCCTGCGGTCGAGCTGTCGGTGGAGGACAATGGCGCCGGCATCCCCGCCGAAAGCCTGCCCCATGTCTTCGAGCCCTTCTTCACCACGAAGGATCTCGGAAAGGGCACCGGCCTGGGTCTCAGCCAGGTCTACGGCTTCGCCAGCGCCGCCGGTGGGACGGCCAGCGTGGCGAGCACCGTCGGCGCCGGCACCACCGTGACGGTCCGCATCCCCGAGGCCGCCCCCTCACCCGCCCCGGAACTCCCCGGCGACGTCATGACCGTCCGCGGCCTGCCGCCCGGCCTGCGCGTCATCCTCGCCGAGGACAACGACGACGTCCGCCAGGTCATCGCCGACGTGCTGACGGAATCCGGCTGCGAGGTGCGGCAGTTCACCGACGCCGCCTCCGCGCTGGACGCCATCGGGCAAGGTGTCGGCGACGTGCTGGTTTCGGACATCCGCATGCCCGGCCCCCTGGACGGGCTCGGCCTCGCCAAGCGCCTGCGCGACGAGCGGGCGGGCTTCCCCGTCATCCTCATGTCCGGCTACAGCGAGATGGCCGCCGAGGCGGTGTCGCTGGGCATCCCGCTGATCCCCAAGCCCTTCGACCGGACCAGCCTCCTCGACGCCCTGCGGCGGGAGACGGCCGGACGCGCGGTTCCCGCCCTGCCCTGACGGCCGGAACACACCACCTTGGCCCGATGAGGGATCGCGCTTAGCCTTCCCCCCCGTACGGAAAGCGTCTCGCTGAACGGCACGCTCGCCGTCATGCGCCAGTCCACCGGCTCCGCCCCCGGCAGGACGGTCGCGGACCTGTTCGGCGTGACCACGATGCTCGCCCTGCTCCGCCGCGCGGAAAGCGGCAACACGGACGGCGAGGAGCTTGCCGGTGCCGACTGGACCCTGGAGGAGCGGCTTCGGTCGGCGCTGGCCCGCGCGCCGGCTTGGATGCGCGGTCGGAAGCGCGCAAGGACTGGGCCGGCCAGCGCAAGGCCGCCCAGGGCGGCATGCCGCGCGTCGCGATGGGCCTTGTGCAAGGGCCGCAGCGAGGACACGGACGGTGAAATTTTCGACGAACCGACGAATCATCTGGACCTCGACGCCGTCCAGGCGATCGAGGCGGGATTGCGCGCCTACGACGGCGCCCTGCTCGTGGTCAGCCACGACGAGGCGTTCGTCGAGGCCATCGGGATCACGCGCGGATTCGAATTGGGAGAAAAGCGTTGGGCGCCGGGTGACCGGGAGCGGTGGCCGCCTCCCTCATTGAAGGCTTCCACCGCTGTCCGGGCGCACCGTGCCAAAGGAGAAGGAGGCCGCGCGCTCTCGGCCGTTGCTTGTATGACGCTGGTGACGCTCCGAGTAAGACCAGCCGCGCACATCCGCCCCTTTCAGGGCTCCCCCGCGCGTTGGGAAGGGGGAGAATGGTGCGTCGTCACGGAACCGGCAAGGGGTGGCAGCACGCCGCCGGCCCTACTGGGCGGCGAAGCAAATGACGTAAAGGGTAACGATCACGGTGGAAAGGGCTGCGCCCTCGGCCAGGGACCAGGCAAGGCTCATCGGAAACTCCCTCGCGGAAGGTGACGGGAGATCCCGGCCTGACAGCCGGGTCCCCGGATCAAGCGGGCGTCGCGGTCAGTGGGCTTCGGCGCGCAAGCCGACGATGCCCGCGTCCGAAACCTGGGGAGCCGAAACCACCGGCGCGGCGACGATGGCCGAGGAGGCGGACAGGCCAAGCCTGTTGCGGGCGAAGCTCAGTTGGTCCTGCGCTTGGTCCTGGTAGCCCCAGGCGCTCAGCGACCGGGCGGCGTTCAGCGCCGGGACGGCGGCTTCGCGGGCATCGCGCTCGGCAAGCTGGCTGGCGACCTGCGCCTCGGAGAGCTGCGAGGCGAAGTCGGCGGCGAAGCTCGTGCCCGACAGCAGGGCGATGGTGGACAGCGCGGCGGCGGCGATCGTGGTGCGGATGGTCATGGAAGGTCTCCTTGAAGGTCGTGCCCCTAGGCGATGCGCCGGGGCCAAAGTGGTGGCCGGCGTTGTGCCGGCCGTTGAGGGAAGACTGCTGCTCGTTTCGGGACGGTAGGACCGTGGCGGTCAGTGCGCTTCGGCGCGCAGGCCGACGATGCCGTTGTCGCTCGCCTGGACCGCCGCGGCCTGCGGAGCGGCGACCACCGGAGTGGCGGCGATGGCCGAGCCGGAGAGGCCGAGCTTGGCACGGGCGTAGGTCAGGTAATCCTGCGCCTGACCCTGGGCGCCCCAGGCGCTGAGGGACTGGGCGGCGTTCAGAGCCGGCGTCACCGCCTCGCGGGTTTCGCGGTCGACCTGCTGGCTGGCGACCTGCGCATCCTTCAGCTGAGCGCCGAAGTCGGCGGCGAAGCTGGTGCCCGACAGCAGGGCAACGGTGGACAGGGCAGCGGCGGCGATCGTGGTGCGGATGGTCATGGAAGGTCTCCTTGAAGGGTGCGCCCCCTTGGCGGTACGCCGGGGGCTGAGGGGGTGGCCGGTGTCGTTCCGGCCGTGAGAGAAAGCTAAGAGTTCCCCGGTTCGGGATAAACTCTCAATACTGAAGCAGACTGTTCAGAAATTCGGAACAATTGAGCGGGAGCCTGGGAGGGAAGCGGCAGGCCCCCGCCGCTTGCGCGCCGGGCGGTCAGCGCGCTTCGGGGCGCAGGCCGGTGATGCCGTTGTCCTGCGTGGCCTGGGCTGCGGCGCCGGAGGCGACGACCGGCTGGGCGGCCTGGGCCTGGGTGACCGGCAGGCCCAGCTTGCCGCGGGCGAAGTTCAGGTACTGCTGCGCGCTCGCCTGATTGCCGGACCGGGCGTAGCCCTCGGCCGCGCTCAGGTGGATGGCGGCGACCTCGCGGGTCTCGCGGGCCGCCTCGGCGGCCTCGGCCTTGGCCTCGTTCAGCTGCGCGCCGAAGTCGGCGGCGAAGCCGGTGCCCGACAGCAGGGCGACGGTGGACAGGGCGGCGGCGGCGATGGCGTTGCGGATGGTCATGGTAAATCTCCTGTTCGGCCTCTCGGGGCCTTGGGTTGTTTGCCGTCGCCCTCATGGCGCCGGCTGGTTCGTTCTGCTGTTCGGTGGCGACCGTCGATCGCCGTGAGGGAAACATATGCCGCGATCGTGTCGTGTGCGATATTAAAGTGCGCGCTGCATCCGGTTGGCTGCCATGCGCATTCATCGTTGCCAAATAAATCGCCTGCGATGCATCGTGGCCGGTTCGCTCCGGCCGGAACCGTTCCGGCCTCCCCCACTGGACGCGCCGGTCCGGGCGCGCTACATCAGGCGGCCATGACCTCCCCCCCACGCCTCGTCGTCGGAATCAGCGGTGCGTCGGGCGTGATCTACGGGATCCGCCTGCTCGAAACCCTGCGCCGGATCGGCGTCGAATCGCATCTCGTGATCAGCCGGTCGGCGGAGGTCACGCTGGCGCACGAGACCGACATGAAGGTCGCGGATCTGCGCGCCCTCGCCTCGGTGAACCATGCGGCGGCCGACATCGGCGCCTCCATCGCCAGCGGCAGCTTCCGCGCGCTGGGCATGATCGTGGCTCCCTGCTCCGTCCGCTCGATGAGCGAGATCGCGACCGGCGTGACCTCCACCCTGCTGACGCGGGCTGCCGACGTAACATTGAAGGAACGGCGCCCGCTGGTGCTGATGGTGCGCGAAACGCCGCTGCATCTCGGCCATCTCCGCACCATGACGGCGCTGGCCGAAATGGGAGCGATCATTGCACCGCCGGTTCCCGCCTTCTACAGCAAGCCCCGGAGCATCGACGACCTCGTGGACCATGCCGTGGGGCGCGCGCTCGACCTGTTCGGGCTGGACACGGGAACGGTCCGCCGCTGGGGCGAAACGGACGGCTGAATCACGACTTTCGTTACAGGCCGGTTACAGCCCCTTGGATGGAACCCGCCCCTCGTTTATACCCCGTGCGGCAGAAATGGTCCGCGCGGGGCGGGCCGGCACCAGGAGAGGACGTTCGACCCATGACCGACGAACAGCGGTACGAACCCATCCGCCAGCTGCTGGCTGGCTTCAAGGCCTTCCGCGCGACCTATTACGAGCGCAACCCCGCGAGCATGCGCCAGCTCGTCAGCGAGGGGCAGAAGCCGCAGGTCCTGCTGATCGGCTGCTCCGACAGCCGGGTCGATCCGGCCCTGCTCACCGGTGCCGAGCCGGGCGAGCTGTTCGTCGTGCGCAACGTCGCCAACCTCGTCCCGCCCTACCAGCCGGACGGCCATTATCATGGCACCTCAGCGGCCATCGAATACGCCGTCCGCGTCCTCAACGTGCCGCACGTCATCATCCTCGGCCACGCCCAGTGCGGCGGCATCCAGGGGCTGATCCGGCTGCGCTCGGGCGAATCCATCGACGGCGACTTCGTGGCGCCTTGGGTGTCGATCGCCGCCGGTGCCTTCGACCAGTATGCCGACGGCCCCGGCCCCGACCAGTTCAAGGGAACGCCCGCCGAAATCGAACGCGCCGCCATCCGCACCTCGGTGGAAAACCTCCTGACCTTCCCCTTCATCCGGAAAAAGATGGAAGCCGGGGAGCTGGAACTGCACGGCTGGTGGTTCGACCTGGAGGAAGGCGCCATCTGGGCGCTCTCGCCCGACCACAAGACCTTCAGCCCGGTCGAGTAAGCACCCCCACGATTCGGGCAAGGGGGCCGGCGCGGCCGGCCTTCGAGAGGCCGCCAAGGGTTGAAGGGCGGGGCTTAACACAATTTTTGCAATTGCCGGGTGGAATGCCGTGGAGTTTATCCACGAACCGGACCGTCCACCCCTCCATGCCGAAGCTTTCCCGCCTTTTCGCGATCTCCCTCCTCCCGGCGCTGCTGACGGCGGCGCCCTCTCTGGCCGCCGAGGGGGGAGGCGGCTGCCCCTGGATGCAGGAGATCAGCGTTGATCTCGGCGGCAAGACCCTGACCTTCGGGCAGGACGCGCTGAAGGGGAGCGGCGAACCGGCGAACATCGACGGCTACCAGCTCTATCCCATGCTCGACCAGCTCAAGCTGCGTATCGTCAGCCCGCGCGGCCGCGAATGGGAAGTCGCCCTCACCAGCCTCAAGGCCGGCAAACGCTGCTCCGCCTTCTACGCCGGCAAGCCCTTCCTGGTGTCCGAGGACCAGCACATCTACGGCGGCACCGTGGTGACGCGGTAGGTGGCAGCGTTCGATCCCTCTCCCGGGGCAGGAGAGGGAAGCAGACGCTGCCTCACACCGCCCCCAGCACCACCTCCACCGCCGCCCGGTCCTCAGCATCCCCGTCCGGCAGCAGAAGCCCCAGGTTGGCGCGCGCCAGTTCCGTGCTGCCGCCCTGCCCCACCGTCAGTCCGGCCAGCGCGAAGAGCCGGTCCTGCTGAATGCGCTCGGCGGCCAGCTCCGCCGCCTTCATGCGGTCATACAGGCCGGCGTCCTCGCCCTTGACGCAGCGGCGCACGGCGCGCAGGGGACGGACCACCTCCTCGCGCCAGGGCCTTATTGCTGAATCGATGCGCTCCAGCTCCGCCCGCGACAGCGCCACGCCGCAGGCCCGCCCGGCCCAGGCGGCCAGCAGCAGCATGTTGACGTCGATGCCGCGCCGGTCCTGAAGGCCCAGGCAGGCGGCCGCCACGCCCGGACGGGCGTAGACCGCCAGCGAGAAGTCCCAGAGCGGGTTGCCGCCACCGCCACCACTGTTGTCGTCGCCGCCGTCCACCGCTCAGTCGCCCAGGCTGATGCCCAGCCCGCGCGCGGTCCGGACCAGCGCGCTGTCCAGTTCGACGCAGGCGTATTTGCGGATGGCCTCCTCGATCGGCACGTCGATGACGCCGCGGTTCGACCAGGCGACCATGCGGTCGAACCGGCCCTCCGCGATCAAGTCCACCGCGTGCACCCCGAAGGCGGAGGCGACGAGCCGGTCGCGCGGGCTGGGCGGGCTGCCGCGCTGGACATGGCCCAGCACCGTGACGCGGGTTTCCGCCCCGGTCGCGTCGGCGATCAGCTCGCCGATGTAGTCGCCGATGCCGCCATAGCGCTTCTCGCCACCCTGGAGGGCCTTCTTGATGCCGCTTCCCTCCAGCGTGCGCACGGCTTCGGAGACGACGACCAGCGCGAAGTTGCGGCCCGTGGAGCGGACCTCCTGGATCTTCGCGGCGATCCGCTCCACCGAATAGCTCACCTCCGGGATGAGGATGACGTCTGCCCCGCCGGCGATGCCCGCAGCCAGCGCGATGTGCCCGGCGTCGCGTCCCATCACCTCCAGCACCATGACGCGCTGGTGGCTCGCCGCCGTCGGCTGCAGCCGGTCCAGCGCCTCGACCGCCACGCCCACGGCGGTGTCGAAGCCGACCGACAGCTCCGTGGCACCCAGATCGTTGTCGATGGTCTTCGGCACGCCGACAAGGTTGATGCCGCCCTTCTGGGCCAACTTGCGCAGGATCGCGAAGCTGCCGTCGCCGCCGATGCCGATCAGCGCATCCAGCCCCAGTTCCCGGTAACCCGCGATGATCTCGTCCGAACGGTCCTTGACCGATCCGTCCGGCATCGGATAGGCGAAGGGGTCGCCCCGGTTCGTGGTGCCGAGGATCGTGCCGCCCTGGCGCATCATGGCGCCGTCGACCGTCTGCAGGTCCAGCGCCTGGGTGCGCGCCGGACGGTCCAGCAACCCCTGCGTTCCCTCCCGGATGCCCAGAACCTCCCAGCCCTGGCCCGCCGCCCGGTGCACCACCGACCGGATGACCGCGTTCAGGCCGGCGCAGTCGCCGCCGCTGGTGAGGATGCCGATCCGCTTCTTCGCCGCCATGTGATATCCCACTCCGCCGTTTCCGCCCGCACACCATAACCCCCGACGCGAATGGAGGTTTCGGCGTATCGCGGACGGTGAAATCTGTTATAGTCCGCGCCGCTTAGCCAGCGGACTTTCGCGGATGAACGAGCAAGAGATATTGAAGGACAGACTGGCCGCCCTGCGCGTCGAGCACCGCGATCTCGACGACATCATCGCGCGCCTCGTCGAACGCCCGCCGTACGACCAGCTTCAGCTTCAGCGGCTGAAGAAGCGCAAGCTCATGCTCAAGGACCAGATCGCGGTCATCGAGAGCCGTCTGCTGCCCGACATCATTGCGTGAAGCGCGCGGCGATGTGCGCCGCTCCGTCCCCTGCACAGACGCCCTTCCCGGCGCGATCAGTGCCAACCCACTGAACGGCAACGGCATTTCGCCCTTTTTGCCCGTTGTGCAGCGAAGCCGCTCAGCACGACACCGCACAACAGCCGCCGCACGGCCCCTCCCGGCAGGGCCGCGGCCTCGGCCGCGCCCCTCTGCACGCTGGACTCCGGGCACGCGCCTCATATAATGCGCCGCTTTCCGGACCTTGAGGAAAGCGCCACACCGTGCCCGCCGATACGAACGCCGCCGACACCGCCGCCCAGGCCACCGCCACCCAGGCCGCCGCCGCGGACCGGCAACCGCTGGTCGGCATCATCATGGGAAGCCAGTCCGACTGGACGACCATGAAGCACGCCTCCGACACGCTGGCGGCGCTGGGCATCCCGCATGAGACGCGCATCGTCTCGGCGCACCGCACGCCGCACCGGCTGGTGGACTACGCGACGACCGCGCGCGACCGCGGCCTCAAGGTCGTGATCGCCGGGGCCGGCGGGGCCGCCCATCTGCCGGGCATGGCCGCCTCAATGACGCCGCTGCCGGTCTTCGGGGTTCCCGTGGAAAGCCACGCGCTGAAGGGCATGGACAGCCTGCTCTCCATCGTGCAGATGCCGGGCGGCGTCCCGGTGGGCACGCTCGCCATCGGCAAGGCCGGGGCCATCAACGCGGCCCTCCTTGCCGGCTCGGTCATCGCGCTGTGGGACCCGGCGGTGGCCGCCGCACTGGACGCCTGGCGCGCCCGCCAGACCGCCGCCGTCGCCGAGGCGCCGGTGGACGACCCCGCCTGATCCGGCCGCGCAAACCCCCGGCCCCACCATCGGCCAGCCCATCCCAGATCCCGCTCCCCGAGGACGTGACATGAGCATTCCCTCCCCCGGCCTGCGCCCCGGCGCCACCATCGGCATGCTCGGCGCCGGCCAGCTCGGCCGCATGACGGCGCTCGCCGCAGCCCGCCTGGGCTACAAGGTTCATGTCTACGCGCCGGACGCGGCGGACAGCCCCTGCGAGCAGGTGTCGGCGGCCTCCACCGTTGGCGGCTGGGATGATCTGGACGCGCTGGAGGCCTTTGCCCGGTCCGTGGACGTGATCACGCTGGAGTGGGAGAACGTCCCGGTGCCGGCGGTCGAGCATCTCGCCCGCATCACGCCGGTGCACCCCGGTGCGGGCGTCCTGTCGGTGGCGCAGGACCGCATCGCGGAGAAATCCTTCGTCAACGGGCTGGGCATCGGCACCGCGCCCTGGCGCGCCGCCGGGAGCGCCGCCGAGGTCGCCCGCGCGGTGGCGGAGATCGGGCCGCGCTGCGTCCTGAAATCCACGCGGCTCGGCTATGACGGCAAGGGGCAGGCCCGCATTGGTGCTGACACCGACCCGGCCGAGGCCTGGCGCTCCATCGGCGTGGCCGATGCGCCGGACGCGGGCATCGTGGAAGGCTTCGTCACCTTCACCTGCGAGGTCTCGGTCATCGTCGCGCGCGGGGCGGATGGCGCGATGATCGCCTATCCGGCGGTGGAGAACCGGCACAAGAACGGCATCCTCGACCGGACCATCGCCCCGGCCAAGGTCTCCGCCGCGACGGCCGCCGAGGCCGACCGCATCGCCCGGCGCATCGCCGGGGCGTTGGACCTCGTCGGCGTGCTGGCGATCGAGATGTTCGTCACGCCGGACGGCGGCGTGCTGGTCAACGAACTGGCCCCCCGCCCCCACAATTCCGGCCACTGGACCATGGACGCCTGCCTGACCGACCAGTTCGAGCAGCTCGTCCGCGCGGTCTGCGGCCTTCCCCTGGGCTCGGTCGATCATGTGGCCGACGCGGAGATGGAGAACCTGATCGGCGACGACGTGCTGCGCTGGCCGGACCTGTTGGCCGAGTCCGGCGCGCGCCTGCATCTCTACGGCAAGGCGGAGGCCCGGCCGGGCCGGAAGATGGGCCACGTCAACCGGCTCTTCCCCAAGGGCTCGCGCTGACGCGAGCCGTTCGGACAGCCGGAACGCACAGGCGAAAGTCATAGGCCTGCGCTTGTGGCTTTCTTGCGACTTTTATTCGAATGCCGGGGAGGCTACCGTCTCGGGGACAGCTGGCGTGGCCAGCAGAACCTTTGAGCGATCCGGCAGGGCATGTCGACTGTGGCGAAGGGCATGAGGGGCCGGCCGGGCGATCCGGCCACGGCCGTGCTTGAGCCGACGGCGGCGCCCTCCGCCGGGGCTCTCCCGGCCGGGCAGCCTCGCCCTTCCAGCCGTGAACGGGACCGCTTCGTCGGTTTCGCCTTCGCCGCCGCCGACCTTCTGATCGAAACCGACACGCGCGGCCGCATCCTCTTTTCCGCCGGGGCGCGCTGCCGGCTGACGGCGGGCGACGTGTCGGGGCTGGCCGGCGGCAGCCTTCTGGACCTCGTGGCGCCGTCGGACCGCAAATACGTCCAGGTGCTGTTCGACCGCATCGGTGAGAAGACCCGCATCAAGCCGGCCCGCGTCACCTTCCAGGCGATCGACGGCCAGCGCTTCCCGGCCCTGCTCGGCGGCTGCCGCCTCGAATCCTGCCCGGGCTCCCTCTTCCTCTCGATCCTGCTCGCCTCCGGCCCGCGCGGCACCCACGAGGCCGCCGCCGCGGCGACGGGGCAGCTCCTGGACGGCCCGGGCTTCACCGGCGTGCTGGAGGACCGCATCCTCCGCGCCCGCGAGAAGGGGCTGGAACATGGGCTGATGATGCTGCTGGTCGAGGGGCTCCAGTCCATGACGGAGGCGCTGCCCGACGGGGCGGCGGCCGAGGTGCGCCAGGGGATCGACGCCTATCTGCGCGGCATCTCGGCGGACGGCGACAGCGCCGGGCGCCTCGCTCCCGACCGCTTCGGCATCGTGCACGCATCCGACATCGACGGCGAGGAGGTCGAGAAGCACATCGCCCGGATCATCCACGATGCCGGCGGCGAGCTTCCCGGCGGCATCCGCAGCTGGTCGCTCGACCTCTCCGACGACTCGCTGGACGCCGGCGACGCGGCCCGCGCGCTGGTCTACACGGTGCAGGCCTTCGCCTCGGCCCAGGACGGGGAGTTCACCATCTCCAATCTGGAGGATGGCGCCATGCGCATGATGTCCGACGCGGTCGAACGCATCGGCCGCCTGCGCGCGACCATCGAGAAGCGCGACTTCACCGTGGTCTACCAGCCCATCGTCTCGATCGAGACCGGGGAGGTCCATCATCTGGAAGCGCTGACCCGGATCGAGGGCGCGCATTCGCCGCTGGACTTCATCACCTTCGCCGAGGATGTCGGCCTCATCCACGACTTCGACCTGCTGCTGACCCAGTCCGTGCTCGACACATTGCGGCTCTACCACAGGGAGCCGAAGCTGCCGGATGTGGCGATCAACCTTTCGGCCAAGACGCTGATGAGCCCGCTCTTCCTCCAGCAGTTCCAGAGGGTGACGGAACCCTACGGCGACCTCGCCTCCAAGCTGCTGATCGAGGTGACGGAGACGGTCGTCGTCACCGACATCGCCCAGCTCAACGCCGTCCTCCAGACGCTGCGCGGGGCCGGATACCGCATCTGCCTGGACGATGTCGGGGCGGGCGCCACCTCCTTCCAGTCGCTCTACGGCCTCCAGGCCGATTACGCGAAGATCGACGGCACCTTTGTGCGCGGTGCGGCGGCCAACCCGCGCGACATGGCGATGCTGCGCTCCATGGTGGACGTCTGCCGCCAGCTCGGGCTCGACCTCGTCGGCGAGCAGGTGGAGGAGGAGGAACAGGCGGCTCTGCTGGCCCGGCTCGGCGTGCCGCTGGCCCAGGGCTATCTGTTCGGCCGCCCCTCGCGCGACTTCGCCTATTTCGCCAAGGACTGGTCCAAGGCCGGCAAGGGCGGCCGCACCGTCTGGAAGCGGTAGAGGCCAAGCTTCCGCAATCCGGCCTCAATCGGGCCGTAATGATAGGGGGCCGTTCAACCACCGGAGAGCCCCTCCATGACCCGCCGCCCGCACGCCCTCCTCGCCGCCGCACTCCCCCTCCTGCTGGCCGGCCCCGCCCTGGCCGCCGGGGAAGAGGGGCTGGCACTGAAGCGGGTCATGCTGTCCAGCGGCGGCGTCGGCTACTTCGAGTATGAGGCGCGCGTGTCCGGCCCGGCGGAGCTGTCGCTTGAGGTGCGCCGTGACCAGGTCGACGATGTGCTGAAGAGCATCGTCGTCTACGACGACCGCGGCGGCGTCGGCACCATCGCCCTGCCCGGCCAGGAGCCGCTTGAGACCGCCTTCCGCGAACTGCCCTTCACGCCCGGCGACCTGACCTCCCTGCCCGCCCTGCTGAACGCCCTGAAAGGGGCGGAGCTGCGCGCCGCCGGCGCCCGCGAGGTCACAGGCCGCCTGTTGGCCGTCACGGAGGAGACCGAACAGCTTCCCAACGGCGGCGGCACCAGAACCCGCCACCGCGTCGCCCTGATGACGGCCGAGGGGGTGCGCCAGCTCATCCTCGAGGAAGCCGACAGCCTGCGTTTCACCGACCCCGCCATCCAGGCCCAGCTCGACCAGGCGCTGGCCGCCGTGGCGCAGGGTGCGGCGAAGGAGCGGCGGCGCCTGACCATCCGCACCGCCGGAACCGAACCCCGCACGCTGCGCGTCGCCTATGTGGTCGCGGCACCCCTGTGGAAGTCCACCTATCGACTGACCCTGCCGCAGGCGGGTGCGGCGTCCGGCGACCTCCAGGGCTGGGCGGTCCTGGAGAATCTCAGCGGCGAGGACTGGCGCGACGTGGAGCTGAGCGTCGTGTCCGGCAACCCCGTGACCTTCCGCCAGGCCCTCTACACGGCCTATTTCGTGAACCGCCCGGAAGTGCCCGTGGAGGTTCTCGGCCGCGTGCTGCCCAAGCCCGACGAGGGTGCCATGGAGATGGTCGACGGCATGGCCGAATCCCGCGCGGGTGCGGCGATGGCGCCCCCGCCGGCCGCGGCACCGGCTCCGGCCATGATCGCCCCCATGGCGAAGCTGGCGGCCCCGGCGCCGCAGCGGCCGGCAGCGCCGATGGCCGCCGAAAGCGCGGAGGCCACGGCCCAGGTCCTGTTCCGCTACCCGCAGCCCGTGACCCTGGCGAACGGCGGCACGCTGATGATGCCGGTCGTCGCCCGCGCCTTGCCCGCCGAGCGCCTTGCGCTCTACCAGCCGGGGACGCACCCCCGCCACCCGCTCGCCGCCGTGCGGCTGAGCAACGCCGCCGAGGGCGGAAACGGCGGCCTGCCGCCGGGCGTGCTGACGCTCTATGAAAGCGTGGGCGGAGCCCCGGCCTATGTCGGCGACGCCCGCCTTGCGGCGCTGCCGGCCGGCGAGAGCCGGCTGCTGAGCTTCGCGGTCGATCCGGCGGTCACCATCGACCGGGAGGAGAAGCCCGGCGGCGCCATCACCGGTGCCAGCGTCGCCAACGGCGTGCTCCGCCTCACCCGCATCGAGCGGCAGTCCACCACCTACCGGATCGCGGCGGCCGGGGCCGAGGAGCGCACCGTGCTGATCGAACACCCGCGCCGGCACGGCTGGACGCTCGTGGAGCCCGCCGGCACGCCGCCCGAGGCCACGGCCGACGCCTACCGGCTGCCGGTCAAGGTGACCGGCGGGCGGATCGCGGCCCTGGCCGTCGTCCTGGAGCGGCCGGAGATCGACCGCATCATCCTGACCGATCTCGCCCCCGGCCAGATCGAGCAGTATGCCTCGGCCACCGAACTTCCGGCGGCCATGCGCGAGGCCATGACCCGCCTCGCCGGCCTGCGCGCCACTCTCTCCGACGCGGAAGGCCGCGTTGCGGCGCTGGAGCAGTCCCAGTCCGAACTGGTCGGCGAACAGGAACGCCTGCGCGAGAACCTTGGCACGCTGCCGCAGGACAGCGACCTCTACAAGCGCACGCTCGACAAGATGGGCGAGGCGGAAACCGGCCTGGACGGGCTTGCCCGCGACATCGCCGCCGCGCGCCGGGAGATCGAGGCCGCCCGCAAGACTCTGGCGGAGCAGGTCCGGACGATGCGCTTCTGACCGGCGGTCAGCTCGACGGCAGGCAGATGAGGGTCTGCTGCATGACCGCGCAGTCCTTCTCCACCCCGCCGTCGAGCATCGACACCTCGACCGAGACGACGGTCAGCGTGCGGCCGGGCTTCAGCACGCGGGCGCGGGCGATCATCGCTTCCCCCTTTGCGGGGGACATCAGGTTCACCTTGAACTCGACCGCCAGCACCTCGCTGCCCGCCGGCATCAGCGTGTAGCCGGCGAAACCGCCGGCATTGTCGGCCAGCGTCGTGACCATGCCAGCGTGGAAGAATCCGTGCTGCTGCGTCAGGTCGGCCCGGAAGGGCATGCGCATCTCGCAGAAGCCCGGCTCCAGCCCGGTCAGCTCGATTCCCAACGTCCGCATGATTGGCTGGAGATCCACCTTGGCGCGGCAGCGCGCCTCCCAATCCGGGTCGCGGGGCTCGAAGGTCTTCATGGAGGGTCTGTCCTCAGGCTGCGCGGACCGTCGCGACGAAGGTTTCCACTTCGCCCTTCAGCCTTTCGGCATCGCGCGACAGGCTCGATGCTGCACCAAGCACCTGGCTCGCCGCAACCCCGGTTTCCGTCGCCGCGTGGCTCACGCCGCCGATGCTGCCCAGCACTTCGCGGGTGCCCAGGGCTGCCTGCTGGATGCTCCCGGCGATGTCCCGGGTGGCGCCCTCCTGCTGCTCAACCGCGGCCGCGATGGCCGAAGCGATCCCGTGCAGCCGTTCGATGGTCCGGCCGATGTTGACGATGGCGTCCTGGGCGCCGCCGGTGGCACCCTGGATCTCCATGACCTTGGCCTGAATTTCCTCCGTCGCGCGGGCCGTCTGGTTGGCGAGCGCCTTGACCTCCGACGCCACGACCGCGAAGCCCTTGCCGGCCTCTCCCGCGCGCGCCGCCTCGATGGTCGCGTTCAGCGCAAGGAGGTTGGTCTGGGTGGCGATGTCGTTGATCAGCCGCACCACGTCGCCGATCTCGCGTGACGCCTCGACGAGGCCGGTGATGATGTCCGCCGTCCGGGTCGCCTCGCGCACCGCCGTGGCGGAGATCTCGGCGGAACTGGACACCTGACGGCCGATCTCGGCGATGGAGGCCGACATCTCCTCGGTCGCGGAGGCGACCGTGCCGACATTCGCGGAGGCCTGCTCCGACGCCGCCGTGACGGCGCCGGCCTGATGGCTGGTCTGGGTGGCGATGGCCGACATGGAGGAGGCGGATGCCTGCATCTCCGTCGCGGCGGATGCGAGCGTCTCCGACAACTCCTTCACGCTAGCCTCGAACTGGTCGGCCAGACGTGCCATTTCCGCTTTCCGCGCCTTCTCCGCGCGCCGTTTCGCGCTTTCCTGCTCGGTCCGCAGGCGCTCCATGGCGACGGCATTGTCCTTGAAGACCTGAACCGCCTGCGCCATCCGGCCGATCTCGTCGGCCCTCGCGGCCCAGGGGATCTCGACCGACAGGTCGCCGGTGGCAAGCCTTTCCATCGCGGTCCGCATCCCGGCCAACGGGCTGAACAGAACACGTCCGGCCAGGAAGCAGCCGCCGGCCACCACGAGGACGATGATCGCGCTCAGGCCGGCGATCCGCTGTTCGAGTCCTTCCACGGCACTGAAGAACTCGGCACTCGGGATGCCGACATAGAGCACGCCGATGACCTTGCCGGAAGCGTCCCTGATCGGATCGTAGGCGGTGAAGAAGGGCGTTCCCATGATGTCCGCCTCGCCCCGGTAGGGCACGCCACGGACGAGCACGGCATCGTACACCGGCCCCTGCGCGAGCCTGGTTCCCACGGCCCGGCTGCCGTCCGGCCTCATCACGTTGGTCGTGATCCGCAGATCGCCCATGAAGACCGTCGCGGTCCCGCCGACAAGCTCCCTCACGCGGTCGACCGGTTCGGAGAGGTCGTTCAACGGGACGTCGCCCGCATAGAGCCTGCCGGCGTCCACCCGGAACTCCCGCCCGTACTGGCGCAGCACGTCCCAGGCAACGCGCATATTGGATTCCTGCCGTTCCTGCGCCTGGAATTTTGCATGATCACTCAGGACAAGGCCGCTCACGAAATAGATGGTCGTGGCGAGAATGACCAGCGAGCCCATTACCATGGCCGTCACTTTGGCAGACAGGGAAATCCTATTCAGGTTCATCAGTATCCTCGGACTTCATTCGGCAGGAACCACGGCGTTTTCTCATGGCGTTGGATCAGCAAGAGTATTTAACGTCTTTCTGCTCCGCTGCCACGGGCCGCCATCAGTTCAGAGCGAGCCAGCATGTTGATGTGTAAATCAGTTCCTCTTGCAACGCAAAGTCAATTCATACCCCGGTAGGTGCATTCAGTGGCAGAACAGTTTGTATGTATTGCAAATATTCAGGATGGCTTAACATGGCTTTGAGTGCCAGAAAGCTGAAACCTGCCCATGCGAAAAGAGCCGGCTCCGGGCAGCACCACACTGGCTGCCTGGAGGCCGGCTCTCGATGATCCCGGTTTGGGAGCGATCGGGCGAAACGCCGCGCGGTCAGGAACCGATCAAGCCGAGCTGCGGGCTGGAAGCCTCGGCGAAGCGGCGCATCGGGATGCGGCCGGCCAGATGGGCCGAGCGGCCGGCGGCCACCGCGTCGCGCATCGCCGCCGCCATCAGCACGGGATCGCGGGCCTTCGACACGGCGGTGTTGAGCAGGACGGCGGCGCAGCCCAGCTCCATGGCCAGCGCCGCGTCCGACGCCGTGCCGATGCCCGCGTCCAGCACCACCGGCACGGGGTTGCGGGCGCAGATCACTTCGATGGCGTGCGGGTTGCGGATTCCCATGCCGGACCCGATGAAGGCGCCGAGCGGCATCACCGCGGCGGCACCCGCATCGGCCAGCTTGCGGCAGGTGACCGGGTCGTCGTTGCAGTAGGGCAGAACGGTGAAACCGTCGGCGACCAGCTCCTCCGTCGCGCGCAGCAGCTCCTCCACGTCGGGATAGAGCAGCTCGCGATCACCGATAACCTCCAGCTTCACCCAATCGGTGCCGAGCGCCTCGCGGCCGAGCTGTGCCGTCAGCACGGCCTCCTTCGCGGTCAGGCAGCCGGCCGTGTTGGGCAGCAGCCCGATCCGCCCGTCGAGCACATCCACGAGGCTTTCCGAATAGCCGTCGAGGCTGATGCGGCGGACCGCAACCGTCGCCAGCTCCGCCCCGCTCGTCTCGATGGCGTTCAGCATGACCTGCTGGTTCGGGTAGCCGGCGGTGCCGATGAACAGGCGGGACCGGAAGGTGCGCCCGGCGATGGTGAAGCTGTCGGCGTTCATGAGACTCTCTCCTTAACCGCCCTGGACCGGGCGGATGATTTCCAGCTCGTCGCCGGGGGCGACCGGCGTCTCCGGCCAGCGGCGCGACGGGACCACGGCGCCGTTGAGCGCGACGGCCACGCCGCGCGCGCCGGGCTGGATGCCGAAGCCGGCGAGCAGCGCCGCCACCGTGTCGGCGGGCAGCTCGTGGTCCTTGCCGTTCACGCGGATGCATGCGGTCATGCGAGGGCTCCTAGAGCGGTTTTCTTGGGTGCGAAGCGGTCCAGCCCGAAGGGTGCGATGGCCGGATCGGTCTCCCCGGTCAAGATCAGCCGGGCGATGCCGTCGGCTGTCACCGGGGTCAGGAGGATGCCGTTGCGGTGGTGACCGGTGGCCAGCACCAGCCCCTCCACGGCACAGCTCCCGAGGATGGGGGCGTCGTCCCGGCTGCCCGGCCGGAAGCCCACCCAGGTCTCCTCGACGGGCAGCTCGGCTATGCCCGGCAGAGCGCGCCAGGCGCCCTCCAGCAGGGCGAAGAGGCCGCCCGCCGTCATCCGGTCGTCGAAACCGCGCTCCTCGGTCGTGGCGCCGACCAGGAGGCGTCCGTCGAGGCGGGGGATCAGGTAGGTACCGGTCTGGGTCCAGACGGTGTGGCGCAGCAGCGGGAGTGCGGGGTCCATCCGGACGCAGAGCATCTGCCCCTTGATGGGGCGCACCGGCGGGCGCGCGGCCGCCGGCAGCCCGTCGATCCGCCCCGACCAAGCACCGGCCGCCAGCACCACCTGATCGGCCTGGACCAATTCCTCACCGACGCGGACACCGGTGGCGCGGCCGCCCCGCGTCTCGATGCCCGAGACCTCGGTCCGCTCGTGGATCCGGCCGCCCGCCCGCATCACCGCCGCACGCAGCGCCAGCGCCAGCTTGCGGTTGTCGACCTGATGGTCCTCGGGGCAGAAGAGCGCGCCCGCCACGCCGGGCTGGAGATAGGGTTCGCGCTTGCGCACGGCGCCGCCCGTCAGCCATTCGACCGGTAGCCCCAGGCCACTTTGAAAGTCGTGCAGAAAGCGGAGCCGGGCCGCGTCATCCGCGTTGAGCGCGACGATCATCGTCCCTTCCGTGCGCAGGTCCACCGGCAGGCCGGACGCTTCCTCCACGGCGCGGGCGAAGTCGGGCCAGAGCGCCTGGCTGGCGCGGGTCAGCGGGAGGAGCGCATCCTCGCCGGGCTCCGTCTCGACGCAGGCAGCAAGCATGCCGCCGGCCGCGTGGGTGGCGCCACGGCCCGCCTCCCCCCGGTCGAAGACATCGACCCGGCAGCCGGCCTGCGCCAGCCTCCAGGCGATGGACAGGCCGATGGCGCCGGCGCCGATGATGGCGACGGACGGCTTCGGCCCGGACAGCTTCAGACCGGATTCGGAAAGCGGCAATGATGACGGCACGGTGCCCATTGGGCGGCTCCCTTCGCTGGCATTATCCAGACAGGTTCGATGGGTGTGATCTCAGCCACGCGGGAAAAACCCCGCGCAGCACCCCAAGCCAAGTGGGCGGACTATCCGTGGCACGTCCTAAAATTGCAAGCGCTTCTTGCGCTTTTGTTAAACCGGCGTTTCCGTCAAAGCAGCACGGCCGTGGCAAGCCCCAGGAAGGCGAAGAAGCCGACCACGTCCGTGATGGTCGTCAGGAAGACGGAGCTGGCGACCGCCGGATCGACGTTCAGCTTTTCCAGCCCGAGCGGGATCAGCACGCCGAACAGGCCGGCGACGAACAGGTTGATGACCATGGCGCAGGCGATGACGGCCCCGATCATCGGGCCGAACCAGCCCCAGGCGATCAGCCCGACCAGCACCGCGAAGATCAGGCCGTTGAGCAGCCCGACCAGCGCCTCCTTCCCCACCACGCGCGCGGCGTTGGAGGAGGACAGCTCGTGCGTCGCCAGCGACCGGACCGCCACGGTCAGCGTCTGGGTGCCGGCGTTGCCGCCCATCGAGGCGACGATCGGCATCAGCACGGCAAGCGCCACGATCGTCTGAATCGTCTCCTCGAAGAGCGAGATGACGCCGGCCGCCATGAAGGCGGTGAAGAGATTGACGAGAAGCCAGCTCGCCCGCGACTTCACGGTTTCGCGCACGCGCTGATAGACCGAGGTGTCGCCGCTGACGCCGCCGAGCTTCAGCAGGTCGTCCTCGGCCTCCTCGTCGATGATGTGGACGACGTCGTCCACGGTGATGACGCCGAGCAGCCGGCCCGACGCATCCACCACGGGCGCCGACACCAGGGCGTAATGGCGGAAAAGGTTGGCGACCTCCTCCTGCCCCATGGTGGCGGGAACGGTGTCCACCTCCTCCGTCACGAGGTCGGCGATGCGGGTGGAGCGCTTCTGGCGGAGCAGCCGCGACAACGGCACGGCGCCGACGACCCGGTGCATCGGGTCGACGACGAAGATGTCGTAGAAATCCTCCGGCAGCTCCTCGGTGGCGGCTCGGACATAGTCGATGGTCCGCCCGACCGTCCAGAACTGCGGCACGGCCACGAGGTCGCGCTGCATCAGGCGGCCGGCGGTGTATTCCTCGTAGCCAAGGTTCTCCTGCACCAGCACGCGTTCGGCGGCCGGCAGGTTCTCCAGGATCTGCGCGCGGGTTTCCTCGTCCAGATCCTCGATGAGATCGACGGCGTCGTCGGTTTCCAGCTCGGCGACGGCGGCGGCGAGTTCCTTCGGCTCGAAGAGGCCGAACAGCTCCTCGCGCAGGTCATGGTTCAGGTGGGCCAGGATCTCGGCGTCGAAGCCGGGCCGCAGCAGCTCGATCAGCGGCGCCCGCTCGTCCGGCCCGATGCGCTCGATCAGGTCGGCGGTGTCGGCGGCGTGCAGCGGCTCGATGAGAGCACGTGCCTCCTCGCCGCGCCCGGCGCGCAGCAGGTCGGCGATCTCATCCACGAACTCCGGCTCGACGCCGTAGGCGCGCTCGTCGTCGCTGTCGTCGTGCGGAGGGTGCGCATGGCCCGCCCCGTGCGTGTCCGGGTCGCCCTGCTCCGGATGCCCGGCCGGACCACGGCCGGTGGTGTCCTGCTCGTCGGCGCGCATGCCCGCACCCTCCCTTGGCGTCGGCAACGCCCGGCGGTGGCGCGGCCATGGATGGCCGTGGCGCGGGCGTGTGCGGGTTTCGGGGGAACCCGGCGGCGCACCGCCGGGATGCAGACGAGATATAGGGGTGCCCGCGCTTTGTCCAGAACGCCGAAGGCGCCCGGCGCCAGGTCATGCCTTCAGGATCTCGGCCATGGAGAGTATGGCCTCCGCCACGTCCACCAGCCGCTTGTTCTGGCTCATCGCCATCTGGCGGAGCATCTTGTAGGCCTGATCCTCGGACAGGCCGCGGTGGGTCATCAGCAGCCCCTTGGCGCGGTCCACGACCTTGCGCTCGTTCAGCGCGAGCCGCACCGCTTCCAACTCGTCGCTCATGGACTGGAGGCGCCGGAACTGTTCCTGCACGAGGTCCAGGATCGAGCGGCCGAGCTTCGGGCTGAGCCCGTCCACGCTGTAGACGCGGACGCCGGTTTCCACGGCGTCGGTGATCAGCGCGCGGTCGGATTCCCCGACGAACATGGCGATGGAGCGCGGGGCCTCCGATTCCAGGCTCTCGATCTCCGCCATGGCGCTGCGGTGGCCTTGCAGGTCGGCCTGTGCCTCGCCGAGCTTGCGGGCGCTGAGCTGCCGCAGCGCGTCGGTGAGCTGCCTCTCAAGCTCGCGCATGGCGTCGATGCGGCGGGTGGCCTGGGTGAACCAGGTGGCGCTCTCGATGCCTTCCAGGTTGCCGGCGAGGCCCTTGGTGCAGGCGATGCGCCGCATGCGCTCGACCTCGACCGTCTCCTGACCGTCCATGGCCGCCTTGAAGGCGGCGACGAGGCCGGGATCGGCCAATTCGGCGAAGATCTGGAAGGAGCGGTTCTGCGCTTCGATCAGGTGCAGCAGGCGCCGGTGCTGCTTCTCGTCGAAGCGGCCCACCGAGAAGCCGGCGGCACCCGTCGCGCGCTCCTGCCCGGCGAACTCCTTGCCCTGCATGAAGTTGAACAGGGCGATCAGCGCGCGGGAGATCACCGGGTCGGCGGCGGTGTCCGCGGCCTCGAACACGACGGCCAGCAAGCCTGCGATGAGGGCGGTGAAGACCGCGACCGCCTCCTCCGGCGCAAGCGACTGGCTGGTCACCCGCGCCCGCAGATCGGGGAGATGGTCGAGGTGATGGACCGCGTAGGCGACGCGGTTGAAAAGCCGCGCACCGCAGACGAGGCGGCCGCCCGGCGTGTCGAGCAGGTCGAACTGTTCGCGCACCGCCTGCTCAAGCTCGGCGCAATCGGCGACTTGTTGGGCAAGCTGCTCAGAAAAGCGCCTCCCCTTGGAGCCGAGATAGATGCTGGAGCTGCCGCGTTCCTTCTGGAGGGCGTGGACCAGTTCGCTGATCGCCTTGACGAGATCGCTCATCACGGCGAGCTGTTCCAACTCCCTGATCTTGCATTGCTTTGCGGCAAGCAGAAAGCGGGCGGCCGCGCCGATATCCGGCTCCGCTCCGGGCTTCCCCACATCCATGTCCATGCGCTGCGCTCTCCCCACCGGGCAAGGGATGGATCCGCCGGGCGGCGGTCAAGCCCGCGCCCGCGATTGCAGTGCAGCAAGTTGCGTGCCGCTTGCGTGCCGGCTGCCCTGGCCGGTTCCGGAAGGAGCCGGGAAACGAAAAAGCCCGCTCGGTCCGAAGACCAGCGGGCTTTTTTCGTGATCTCCTCCGGAGGAGGAGTGGTGCGGTCGAGAAGACTCGAACTTCCACGACATTTCTGTCACAGCGACCTCAACGCTGCGCGTCTACCAATTCCGCCACGACCGCACGAGGCTGGTAGTCTCCCCAGCGCCGCCTTTCAGCGCTCACCGGGTGGAGCGGGTGTATAAGGGGTTTCAGCTGATCGATCAAGCGCCGTATTCGCTTTTCGGCAAAAATTCCATATAGACACTCCATGACCATCGAGACCCCCGGCGAACACGCCGCGCCCGAGCTTGCCGCATCCGGCATCGAGTGGCGCATCAGCGACGAACCCGTCCCCTACCCCGACGCCCTGGCCGCCATGGAGGCCCGCGTGGAGGCCATCCGCGCGGGCACCGCGCCCGAGATGGTGTGGCTGCTGGAACACCCGCCGCTCTACACGGCGGGCACCAGCGCGCGCGAGGAGGACCTGCTGGAGCCGAACCGTTTCCCGGTCTACCAAGCCGGGCGCGGCGGACAGTTCACCTATCACGGGCCGGGGCAGCGCGTGGCCTATGTCATGCTGGACCTGAAGAAGCGCGGCGGGGACATCCGTGCCTATGTGGCGCAGCTCGAGGACTGGCTGATCCGGACGCTGGCCTCCTTCAACATCAAGGGGGAGCGGCGCGAGGGCCGCGTCGGCATCTGGGTGGACAAGGGACCCTATGGCGGGCTGCCCGGCCAGGAGGACAAGATCGCGGCCATCGGCGTGCGGGTGCGCCGCTGGGTCAGCTTCCACGGCATCTCCCTGAACGTCGATCCGGACCTTTCCCATTTCGGCGGCATCGTCCCCTGCGGCATCGCGCAGCATGGCGTGACGTCGATGGTGGCGCTGGGCCATCTGGTGATGATGGAAGAGGTGGACTCCGCGCTGATGGCGTCCTGGGACGAAGTGTTCGGCCCTACTGAGGGGGAGCCGCCTCCTCGTTGAGGATGCGGGCGTCCTGGTTGGTCATGGACACCACGGTACAGCCGGTGCTGTCGCCGTTGCGGAACAGGTAGATCAGCTTGCGGTCGGCCTTGCCCTTGGGGTCGTGCAGGTTCAGCCCATGGCCGAAGGCGACGCCCAGAACCTCGTTCCCGAAGATCGCGCGGAAGCGCAGGGGAATGCGCTCGCGGAAGGTCCGGGCGGCGCAGGCCTTGCTGAGATCCTTCTCGACCCGGCCGGCCTTGCGCCAGTCCTCCTTGCTGCGGATCGTCACCCATTGCGGCGGCAACGCGTAATGCGTCAGCGGCGGGGCGATGGGAAGGTCGCTGCCGGGGGGCACCGGGGCCATGTGGCCCGGGCTGGTGCGCTCCAGCGGCCCGGCGGCCAGGGCCGGCGCCGCTGCAAGAAGCAGGGCGGCGACGCCCACTGCTCTTCCCTTCACGGCGCCCCTCCCCGGCGGATCAACGATGGCCGGAGGGTAGCGCCGTCATGGCTAACGCTTTGCTAAAGCGTGGGCCGCTTCTCGAATACAGCGGTGCCGGGATCGCGCGCCGGCTCGACGGCGATGTCACGGACGATGGCGTGTTCCGGCCCGCGGCGGCAGGCCTCGACCATGCGGTCCACGTCCCCGGCCGGGCCGGCGAAGAGCGCTTCCACCGTGCCGTCGGCGCGGTTGCGGACCCAGCCGGCCAGGCCCGCCTGCGTCGCCCGCTCCACCGTCCAGGCACGGTACCAGACGCCCTGGACCTTGCCGTGGATGCGCACCAGCACCGCCTTGCGGTCAGGGCCGGCCGGGTTTTGACTCGTCGTTTCCGTCATGCGCCTTTCCGGAAGCCGCGCGGCGGGCTTCCTCCTCTTCGAGAATGGCCTTGCGGGACAGCTTTCCGATCAGGGTCTTGGGCAGGGAATCGCGGAACTCCACGAATTTCGGGATCTCGACCGGCGAGAGCTTGTCCTTCAGGAAGGTGGTGAGTTCGGACTTGGTCAGCTTCCGGCCCTCGTGGAGGCGGATGTAAGCCTTCACGGTCTGGCCGCGGTACTGGTCGGGCACGCCGGCGACGATGCATTCGGCGACGGCCGGGTGCAGGTAGATCGCCTCCTCCACGTTGCGCGGGTAGACGTTGAAGCCGCCGCACAGGATCAGGTCCTTGATGCGGTCGAGGATGTAGACGTAGCCCTCCTCGTCCATGACGCCGATATCGCCGGTGTGGAAGCGTCCGCCCTGGAGGGATAGGGCGTTCTCCTCCGGCTTGTTCCAGTAGCCCTTCATGACCTGGGGACCGCGCACGCAGATCTCCCCCCGCTCGCCGACGGGCAGGACGTTCCTGGGCTCCTCGGTGGAGACGATCTCCACAACCGTGCCGGGAAAGGGCAGCCCGATGGAGCCCTTCTTGCGGACGCCGTTCTTCGGGTTGCAGCAGGCGACGGGCGAGGCCTCGCTGACGCCGTAGCCCTCCACGAGGTCGCAGCTGGTGCTGCGCTCGAAGGCGTGCATCACCTCGACCGGCAGCGGAGCGCCGCCGGAGATGCAGAAGCTCAGCGAGGAGAGGTCGTAGGCCTTCAGGTCCTTGTGCCGGAGGATCGAGGTCACGATGGTCGGCACCAGGGGAAAGAAGGTGATCTTGCTTTCCTGGATGGTCTTCATGACCTGGAGCAGGTCGAAGCGCGGCAGCAGGACGATCTCCGCCCCAAGCCGCAGGCCGAGATTCATCACCGCCGTCATGGCGAAGACGTGGAAGAGCGGCAGCACGCCGAGCACGCGCTCGTCGCCCGGCTTTGCGTCGGAGTACCAGGCCTCCGCCTGGAAGGCGTTGGCGACGACGTTCGCGTGGGTGAGCATCGCCCCCTTCGGCACGCCGGTGGTGCCGCCCGTGTACTGGAGGACGGCGACGTCCTCCTTCGGGTCAAGGGCGACCGGCTCGGGCCGGCCGTCGTTCCTGGTCAGGGCCGCGAAGGTCAGGTGCCGGTCGTCGCGCGGGATGCGGGCGACCTCCTTGCGCTTGAACAGGCCGAACAGCCAGTTCTTCGGGAAAGGCAGGATGCCTGCCATCGGGCAGACGACGAGACGCCTGAGCCGCGCCTCCCCCAGATGCGGGGCGATCTTGTCGTAGAGCTGGTGGAGGTCGAGCGTCACCATCAGCTCGACCCCGCTGTCGGCGATCTGGTGTCTCAGCTCGCGCTCGGCGTAGAGCGGGTTGAAGTTCACCACCGTGCCGCCGGCCTTGAGGATGGCGTAGTAGCCGATGATGAAATAGGGGCTGTTGGGCAGGAAGAGCCCCACCCGCGTGCCCTTCACCACCCCGGCCTTCTGGAAGCCGCGCGCGGCGCGGTCCACCAGCGCCGCGACCTCGGCGTAGCGGTAGCGCTTGCCCAGGAAATCGAGGCAGGGGCGGTCCGGAAAGCGCCGGGCCGATTCGTCCAGCAGGTCGGTGACGGGCACGGCCGGGATCGGCGTGTTCCAGTCAACGTCCTTCGGGTAGCTCGCCGTCCAGGGATGTTCCTCCAGCACCGGCGCCACGTCTGCCATCACCCCCACCTCCCCCATCGTCGCCCGTTCGCCGGGCTGTCTGTGCCAAATAGGCGTGCGGGAGAATAACTCAACTACCGCGTGGCGAGGAAATGGCTGTAGAGGGCGAGGCTCGCCGCGACCGTCGCGTTCAGCGACTCGACCGCACCGGTCGTCGGGATGGAGAGGCGGCGGGCCGGCAGGTCGTCGGGCACGCCCTGCCCCTCCTCCCCCAGCACGAGGCGCAGGTCGCGCGGCCAGGCGATGGCCGACAGGTCCTCGCCGCCTGCGTCGAGCGCGAAGAGCGGGCCAGCCTGGTCCCGCAGGGCCGCGTCGCGCAGCGCCGGCCAGCGCGGGCCGCGCATCAGCGTCAGCTCGAACTGGGCGTTGGAGGCGGCGCGCAGGCATTTCGGGTGGTAGGGGTGGGCCGACTCCTCCAGCAGGATCACCCGCCGCGCGCCGAAGGAGGCGGCGCTGCGCAGGAGTGCCCCGAGGTTGTTCGGATCACCCAGCGCGCAGACCAGTTCCAGCCCCTGCGGCGGGCGGGCGAGATCGACGAAGGGGATCTCCGGCACCGTGCCGAGCAGCAGCGGGAAGTCGGTGCCGTTGAAGTCGAGCCGGCGGAACAGCGCCGGGGCGAGCTGGACCACGTCCAGCCCCGGCGGCACGGCCCAGCCCTCGATCCGCGCGGGATCATCGATCAGCAGCGCCGAGAATCGGTCCGCCCAGCGGGCCAGCGCCTCGGGCACCGTCTTCTGCCCGGCCAGCAGGAAGGTGCCGTGCTTCTTCAGCCCCCGGCTTTCCGACAGGGACTCCCACAGCTTGAACCAGGGGTTCTGGGGGCTTTCGATGAGGCGCGGCAGGGGCATGGGGGACTCTGTGGGCTGTACGGTTGCCTTGCGGCAGGCTTCGAGAGGTGGAGCGCCGGTCCGTCATCCACCCTGGCGCTACGAAGTGTCCATGTCTCCGCAGGGGCACCTACAGGAATAGCAACCACTTGGCCGTCACCCCCGCGAAAGCGGGGGTCCAGGACTCCACCACAGCGTCCGTTCTGCGGCGTTCTGGATCCCCGCTTTCGCGGGGATGACGAGGAGGTGGTTGTCTGTCCGTGAGATTCGGCCTCGCGGGGGTATGGACACTCCATGGCGCTTTCGCGGGATGACGGGTCGGCGGCGGTTTCCGTCTAACTACGGTCGCGCGAGGCGAAAAGAAAGAGCCCCTCCCCCCTTGCGGGGAGAAGGGCCTTCGAGGTCGGCAGGTGGAAGAGTGCCGGTTCCGGCTCAGTCCCGCTTGACCGTGTCGGCGCTCAGCGCGGCCTGGGCGGCGGCGAGGCGCGCGATCGGCACGCGGTAGGGGGAGCAGGAGACGTAGTCCAGGCCGACCTTCTCGCAGAAGCTGATGGAGGCCGGATCGCCGCCATGCTCGCCGCAGATGCCGAGCTTGATGTCCGGGCGGACGCTGCGGCCGCGCTCGGCGGCGATGGCGACCAGTTCGCCCACACCTTCCTGGTCCAGGCTCTGGAACGGGTCCTGCTCCAGGATGCCCTGGCGCTGGTACTCCGGCAGGAAGCTGCCGGCGTCGTCGCGGCTGAGGCCCAGGATGGTCTGGGTCAGGTCGTTGGTGCCGAAGCTGAAGAACTCCGCCGTCTCGGCGATCTCCGCCGCCTTCAGGCAAGCGCGCGGCAGCTCGATCATGGTGCCGACCATGTAGTCGAAGTCCTGGCCGGTGCTGTCCTTCACCTGCTGGGCGGCCTTGTCGATGACCGCCTTCAGGATGTCGAACTCCTTCTTCGTGACGATCAGCGGGACCATCACCTCCGGCGTCACGGCCTGGCCGGTGGTCTTGGCGACCTCGGCGACGGCGGCGAAGATGGCGCGCGCCTGCATCTCGTAGATCTCCGGGTAGGAGATGCCGAGGCGGCAGCCGCGGTGGCCGAGCATCGGGTTCTGCTCATGCAGCTGGGCGGCGCGGTGCTGGACGTGCAGCAGGTCGGTGCCGAGCGACTTAGCGACCTCTGCCATGTCCTTCTCGCTGTGCGGAAGGAACTCGTGCAGCGGCGGGTCGAGCAGGCGGATGGTGACCGGCAGGCCGGCCATGATCGTGAACAGCTCGACGAAGTCCTGCTTCTGGAAGGGCTCCAGCTTGGCGAGTGCCGCGCGGCGGCCCGCCTCGTTCTCCGCCAGGATCATCTCGCGGACCGAGGTGATGCGGTCCGGGTCGAAGAACATGTGCTCGGTGCGGCTGAGGCCGATGCCCTCCGCGCCGAACTTGCGGGCGGTGCGGGCGTCGAGCGGGGTTTCCGCGTTGGTGCGGATCTTCATGCGGCGGATCTTGTCGGCCCAGCCCATGAGGGTGGCGAAGTCGCCCGACAGTTCCGGCTGGACGGTCGGGACCTCGCCCAGCATGACCTCGCCGGTGGAGCCGTCGATGGTGACGACGTCGCCCTCGCGGATCTCGTAGCCCATCACGGAGATGGTCTTGCCCTTGGCGTCGATGCGCAGGTCGCCGGCGCCGCAGACGCAGGCGCGGCCCATGCCGCGCGCCACCACGGCGGCGTGGCTGGTCATGCCGCCGCGCGAGGTGATGATGCCGGCGGCCGCGTGCATGCCGTGGATGTCCTCCGGCGAGGTTTCCACGCGGCAGAGGATGACGGACTCACCCTTGGCGGCCAGCGCCTCCGCCTCGTCGGCGGTGAAGCAGACCTTGCCCGAGGCGGCACCCGGCGAGGCCGGCAGGCCCTTGGCGATGATCTTGCGCTCGGCCTTCGGGTCCAGCGTCGGGTGGAGGAGCTGGTCGAGCGAGGCCGGGTCGATGCGCTGGACCGCCTCTTCCTGGGTGATCAGGCCTTCGGCGGCGAAGTCCACGGCGATCTTCAGCGCGGCGGGTGCCGTACGCTTCCCGTTGCGCGTCTGCAGCATGTAGAGCTTGCCCTGCTGCACCGTGAACTCGATGTCCTGCATGTCGCGGTAGTGCTTCTCCAACTGGAGGCGCACCTCGTCGAGCTGCTGGAACACCTCCGGCATGACCTCCTCCATGGAGGGGAGGTCGGACTTGTTGGCGAGCTTGCCGGCGATGGTCAGGTGCTGCGGCGTGCGGATGCCGGCCACCACGTCCTCGCCCTGGGCGTTGACGAGATACTCGCCATAGAAGGCGTTCTCGCCGGTGGACGGGTTGCGGGTGAAGGCCACGCCGGTGGCGCAGTCGTTGCCCATGTTGCCGAACACCATGCACTGCACGTTGACGGCGGTGCCCCAGCTGGCCGGGATATCGTGCAGGCGGCGGTAGGTGATGGCGCGCTGGTTCATCCAGGAGCCGAAGACGGCGCCGATGGCGCCCCAGACCTGCTCCTGCACGTCCTGCGGGAAGGGGGTGCCGAGCGTGCGCTCGACGGCCCGCTTGTACTCCTCGATCACGGCCTGCCAGTCGTCGGCGGACAGGTCGGTGTCGAGCTTGAAGCCGCCGCGGCGCTTGTGGTCGTCGAGGATCTCCTCGAAGTGGTGGTGCTCGACGTTGAGCACGACGTTCGAGTACATCTGGATGAAGCGGCGATAGCTGTCATAGGCGAAGCGGGCGTCGCCCGAGCGCTTGGCGAGGCCCTGGGCGGTGGCATCGTTGAGGCCGAGGTTGAGGACGGTGTCCATCATGCCGGGCATGGAGGCGCGGGCACCGGAGCGGACGGAGACCAGAAGCGGGTTGGCGGCGTCGCCGAAGCGGGCGCCCATCACCTCTTCCAGGCGGACGATGGCGGAATCGACCTGGCTCTTCAGCTCGGGCGGATACTGGCGGCCGTTGGCGTAGTAATAGGTGCAGAGTTCGGTGGTGATGGTGAAGCCCGGCGGGACCGGGAGGCCGAGGTTGGCCATCTCCGCCAGGTTGGCGCCCTTACCGCCGAGCAGATTGCGCATGTCCGCGCGGCCTTCGGTGACGCCGGCCCCGAAGCTGTAAACCCACTTGCTCTCGCCTTGGCTCGCCATCGCGATTTCCTCATCAGGTGTCTTTTGTTCCGGGCCGCTGAAACAGCCGGTCCGGCCCCGGCCATTCGGAGGTGCCGGACACTCACCTTCTAGCCCCGCTTCCGGGCGGATGACAAGCTGTGCTGTTGCGCTGCGGTAGCGCAGTCGGGTTGATTCTTTCCGCCCATTTCCGCATAGGACGGAAGGCCGCATCGGCTTCTTGGAAGGGGCCGCGCTTTGCTTGCCCAGGTCATTGTGCAGCGTTGCGCTGGACGTCTTTTGTGCACAATGAACATTTTCGGCGAATTCACCTTTGTTTGCAGACACTTGCACTGCTCCGGCCGGCGCACGCCGTTGCGCCGCCAAATCGGCCGAAGGGCGGAGCCCGTGCAGGGGCTCCGCACACGCAAGAAGAGAAGCCATGCGCCGCGCGTCCGGCAGCCGCGCTTCGTCGGCGGGGGCGAGAGTCCAGGAGGGTGTTACGAGCCGATCGAGCAGGCGCAAACGGGCGATGCATCTCCCGAATCAGGGACACACATTCCCGGCAGGTCCGGATGCGGGAACCGCACTTCTCGGTCCAGGCGCCCCAGAGCGTGCTGGCGCCACGGAAGATCACCGGAACGGTTCGATCGCCGAAGACCAGATGAGGCAGCGCCTGAACGGTGCCGCGCGTGACTTCCCGGCGAGGGCCGAAGAAGCATCACCGGGCGCCGGAGCCGGCCAGGGAACCGGCGCGCCCTCACCCGCCGGTCTTCGCCGTCCCCCCGTCGCGCATCGCCGTCTCGATGGCCTCCATGACCCTGTCCTGGACGCGGAGCATGTCGGCGCGACGCGACGGTCCCCACCATTGCACCTTCAGCCCCACCGCCTGCGGGTCGCCCCTCGTCACCAGTATGGCCGGCGGCGGATCGGACGCGACACCCGGCACGCCGCGCACGGCACGCAGGATGGCCTCCCTGGCAGGCTCCGCCTCGATGCCGGCGGGCAGCGTCAGGTCGTATTCCGACACGCGGTGCGGGTAGGCGGTGTTCACCAGCACCGAATCTGTGAAGAGCTTGGCGTTAGGGATGACGGCCCGGCGGTCGTCATAGGTGCGCAGGATGGTGGCGCGGGTCTGGATGTCCTCGACCGTGCCCTCGTAGCTGCCGAAGACGATCTGGTCGCCGATGCGGAAGGGCCGTGACAGCAGGATCAGGATGCCGGCCAGGAAGTTCTGGAGGATGTCCTTGAAGGCGAAGCCGATGGCGACACCGCTGATACCCAGAAGCTGGATGAGGCTGCCGGCGGTCAGGGTCGGCACGAGGATGGTCAGCGCGACGAATCCCCCGACCACGAGGATGCCGCCTTGCGTCAGCCGCCCCAGCACCTGCTGCAGGGCCAGGGAGCCGTGATGGCCGACCAGCCGCGTGATCGCCGCCCGCGCGACCCGCGCCACCAGCAGGAAGACGACGAAGACGACCAGCGCCAGGACCAGGTTGGGCAGCAGGGCAATTCCGCCCCGTACGATGCTGGTGATGCGGTCGAGGGCAATCGACAGGTCGATCTGCATGCCAGGGCCTTCGCGGTTGAGGACGCGAAAAGCAATGCGTACGGCGCCGGATTGTTCCGCCGCATGCCCACGCCTCCTTTTCCGTCCTCCGTCCGCCCCGATGTCGGGCGCCCACTCTCCCTTTGACCGGCGGGTGCAAAGACGCCAGCATCCGGGAAACGGATCAGGGCAAGAGGCGACATGTCCAAGGACAGTGCACAGGGCTATCTCGACGACCCGCGCAACGAGTCGGTCCTCGTCTATGTGAACGGGGAGTTCATGCCCCGCGACAAGGCATCGGTCTCCGTCTTCGACAGCGGCTTCGTGCTGGGCGACGGCGTTTGGGAAGGGCTGCGGCTGGTCAACGGCAAGCTGCTGGCGCTGGACGACCATCTCGACCGGCTGTTCGAGGGGGCGGGCGCCATCCGGCTCGACATCGGCAAGAGCCGGGAGGAGGTCGCCGCCATCGTCCGCGAGACGCTCGACCGCAACGGCATGCAGGACGGCGCGCACATCCGGCTGATGATCACGCGCGGCCGCAAGAAGACGCCCAACCAGGATCCGCGCTTCGTGCTGGGCGGCGCCACCATCGTCGTGGTGGCGGAATACAAGCGGCCCCGGCCCGAGGCGAAGGAGAAGGGGCTGGCGCTCTTCACCTCGACCTTCCGGTGCAGCGCTCCGGACGTGTTCGACCTGCGGCTCAACTCGCACAGCCGCCTGAACCTGATCCAGGCGCTGATCCAGGCCATCGACGCCGGGGCGGACGAGGCCCTGATGCTCGACCCGCACGGCTTCGTGGCAAGCTGCAACTCGACCAACTTCTTCGTCGTCCGCCGGGGCCAGCTCTGGACCTCCACCGGCCGGTACAACTTCAAGGGCATCACTCACCGCAAGGTGATGGAGATCGCCCGCGCCCACGGCGTGACGGTACGGGAGACCGACTTCACCCTTGCCGAGACCTACGCCGCCGACGAGGCCTTCGTTACCGGCACGCTTGGCGGCCTCACCCCCGTCACCCGCATCGACGGGCGCACCATCGGCGCCGGCCAGCCGGGGGAGGTCACCAAGCGCCTGTCCGGCTGGTACGAGGAGTACATGCTATCCTCATGAGGCGTCCTCCGGCGCGTGGGCGGCGGTCGCCGCCCCTGCCCCGGTTGCTTTCCCCCGGGCCATCTGTTAAGCCGCGCCCTGGTTTATGATAGTCGTGCGGCCATGGCCCTCCCCTTTGCGCGTTCCGGCCAAGTGCCGTCCATGACCGGGACGATCCCGATGCGGCTGGCCGGCGGCTGGCTTCTCCTGCTAGGCCCGCTGGTAGCGCTGGCGCCGCGTGGCATGCCGGCCTGGGCCATCGGCATGACGCTCATCGCGCTCGCCGGGCTGGCGCGGTCCGGCAAGCCGTTTTCCTTCTTCCACAGCATGGCATTCCCCAATCCGGGCCGCCTCCTGGCCGTCACGGCCGCCCTGCTGGCGCTCGCCGCCCTGTCCATGTCCTGGAGCCCGTCGGGTCGCGCGGGCCTTACCGTGCTGGAGATGGGATATGTGGCGCTCGGCGCCCTCGCCGTCGGGGCATGGCTGCGCGGGCTTCCGGCCGGGGATGCTGGCCGGCTGGGCCGTCTGTTCATGACCGGACTCGCCATCGGCATCGGGCTGTACCTGCTGGAATGGGCCTTCGACTTTCCCCTGCACCGCTGGTGGGACCCCAGCCTGACGGTCGCGGCGCTGAAGGCGAGCAACGTGCCAAAGCGCACCGCCGTTCTCCTCGCCCTTCTGGTCTGGCCGGCGGCACTCCTGCTGCGCCGGCCAGGAACTGGCGCGTGGCGGCGGCACGCGGGGCTTCTCATCCCGGCGGGTTACACGCTGGCTTCGCTCCTGCTCTCCAGCCGTTCGGCGATGGTCGGCGGGCTGCTTGCCCTGGTGGCCTACCTGCTCGCGTTGCGTTCGCCGCACCTCGTGCGCCGCTTCCTGGCCGCGTTCCTCGCGCTGGCCTTCGCCGGCGTGCTGCCGCTGGTCCTGACGCTCGACCGGCTTGCCGGTCTTGCGGACGCGCCATGGCTCTTCCCGTCGGCCCGCCACCGGGTGGAGATCTGGGGCATGGCGGCAGAGCGGGCTTTGGCGTCGCCCCTGTTCGGCCATGGGATCGACGCGTCGCGCTCGCTCGACCCGATGGGGGCATTGTCGCGCTTCGGAACGCTCGCTACCTCGCTCCTGCCGCTGCACCCCCACAATGCCTTCCTCCAGATCTGGCTGGAGCTGGGCGCGGCCGGGGCGGCGCTGGCACTGGCCCTCACGCTGCTGCTGCTCGGCCGCACCCGCCAGCTGGCGGAACTGGCGCAGCCCCACGCGCTGGCGCTCTTCGCCACAGCCCTGGCGATGGCCAGCACCTCCTACGGCATCTGGCAGGCCTGGTGGATGTGCGGGATGCTGGCGTCCGGTCTGCTGCTGGCGCTGGCGGCCCACGCGGCGGGAAAGGAACAGTGATGGGCGGGCGCCGCATCCTGGTCGTCAAGCTCGGCGCGCTGGGCGATTTCTTCCTGGCGCAGCCGGCCTTCGCCGCCATCCGCCGCCACCACTCCGGCGACCATCTGACCCTTCTGACGCTGCCTTCCCTGGCACCGCTGGCACGGCTCAGCGCCCTGTTCGACGAGGTGCTGGAGGACCCGCGCGGGCGCTCGGCGCGCGACTATCTGCGGGTGCGGCGGCTGCTGCGCGCCGGGCGATTCGACCGGGTCTACGACCTGCAGGGGCAGTCGCGCACCGACCGCTATTACTGGCTCTTCGCGCCGGGGCCCTGGCCCGAATGGTCGGGCACGGCGCGCGGCGCGTCCCATGCCGACCACTATCCGGGGCGGCGCGCGGTGCCCGTGCAGGAGCGCTACGCCCGCCAACTCCGCCCCTTCGGCATCGTGCCGGAGGCCACGGCCGACCTGTCCTGGCTGACCGCCGACACCAAACGCTTCGACCTGCCGGAGCCTTATGTCCTTCTTATCCCCGGCTCCTCCCCTGGCGGGCTACGGAAGCGCTGGCCGGCGGAACGCTACGGTGAACTGGCCCGCCGGCTCGCCGCGCGCGGCGTCACCCCGGTGATCCTCGGCGGCAAGGGCGAAGCGGACCTCGCCGCGGCGATCCGCGCGCTCTGCCCGCAGGCCATCGATCTGACCGGCCGCACCGGAATCGAGGAAATCGCGGCGCTGGCGCGCGGCGCCTGGGGCTGCGTCGGCAACGACACCGGCCCGACCCATCTCGCCGCGGCCCTAGGCTGCCCGACGGCGGCGCTGCTGTCCGACGCCTCCGTCCCGCAGGCGAGCGGCCCGCGCCTGCGCACCCATTACACGCCCGACCTCGCGGACATGGAGGTGGACGGCGTGCTGGAAGCGCTGGACGCCGCCCGCGGTTGAGCCGCCCGCCGGAACCGTCACCTCGGCTGCCTGTTTGACGGGCACCCCGCCATGGGGACCTTCGCCAAGGTGACCGGCCCATGCAGGACGTGCTCGTCGACTCGCTCATCAACTACATCGCCTTCATCTCGGGCCTGACCGACCTGTCGGTCAGCTATCGCGGGTCGAAGCGGCCGGGCGAGGACATGAAGCCGACCATCGTGCGGAGTTGGCAGCGCAACCGGGACATCCGCCGCTTCACGGGGAAGGAGGATTCCACGCTCGCGCTGTGGGAGTACGAGGCGCGGCTGATCGAGAACTTCCAGCGCCAGTCCCTTCCCTTCCTGGAGACGACCCCCTCCTGCCATCTCAACTGGCTGGCGGTGGCGCAGCACCACCAGCTTCCGACGCGGCTGCTGGACTGGACGCGCAACCCGCTGATCGCGCTCTACTTCGCGGCCAGCAACCGGGGACGCTACGACAGCCCCGAGTCGTGGGACGACGTCTTCGTTTTCGTCTGGGAGACCGGCAGCAGCCCCGGAAGCCGCCGCTTCGTCCTGCCGCTGGAAAAGGTTTCGGAGATGCGCCCGCGCGGCGGAGGCCTCATCGCCTGCGAGGAGCCGGGTGCGGAATCGCCCGGAGAGGAAGGACAGGCGCGCATCCATCTTTTCAACCCGCCGAACCTATCCTCCCGGATTGCCTCGCAGGAGGGGCTGTTCAGCTTCGAGGAACAACTGTCAGAAGAAGCATTCCCCGAGCGCGCGGAGCGCGAGGGACTGCGGCTTACACGCATCAGGATTCCGGGTGCGGCGCGGTTGGAGATCCTGAAACATCTCGACCGCCTCGGCGTTGAATCGGGAAAGCTGTTTCCCGACCTGCCCGGTCTCTGCGCGCACCAGAAGTGGGTCGCGGAATGGCAGTGGTGAGGAAGGAGGGCTTCCATGACCGACACCAGCAGCAAGGGCGGCGACAACAGCTTCGACGGCGGCTTCGACAGCGCCGACGACGCGGTCAACGACCGCATCCGCCGCCGCGCCCACGAGATCTGGGAGAGCGAGGGCCACCCGCACGGCCGCGACCGCGAGCACTGGGACCAAGCCGTCGAGGAGATCCGCGCCGAACTGAGCCGGACTGCGGCGGAGGGTTCCTCCGGCGGTGCCGAAGACGCCGCGACGAAGGCCAGATCGACGCGCGCCGCCGCGGAGTCCATGTCCGCCATGGCGGGACCGGAAGCCTCGGTCGCCAACGTCTCGGCCTCCGGCGGGCAGGTGATCAGCGAGCAGCCGCCGAAGAAGGCCAAGGCCAAGCCGGTGGCGCCAAAGGCCGCGCCCGAGAAGCCCGCCGCCAAGGCCACGGCGCCCGAAGCCGCTCCGCCGAAAGCCGCATCCGCCAAGCCCGCGCCCGCGAAGCCGCAGCGTTCCCCCAGGAAGAGCGCCTCCTCCGGCTGAGGCGCGGGCCGAGCGCCGCGCGGAACGCAGACGCGACATGATCGCATAGCAGCGCGCAACGAAAGTCTGGTTTCACGCCCTTGGGATTGCTAGTGTTGCGGCCCATCTGTCGCAGCAAGCAATTTTACGCATCCGAGGGTGACCCATGCCGCACTATCGTTCCCGCACTTCAACGCACGGCCGCAACATGGCGGGCGCACGCGGCCTGTGGCGCGCCACGGGCATGAAGGACGGGGATTTCGGCAAGCCGATCATCGCCATCGCCAACTCCTTCACCCAGTTCGTGCCGGGGCACGTGCACCTGAAGGATCTCGGCCAGATGGTCGCGCGCGAGATCGAGAAGGCGGGCGGCGTCGCCAAGGAATTCAACACCATCGCGGTGGACGATGGCATCGCCATGGGCCATGACGGCATGCTCTACAGCCTGCCCTCGCGCGAGCTGATCGCCGACGCGGTCGAGTACATGGCCAACGCCCACTGCGCCGACGCGCTGGTCTGCATCTCCAACTGCGACAAGATCACCCCGGGCATGCTGATGGCCGCGATGCGGCTGAACATTCCGGCGATCTTCGTGTCGGGCGGCCCTATGGAAGCCGGCAAGGTCAACTGGCGCGGCAAGACCCGGTCGGTCGACCTGATCGACGCCATGATCGCCGCCGCCGACCCGACCGTGTCGGACGAGGAAGCGGCGGTGATGGAGCGGTCCTCCTGCCCGACCTGCGGCTCCTGCTCGGGCATGTTCACCGCCAATTCCATGAACTGCCTGGCCGAGGCGCTGGGTCTCGCCCTGCCGGGCAACGGCACCATCCTCGCCACCCACGCCGACCGCAAGGAGCTGTTCCTGGCCGCCGGCCGCATGGCGGTCGATCTGTGCCGCCGCTGGTACCAGGAGGAGGATCCCACCGCCCTGCCGCGCGGCATCGCCACCTTCGAGGCGTTCGAGAACGCCATGACGCTGGACATCGCCATGGGCGGCTCGACCAACACCGTGCTGCACCTGCTGGCGGCCGCGCAGGAAGGCGGCGTGGACTTCACGATGGCCGACATCGACCGTCTGTCGCGCCGTGTTCCGAACGTCTGCAAGGTCGCCCCGGCGGTTCCCGACGTCCACATCGAGGACGTGCACCGCGCCGGCGGCATCATGGGCATCCTGGGCGAACTGGACCGCGGCGGGCTGATCCACCGCGGCACCGCGACCGTCCACTCCAAGACGCTGGGCGAGGCGCTGGACCGCTGGGACGTCAAGCGCACCACGGACGAGGGCACCCACACCCTGTTCAAGGCGGCGCCCGGCGGCGTGCCCACCATCATCCCCTTCAGCCAGGAGAAGCGCTGGCCGGAGCTGGACCTGGACCGCGAGAAGGGCGTGATCCGCAGCGTGGAGCACGCCTTCAGCAAGGATGGCGGCCTCGCCGTGCTGTTCGGCAACATCGCCGAGAACGGCTGCATCGTGAAGACGGCGGGCGTGGACTCCTCCATCCTCGCCTTCAATGGCCGGGCACGCGTCTTCGAGAGCCAGGACGCGGCGGTCGAGGCGATCCTCAACAACCGGATCGTCGCCGGCGACGTGGTGGTCATCGTCTATGAAGGCCCGCGAGGCGGCCCCGGCATGCAGGAAATGCTCTACCCGACGAGCTACCTGAAGTCGAAGGGCCTGGGCAAGCAGTGCGCCCTGGTCACCGACGGCCGCTTCTCCGGCGGCACGGCCGGCCTCTCCATCGGCCACGCCTCTCCGGAGGCGGCGGCCGGCGGCGCCATCGGGCTGGTCGAGGAGGGCGATCCGATCGAGATCGACATCCCCAACCGCTCGATCCGGCTCGCCGTTTCGGACGAGGAGCTGCAGCGCCGCCGCGACGCGATGAACGCCAAGGGTGCCGCCGCCTGGAAGCCGGCCGCGCGCACGCGCTACGTTTCCTCGGCACTGCGCGCCTACGCCGCGATGACGACCAGCGCCGACCGCGGCGCCGTCCGCGACGTGAGCCAGGTCGAGAACATCCCGGTCGTCCGCTGACCGGAAAGGCCGGCTTCGGCCGCCCCTTCCCCCTTGGGCCCATGAAAGAGCAGAACGCCGCGCTTCCCAGCGCGGCGTTTTCGTTTGTGCCCCTATGAGATTCGGAATGTTCTTGGAAAAAAATACGCCGAACCGGATAGATCGCGGTCCACAAGACGCGCAATACATGCTCTGGAGCCTGTTTGACTGAAACCTGCTTCTGCCTGTTGGTGACGGCAGGAGGAGTGGACGATGTGGACAGACGCGCAGCGGGAAAAGTACAA
>NZ_JAFIQV010000036.1 GCF_017356015.1 Azospirillum sp. SYSU D00513
ACGCTATGACAAGCTCGCCAGAAACTATGTGTCAGCCATAACCATTGCAACCATTGTAGCGTACTGGCTCTGATTGAGTCTGGAGCCTAAGGGGCGAAAACCTGTTACCTAAGGTGAATTGTGGCGTCATATTCCGAGACGGCATTGAGGTTACCGATGCCTTGTCGCAGAAAGCCTCCTAACCAAACCGTCGCCCCTCTCGCCGCATATCTCTCTTTTTTGCAAAACTTTATTGCCACCCGATAAGTACTCCACAGAGGGAGTATGCTAACTGTTAATGCTCTATTGCCTAGGTTGTGCGCACGAAAGACCCGGCACAAAATGCATCAATATGTGCCGATCACAATGCCAAGTCCCAGAGAGCATACGAGAGAGGCCGAGTATGACACCGAGAGCGCATTTCACGTACGTCGTGGAGCAGAAGGGGAAACACTGGACCGTCGGCTTCGGACCGGGCACTCATATTGGACAGTTCCCGTCGCGCCGTCAGGCGCTGGAATCGGCGGTTCGCGATGCCGTTCGCGTCCGAGTCCTTGGGGCTCAAGTCGACGTTCTTGCCCGCCGAAAGGACGGCTCGTTACGAAAGATACCGGAGGGGATTTCGCTCCAGTGACCGATTGCGAACGACAGATTGCTCGATCTGGGCCATGTATGCCCCCTTACTGCAGCGGGAACACACGTCTCTCATTCGCCCACAGCCAGGATTATGGTGGGCGATAGGAATCACTTATAGCCTCGGGCCGCCGCCTGCAATCCGCCATTAGGGAGAGCAGAAGCTCGACAGAGCCTTTCGGCCTGTGGGCAATGCCTATCGAACCAAGCGACCTATCCCCGGCCAGAGCTCCCCTTTTGCTGGCGGTGCTCGCAAGGGAGTTCCACATCCTTCCTGGCTGCGCCAAGATCCCATTGAAGGCTTTTTGGCCCACTACGCGTCAGCCCGTCAGTAAATTGATAGCATCCTTGACGATTTCCCTGACGGCGCTCGAAGGCAAGGTAGCCCGTGAGAAATTTCCTCTTGGGCTGTTGAATGGGAAGGAGAGTCACTTAGAGGAGGTTTGCCATGTTCAAATGGATTGCGCGTTACGCGATGCTGAAAGGTGTATGGAAGATGTTTCGCCGAAACCGCCAGCATCCGTAACAAACCATGGGCAGGGTTCCTGGTCCAGTATGATCCGGTGCCCGTTGTTCAACCAATGCACAAAGGCTAATGTTAACTGAGGCGCGCGCCATTACCGGCGCGCCCCTTCCTGCCTGCCAAATTTTTCACTTGGTAGCGGGCTCTCGGGGACTATCCGGAATTTCGTGCTCGGCGGGGGTATGCTGAGAACGGAAGGAGCCCTCGATGGCACGACGCAAAGAACCGATTATCCCCGATGCGATCCTCGACCAGCTGCTGGCCGGAGCGGACGCCAAGACGGCGTTTGATCAGAACGGGCTGCTCGACCAGCTGAAGAATGCGCTGACGGAACGAGCCCTGCGCGCGGAGCTGGATCATCACCTGGCCAGCGACGAGAGCGGCAACCGCCGCAACGGCTATGGCCGCAAGACGGTGCTGATCGGCAAGTACCAGCGGCGTTTCCCCGGCTTCGACGAGAAGATCATCTCGATGTACGCGCGGGGCATGTCGACGCGGGAGATCACGGGGCATTTGCGGGAGTTCTACGGCATCGAGGTGTCGGCCGACCTGATCTCGACGGTGACGGATGCGGTGATCGAGGAGGTGGTGGCCTGGCAGAACCGGCCTCTGGAGGCTGTCTACCCGCTGGTGTTCCTGGATGCCATCCGGGTCAAGATCCGTAACGAGGGCTTCGTGCGCAACAAGGCCATCCACGTGGCCATCGGCGTGCGGGCCGGTATCCCTGCACCACGCTGGCTGATAGGAACAACGGGCTTTTCAGCCACGCTGCCAATGACGGCGCAAGGCCACCCACTTCTGCTCCAGCCAAATCATGAACCGGCCAACCGGTCGCCGTAGGAATGGCACATCCTGCGCAATGAGCAGCAAACCCAATGGCAGCATCTCAATCCCGACCACCGGCAGGAACCACAGCATGCTGGCGATGATGAACAGCACCCCCAGCGGTATGCGGATCCAGCGCGCCTTCGGGTCGCGGAGCCAGCGGATGGCGCGCGCCACGCGGTCGGGCGCCTCCTTCTCCAGCCCCTCATAGGCTCGATCGAGCGTTTTCTGCCCCTCGTCCGTCATGGCAATTCAACACTCCCTTCGTGATCCGGCGCGCTGCGGGATGGCCAATGCGAACTACCGCGGCGATAGGACGGTCAGGATCGTGACGGGCTCCGCCTCCTCGAGCGCTCGGCGCATTGCGGATTCCTCAGTGAAGCGTCCGCGCAGGCGGCGCCCCTCGCAGACCACCTCGATGCATGCCGCCTGGAAAGGCCAGGGCTCGACGCGCAAATCGGCCGGGTTTCCGCCTGTCGCGCTGAGACGAAGTTCGGCGTTGTCCTTGCCGTCGGTCGGCACGTCGGGGATTACCGCCTCCTTTCCGACGCCCCAGCCGATCTCCAGCGACATGCGGTCGACGGCGGCAATGAGCAGCCGGTTGCGCTCGAGCGCGTCCGGCGTCAGGTCCGCCGCATAGCGGGGATTGGCCGCCAAGGCCGCGACGCAGTCGCGCTGGAAACGGTGCTGCCCCTCCAGGAAGCGCCGGACGAGCGCCGCGTCCTCCCGCGACGCCTTGTCGAAGTCGAAGAAGGTTCCGTAGATCGTGTCGGCGTGCAGGGAAACCATGAGGGCTGGGTAGCGCCCGAAGGCGAGCGCGCGGCGCACGCCCTGCGTCCATATTCCGGTGTGCGTCCCTGCATCGAGTTCCTGAAAGCCGTGCGGGCGGCCGGTTCGCGGGTTCAGCGTCGGCTCGGATTCCCAGGACAGCCAGCCGATGTCGTGCTGCTCCGCTCCCAGGCAGACCTCCTCGCGGGGCGACGGCGGGTGGAAGGCATCGTTTCCCCAAACCCGCATCAGTTGGCCCGACAGCCAGGCATGACTCGGCTGCGGGATGGCGATCACGCCGTCGCCGTCGTCCCGGAACAGCATGGCTAATCCTTCGACTCGCGCATCGGGAGATCCTTGCGTTTGGTGGCGGCCAGGTCGTGGAGTTCCTTCTCGCTCATCGACTTGGCCATCTCCTTCGACGCGCCTTTGAGGCTGGACGCCGGCTTGTCACCACGCTTTGCGGCGAGCGCGGCACCGGCCGCCATCTGCTGCTTCTTCGACTCCGCCTTGGGCATGTCCGTTCTCCGTGAAGGTTCAGGCATCGTCCACAACAGGGCAGCCGTGGCCGCCGGCACTACCGGCCGGGGACCAGTTCCACCTTCACCCACCCCGGCTTGCGCAGGTCGAACTGCTTGTAGGCCTCGATGACGTCGCTCATCGGTTCGACGTGCGACAGGATCCTGGCCGGATCGACGGTGCCGGCCTCGACCATCGAGACGAGACGGGGAATGTATTTGCGGTGGTTGCAATTGCCCATATTGATGGTGACGTTCTTGTTCATCGCCATCCCGATGGGGAAGAACTTGTCGGTCTGCGGATAGACGCCGATGATCGAGAGCGTTCCCGCCTTCGCCAGCGAATCCAGGGCCCAGGTCACCGCCTGGGACGGACCGTCGCCGGGCTTCCACTGGTCGCCCCGCGGGTTGGCGTCCGGCGCGATCTGCTGGACCTCCTGTGCGAACTGTCCAGCCTGCTGGTTTGCCTGCTCCGCCGCCGGGCCGGTCTTGGGCCGTTCGGAATCCACACCCACCGCGTCGATGGCCCGGTCGGGGCCGGCGCCGCCGGTCAGGTCACGGATCGCCTGGACCGGGTCTTCCTGATTGTAGTTCACCGTCTCGGCGCCGAGATCGCGGGCGCGGTCCAGCCGGCCTTCGATCCCGTCCACCGCGATGACCCGGCTGGCGCCGAGTTGGAAGGCACTGAGGATTGCGAACAGGCCGACCGGGCCGCAGCCCCAGACCGCGACGATGTCGCCCGCCTTGATCTCGGCCAGTTCGGCGCCGAAATAGCCGGTCGGGTAGATGTCGGAGATCAGGATGGCCTGATCGTCGGTGACTTGGTCCGGCAGCTTCACAAGTCCGACGTTGGCGTAGGGAACGCGAGCGTATTCGGCCTGAAGCCCGTCGAAGGGACCGGTCATCTCCGGACCGCCGAAAAAGGCGGTGCCGGCTGCCGGGCCGTTCGGGTTGGCCTCGTCGCACTGCGCGAAATAGCCGGAGCGGCAGTAATTGCACGAGCCGCAGCCGATCGTGGACGGAATCACCACGCGGTCGCCCCGCTTCAGGTTGCGCACCATGGGCCCGACCTCCTCGACCACGCCCACTCCTTCGTGCCCAAGGATGGTGCCGGGCTTCATGCCGGGCAGCGTGCCGCGGATCATGTGCAGGTCGGTACCGCAGATGGCGCTCGCCGTGATGCGGACGATCGCGTCGTGCGGGTCCTTGATCTTGGGCTGGGGCACTTCGTCGACGCGGATGTCGCCCACGCCATGGAAAACGACGGCTTTCATGAACATCTCCCGGAAAAGAGGAAGCCGGCCGCGGGAACATCGGGAAGCCGGCCGAGGATCTCCGCACTCCAACCCCTCGCCTTCCAAACTGTTGCGCGATCCCTTCTCCACCTGTTCCGGGACGGCGGAATCAAATGATCGCCGCACCTCGGGTCGCCAGTTCCATGGAGTAGACCGTGTCCATGGCGCATATGAGCAGCGTGGAGCCGTGAACGCCGCCGAAAGCGAGGTTCGCAGCGGTGCGAGGGGTGGGGATTCGCCCCAGTTCCTCGCCCTCGGGGGAAAGGATATGCACCCCGTCGCCGGCCGAGGTGAACAGGTTCCCCTTCACGTCGAGGGCAAAGCCGTCCGGAACCCCCGGATCGATTTCGGCAAAGACCCGGCGCCCCGAAAGTTTGCCGTCGGCCCCGACGTCGTAGGCGAGGATCGCGTGCCCGTTCGAGCCCTGCTCCAGCGACCGCGCCGTATCCGACACATAGAGCACGGACTCGTCCGGCGAAAAGGCGATCCCGTTCGGCTGCCCGGCTTCTTTGGCAACGGCGTCGATGCCGCCGGTCGCAGGGTCGAACCTGTAGACGAAGGCGCCCGGCAGTTCCATCCTGCCCCCGCCCCCCTCCGCCGGGCTTTTGAGGCCGAAGACCGGATCGGTGAACCAGATCGTCCCGTCGGATTTCACGGCCACGTCGTTCGGCGAGTTGAAGCGCCGCCCCTGATAGCTCTCCACCAGCATCCGGTTCACCCCATCCTTTCCGGTCAGGCTGACGCGGCGGCCGCCATGCTCGCAGACGACGAGCCGGCCCGCCCGGTCCACGGCATGGCCATTGGCGAAGCCGCTCGGCTCACGCAATGTCCGGACCGTGCCGGTGGCGGGATCGATGACGTGTTCCCGGTTCGCCTTGACGTCGCTGAACACGAAGCCGCCGAAGGCGGGCGCCCAGACCGGTCCCTCGCACCAGGCATACCCGCCCGCAAGGCGCCGCAGCCGTGCGCCGCGGGGCACCAGGGCATCGAACCGCTCGACCCGTCCAGCCGCTGGCTTGGGCGGCGCCAAGCCGTCCTGGCCAGCCTGGGATGGGGTGAGAGGACAGCCCACCGCGGCGAGGCCTGCCATTACGGCGCGACGCGACAGTTCCATGATCTTTCCCATCGGTGGCAGGGCGCGACCCGCAGCCCTTCCCAGATTCCTGTCGCCCGGGCAGGGTATCGGGAACCGGGATATCCCCCGCGTGCCGACGCGGGGGATATCCCTGGAGGACCGTTCAGGATCAGCCCTGGCTGGTGACCTTGCTGTTGCTGTTGCCGCTGGGCATGAAACCGCTTCCGGTTCCCGTACCGCCGCCCATGCCGGCCATGGCCGAAGCACCGGCATTCGTGCCGCCCGTGCCAAAAGCGCCCTGCTGGACGCGCAGGTTGTTCTGCACGTGGCGGACGCCGGAAACGGATTCCGCGACATCCTCGGCACGGCGCTTGGCGTCGCGGTGGTCGACCGTGCCGGACAGCGTGATTTCACCGCCGCTGACGCTGACCTCGATCTCGCTCGCGTCGATGTAGGGGTCGTCGGTCAGCCGGTCGTTGACGTCCTCGCGGATGCGGTCATCGGAACGGGTGTAGCCGCGCGGCCCGCGCCCGCGATGGTGCTGGGCGCCGGAATCACCACGCATCGCGTCCATGCGGCGGCGGCGCTCCGCGTCTTCGCTGCCGAACCAGGTCGCCATCTCGTCGCCGGCCCGCTCGAAGAAGCCGCGCTCCTCATCGCCACGCTGGCGCCCCGAGCGGTCGCCATAGCCCGAGCGGTCGCCGTAGTTCGCGAACCCGCCACGCTGGCTGCCGAAGACGCGATCCTCGCCGAAGCGCCCCTGGCCGCCACGTCCGCCGGAGCGCTGGTCACCCGGCCACGCGCCAGCCATGCCGGAGAGGCTCCTCTCCCCATAAATGCGGGCGCCGTGGTCCTCGCGCCCCTGATCGCCACGATCATAGCCACCCCGGCCGTAATCGTCGCGTCCGTATCCAAAGGCGCTCCGGTCCTGGAATTCATCGCGGAAATGGTTGCCACGCAGCGGGCCGTCATACTCACGTTCTTCGAAACGGTTGTCGCGGCCTTCGTCGCGCCAGTTCCGGTTCTCATTCCTCCAACGGTCTTGCCTCCAACGGTCTTGATCGTACGCCATGGTCTGAACTCCCGGTCGTTTGTTGACGCGCCGTTCGGGATGCTTCGCCGAAGACGCACCTAGGGAACAGCCCTCGGCAGGGTGCGTCCCGCCCCCGGCCCTGAATGGCACGGTTGCGTGGCCGGAACCTCCCTTGTGTTCCCATGGTTGCCTGGGTGTCCTCGCCCCGATCTGGAGTCGCCTCATGCGGATCTTCCCCGGCACTGCCGAATCCTGCTGGATCGCCGACGCGCCAAGCACGGCCTACCCGGCCCTGCCGGGGGATGTGGTCGTGGATGTCGCGGTGATCGGCGGCGGCATCGTGGGCCTGACCGCAGCGTTGCTGCTGAAAAGGGCGGGCAAACGGGTGGCGGTGCTGGAAATGCGGCGTGTCGGCCGTCAGGTCACCGGTCGTTCAACGGCCAAGATCACCTCCCTGCACGCGCTGATTTACCGCCACCTGACCGACTGCTTCGGCGCGGAGACGGCACGCCTGTACGGCGAGGCGAACCAGGCCGGGCTGGCACTGATCCGCGATCTCGCGCGCGAGTTGCGCATCGACTGCAACCTGGAGACCAAGAACGCCTACACCTACGCCACCGGGAAGGACGGGCTCGACGCGTTGCGCGACGAGGCCGAGTTGGCCCGGCGGCTCGGGCTGCCCGCCGACTTCACCGCGGAGGTGCCCTTGCCCTTCCCCACCGCAGGCGCGGTGCGCTTCTCCGATCAGGCGCAATTCAATCCGGCGACGTATCTTGTGGCGCTCGCCGCCGCCATCGAGGGCGACGGATGCTCGGTGTTCGAGGACACGCTGGTGACAAAGGCGGAGGAGGGAGAGCCCTGTACCGTCGAGACGAGCCGAGGCACCGTCCTCGCGCGCGACGTGATCGTGGCGAGCCACACTCCCATCGCCGGGCACGGGCATTTCCACAGCAAGACCCGTCCGCGCGGCCATATGGCCATCGCCGCCCGGATCGCCGCCGCCGACCTGCCCGACGGCATGTTCCTCTCAGCCGAGCAGCCGACCCACTCCATCCGCGGCGGCCGCGACGCGGATGGTCCGCTTCTGGTGGTGCTCGGTCCGCGTTTTCCGCAAGGGCAGCATCCCAACACCCTGGCTGGCCTGCGTGAGCTGGAGGCTTGGACTCGGGAGCGCTTCCCGATTGGGGAGATCGCGTACCGCTGGACCAACGAGGATTATGAGACCCCGGACCGGGTGCCGCTGGTCGGCCGCGCGAACCCCGACAGTCGTCACCTTTATGTGGGCGTCGCCTTCAACGCCTGGGGCATCAGCAACGGCACCGCCGCCAGCCTCATCCTTGCCGATCTGATTCTGAACAGACCGAACGCATGGGCCCGCGTTTTCGACGCGACGCGTGACCTGCCGCGCGACTTCAACCCCGGCGGCGACACGGCGACGCGGATCGCGTCGCTCGCCGACCTGGCGCCGGGTGACGGTGGTGTTCTGGACATCGACGGAACAGCGGTCGCCGCCTGGAAGGACGATCAAGGGCAAGTCCACACCTTTTCCGCCGCCTGCACGCACAAGGGCTGCTCCGTCACATGGAACCATGCCGACCGCACATGGGACTGTCCCTGCCACGGCTCGGTCTTCACCGCCGGCGGCGCCGTCGTCCATGGTCCGGCGCGCAAGCCATTGGAGCCCTGGAAGCAGGAGTGAGCCTGCCGGCGAAACGGGACAGCACACGCATCCCAACCCTAGCCAAGCGCAGGCCTGCTGTTCGGCGCACCCAGCGCGCCGCACTGGGTGGAACGGCAACACGACTTGCGCAACAGGCTACTCGCCTTTCTTCACGAGGCTGACACGGCCGTCCCCCTCGATGTAGGCGGCCTTCACATCCCCAAGGCTGGACAAGCCGTGCTGGCGGATCTGGGACATCAGCTCCTCCTCGGTGACGAACTCCTTGCGCATGTTGCGGCGGTTCAGCCGACCGTCCCGTACCAGGAGGAGCGGCTGCGGCCGGGTCAGCCAGCGAAGGCGAGGGAAGGTATAGCCCAGCCAGTCCACGGCCATGTTCCAGAAGATGATGGTGCCAACCAGCACGATGCCCTCGGTCACCGACTTGTATTCCGCCGCCATGGCGTTCTGCGCTGCGTCGGCAATCAGGACGATGACCAGGAAATCCGCGATCCCGACCTCTCCGGTCTGCCGCTTGAGGAAGAACCGCAGCATCAAGAAGAGGGACAGGTACATGAAGGTTCCCCGGATCGCGATGTCCAGGAGGGAATGACTCGGCAGGAACATCTCCGCCCAATCAACGGTGAACAGCTGGTCCATGGTCTGCCTGCGCTCCCTCTCAGACGCCGGTCGCATCCTTCACCCGGTCCGCCGTCAAGAGCGGTTCCCGGATCCGCACGCCGCGGGACCCTGCGCGACCGGCCCGTTCTCAGGAATGGTGCGTTGGTCGGGTCGATCACTTGGACCTCGACAATGTCCGGCGCAGACGAAAAGCGCAGGACCTGTCCTTTCAGGACATGGCTTGAGAAGCTGTGCGTTGGAATAGAGGTGGAGCGGAATGGCGCTTCGGTCGGCGCAATCACCGGCTGGCGGACACGGGCGAAAAAGCCGGCGGAGGACTCCCCCGGCGATCATCCCGCCGATCGCATGCCATGCCGTCACGACCACCGCCTAAACCCTGCCGAACTCCTCCGGTCCAACTGCAATGGACGGATCTGGTTCCAGGTCATGAAGGCGAAAGGGACCGTGGCGACCGACTGCGTTCTCTGGCCCGAAGGGGCGGCACGGCAATCCTGCCGCACCGCGCCCTTCGAGGATCGTTCGCCTCAACTCCGGGGAGTGGAGCCGAAGGACTGCCGAAGACGGCTGCCGGCAAAAGCCTGGGCGTCCTTGGCCTTGGCAACGGCGGCGCCCATGCCGAAGAACTCGTGCGTGACGTCGTCGTAGTTTCGGGATTCGACCGGCACGCCCGCCATGCGCAGCCGCTCGGCCAACATCTGGCCCTCGGAACGCAGAGGATCGATCTCGTCCATGATGATGGTCGTCGGCGGCAGGCCGGCCAGATCCGGCGCGTTTACGACGTCGATCAGCGGGTCCTTCCGATCCTGCTGGTTGCGCAGGTACTTGTCGAAGAACCACGCCATCATTGCCCTGTTCAGGGGCTTGGCGGTCGCGTTCTCCTGGTAGGAGGGCGTGTTGAGGTCCGATCCCGCGATGGGATAGACCAGGAGCTGGTGGACCGGAAGCGCCAGGCCCTGCTGGCGCGCCAGCCGAGATACGCCAATCGCAAGGCTGCCGCCCGCGCTCTCGCCGGCCACCGCGACGCGCGCCGGGTCGCCGCCGAGCTGGCCGGCGTTCCGCAGAGCCCAACGGTAAGCGGCCAGCGCGTCCTGGTGAGCCGCTGGGAACTTCGCTTCCGGTCCCTTGCGGTATTCGACGGAGACGACAATGGCACCGGACTGGTTCGCCAGGGCGCGCGCCGAAGAATCATAGGTGTCGTTTGTGGCGATCACCCAGCCGCCGCCATGGAAGTAGACGATCACCGGAAGCCGACCGCTCGCCCCGTGCGGCTTATAGACCCGCGCCGTAAGGGCGCTCGCCGGACCGGGAATGGTGATGTTGCGGACGCTGGCGACCGGTTCCGGCGCGGCGTTCATGCCACGGTCCTGGAGGTACTTCTTCACAGCATCGGCGGGCGTCGGCTGTTGCCGCGCCTCGCCGGCGGTGAGCGTCTCGATCGGCTTCGGCCCCAAGGCCTGGAAGGCCAGCAGCACCCCGGCCATGTCCGTGTCCGCGTCGGCGAGCGTCGGCGTGCCCTTCGCCGCTTCCACCGGTGCGTTCACCGTGGCGGTGCCGAGATCCTTCGCCGACTGGCAGGCGGATAACAGGAGGAGCGCCGCAGCACCCGCCATCCATGGGGCGCGACGCCCCTGTCCCGATTGTCCGGTCATTTTGCCCTTCTTGTGGAGTTCGTGAGGGCAGGCAGGGGTCTCCCTACCCGTCCGGTAGGCCTTAACCGGACAGGGGAATAGCAGTTCCTGCCTGCCCGGCAATTCCCAAAGCCAGGGCCGCCCACTTCGCACGGTTGTGGTGCCGCGCCGGCAGCAAACGCCGAACGCGATCGCTTCGCGGCAGAGCAGGCCGCACGCGATAGTCGTGACAATGATCAACAGACCGATAGACGGCCTAGCGCTGCAATGGGGCCGCCTTTAGAGTGTTCTCACCATGCGGCAGAGGGGTATCCGCTGATGTACGCTCGCCTCGCCTACTATAGCGAAATCACGTCCGAGTTCAGCGCCGAGATGATGCACGACATCGTCCGGAAGAGCCAAATGAACAATGCCTGTCACGGCGTCACCGGCTGCCTGGTGCAGCATGGAAAATATTTCATCCAGCTGCTGGAAGGGCCGAGATCGGTCCTGACCCGCCTGTTTTGTGCGATCGCGAAAGACAGCCGTCACACGAACGTGGTGTTGGTCGAATTGCGGGACATCAGCGCCGCCCGCTTTCCTGGCTGGAACATGCTGAACATCAGCAACCAATTCATGCCGGCCATTCAAGGTGTCCTGTTCGACCCAGACGCCTTCACCGGCAGCGCCTTGGGCCATACCATGGAAAAGGCGGCTCGTTATCTTGAGGAGCTGAGATCCGCCGATCCGAAGGCGGCCGCCGTCGATGCCGGCCTGGCACCGTCGGTCCACGCATAGTCACACAGCTGATTGCATTGCCCCATTCCCGGAAGACGATGCAGCCGGGAGGAGAATGACGCCGTGCCGGCGGGGCGATCGGCCGATCCGGAAGCAGGATCGCGGGACATGGCGTTCCTGAAGAGAACGCCGCACAGGCATGAATGAAATCGACGACCGGTCGGTTGTCGACGCAACTGATCCATGCCGGCGAGGGAACCCCCGCCCGGCATGAAGGTTGAGCTGCCTATGCCCGAGCCCCCGGTGCGGCAGAAGGGCCGTGCCACCGGAGAAAGCGGATCGGCACGGAGACGGACATGAAACCTGAAGGCATCGACAGCTCGCGTCGCCTCGTCGTCGGCGGCATCGCCACCGGCATGGTGGCGGCCCTGGGCACGCCCGCGCTGGCGCAGCAGGGAAACGTTGCGGCCCCCGCCGGCGCGCCGGCCATGCGGAACCCGGCCACCGAGTACCCGCGTCCGCCCTTCCCCCGCCAGGAGCAGGAATGGCCGGGCCTCGCCAGCCAGATGACGCCCCGTCCCGATCATGGCGAAACGAGCTACAAAGGGTCGGGCCGTCTCGCCGGGCGCAAGGCGCTCATCACCGGCGGCGATTCCGGCATCGGCCGGGCCGCCGCGATCGCCTTCGCACGCGAGGGCGCCGACGTCGCCTTCAACTACCTGCCGGCCGAGGAACCGGACGCGCGGGAGGTGGTCGAACTGATCCGGGCGGAAGGCCGGAAGGCCATCCCCCTGCCCGGCGACATCCGGGACGAAGCCTTCTGCAACAGGCTGGTCGCCGACGCCCTGCGGGAACTCGGCGGCCTCGACATCCTCGTCAACAACGCCGCGAGGCAGCACTCCGTGCCGTCCATCCTGGAGCTGACCACGGAGCAGCTCGACGAAACCTTCAAGACCAACGTCTACGCGATGTTCTGGATCACCAAGGCTGCCATGCGGCACCTGGGTCCGGGCTCCGCCATCATCAACACCAGTTCGGTCACGGCTTACGATCCCTCCGCCAATCTGCTGGACTATTCGGCGACCAAGGCGGCGATCATGAATTTCACGAAGAGCCTCGCGAAGCAGGTCGCGCAGAAGGGCATCCGCGTCAACGCTGTGGCGCCGGGGCCGTTCTGGACGCCCCTGCAGCCGAGCGGGGGCCAGCCGCCGGACCAGCTCACGAGCTTCGGCGGCGACACGCCGATGGGCCGCCCCGGCCAGCCAGCCGAACTCGCCCCGATCTACGTCCTTCTCGCGTCCCAGGAATCCAGCTACGCGACGGGTCAGGTGTACGGCGCCGTCGGCGGGCGCGGCGGGCCATAACTCCAGGCGGCATAACTCCAGGTGCAGGAGAGCGCGATGACATGCCATGACGTCGCGCTCCAAGTCATCCGGCCTTTACGGACCTAGCGGTCAGGGGCGATCAGGGGCGGTCAAGGGTTGCCCTTGCCGGTCAGGGCGTCCTTGATGCCGCCGATGGCGTTCTGGATCTTGCCCTCGGCCTTGTCGGCCTTGCCCTCGGACTGGAGCTTGCTGTCCCCGGTCAGGTTGCCGGCGCCTTCCTTGAGGTCGCCCTTCATCTTCTTCATCGAACCTTCGGTGCGGTCGTCGTTCATCGCTCGATCCTCTCCATGACATGTCGGCGTCGCCGCCGGATGGAACATCCAAACCAACACCCCCCGGCCGGAAATGTCCCCGATCAGGACAGCGGCGTGCCGATGGCCGAGGCGAAGGGATGCCTGCCGGCTACTTCCGCGCCGAACCCGGCTCGGACAGCTTGCGGTGCTGCTCGGCCTTGGCGTTCTCTGTCAGGAACTTGGCGGCGGTGGTGTGGAGCGTGTTCGTGATCGAGCCGGCGACGATGTGGTCCTTGCCGGCCATCAGGGCCTCGAAACCCTGCCGGGCGACCTCGGCCGGGTCGTCCTTCTTGCCGGCCCCGACCCTGGTGTCGTCCATGCCGGCGCGGTGGAAGAAGTTGGTGTCCGTCGGGCCGGGCATCAGCGCCGTGACGGTCACCTTCGTCTCCTTCAGCTCGTTGCGGAGCGCCTCGGCGAAGGACAGGATGAAGGCCTTGGAGGCGCCATACACCGCCTCGAAGGGTGCCGGGGTGGTGGAGGCGATGGAGGCGGTGAACAGAACGCGGCCCCGGTCGCGCGCCACCATGTCCGGCAGCACCCGTTTGGCGAGGTGGACCGAGGAGGTGACGTTCAGGCTGATGAGGTTCAGTTCGTCCTCCAGCCGGGTCTCGCGGGTGAAGTCTCCGCCAACCCCGACGCCGGCGTTGATGGCGATGGCCTCCACCGGCCGTCCGGCGGCCTTGATCGCAGCGTGGAGCTGCTCGACGCCCTCATAGCTGGTCAGGTCGGCCTGCACCGCGTCCGCTCGGCCTCCGAGCGCCGCGACGTCGCGCGCGGCGTCCACGATGCCCGGGCTCGCGGCGGTGACCAGCACGTCGAAACCATTCCGGGCGAATTGCTTGGCGAGTTCGTAACCGATGCCGCTCGACGCGCCGGTCACGACGGCCAACGGCCGTACTGCGTCTGTGGCCATGGGCTTGTTCCTTCCGTTCCAGGGATTTCAGTAGCGCCAACCGGGCGCCGCGCCCGCGGGTTCCGGCTGGCGGACGGCCGGGATCCCTGTCCGGGAAGCATGCCCGCCAGGACCGGAACGGCTTCTCCCCTTCCTTGTTGGTTCCAGATCGGCGGCTTGCCCATGGGGCCGGACGTCACGGCGCCGACCAAAGGCCAGCCAGGGGAAAACAACGGGAATGTCCATCCAGCCGCAGGACCTGCCGAGCGACGAGCCCGTAGGCGCGCTCGAACCGGTCGTCCAGTTCGACGGCCCGATGCCGACGGGCGTGACGGTCTCCCACCGGGGCCGCATTTTCGTCAACTTCCCGAAATGGGGCGACGAGGTCGCCTTCACGGTGGCGGAGATCCGCGACGGCCGGCCCGTCGCCTATCCGGACGAGGCGATCAACCGCACCGACCCCGACGATCATGCGGCGGCGCTGGTGTCCGTGCAGAGCGTGGTGGTCGATCCCGCCGACCGGCTGTGGATCCTCGACACCGGCAGCCCGATGTTCAAGCCGACGAAATTCGGCGGCCCGAAACTCCTCTGCGTGGACCTGAGGAGCGACAGGGTGGTCCGAAAAATCCTCTTCCCCCAGGACGTGGCGCTGCCGACCACCTACCTCAACGACGTGCGGTTCGACCTGCGGCGCGGCGCCGGGGGCATGGCCTTCATTACCGATTCCTCCGACCAGGGGCCGAACGGCATCATCGTGGTGGACCTCGCCTCGGGCGAGAGCTGGCGCCGGCTCCACGAGCATCCCTCGACCAAGGCGGAGACCCCGCCGGGCTTCCTCCCCATCGTCGAGGGACGCCCCCTGATGCAGCGCCAGCCGGACGGCACGGCCAAGCCGGTCACCATGGGCGCCGACGGCATCGCCATCTCGGCGGACGGGCAGCGGCTCTTCTACTGCCCGCTGGCGAGCCGCCGCCTCTACAGCGTGTCGGTGGACGCCCTGACCGACCGGTCGCTCGACGGCGCAGCCGTGGCCGCCACGGTCCTCGACGAAGGCGACAAGGGCGGCGGGGCCGACGGGCTGGAGACCGACGACGCGGGCAATCTCTACGCCACGAGCTACGAGCACAACGCGGTGCTACGCCGCAGGCCGGACGGCGCCTGGGAGACGGTGATCCACGACGCGCGGCTGCTGTGGCCCGACACCCTGTCGGTCGCGGCGGACGGCCACCTCTACGTCACCGCGAATCAGCTCCACCGGCAGGCGCAGTACCAGCAGGGCCAGGATCTGCGCCGCAAGCCCTATTCGCTCTTCCGCACCCGCATCGGCACGGGTCCCGTCCAGCTCCGGTGACGCGGCCGCCGGCATCCAGCCAACGGAGGAACCCATGAGAATCCAAGCGGCCGTGCTCGAAAGGCCGGACGGAGCCCTCACGAGCCATCGGGTCAGGATCGAAACGGCGGAACTGGACGGCCCTCGCGACGAGGAGGTGCTCGTCCGGGTGACGAGTTGCGGCGTCTGCGGCACCGACCGAGGCTGCCTGCACGGGCAGGAGCCCTACCCGACGCCCGGCGTACTCGGCCACGAGGGAGCGGGCATCGTCGAGGCGGTCGGGCGGAACGTGACGCTGGTCAAGCCGGGCGACCGTGTGGTCATGGGCTTTCCCTTCTGCGGCGTTTGCAGGAACTGCCGCGCCGGCCAGCCGCGCTATTGCGAACACGGCAAGGAGTTGATGTTCGGCGGCTACCGGCTGGACGGCTCGACCCCGCTCCGCCGCGGGGACGGCGAGCCCCTCGCCGGGCGCTTCTTCCAGCAATCCTCCTGGGCAACCCACGCCGTGGCGCTGGAGCGCCAACTCGCGAAGGTGCCGGACCACATCGACCACGACCTGATGGGACCGCTCGGCTGCAGCATCACGACCGGGGCCGGAGCGGTGCTGAACGAGCTGCGGCCGACGCCGGGGTCCAGCATCGCGGTCTTCGGCGCCGGCAGCGTCGGCCTATCGGCCGTCATGGCAGCTCGCCTGACCGGCGCCACCACCATCATCGCCATCGACAAGGATGAACGCCGCCTCGCGCTCGCCCTTGAACTCGGTGCCACCCATGTGATCCACGGGACCGGAGACCTGGACGCTCAGGTCAAGGAACTCTCGGGCGGCGGGGTGGACCGGGCGGTGGAAGCGACCAACGGCGCCAACCTCGTCGCGGAGGCCTGCAAGTCGCTCGCGATGCTGGGCGTCTGCGCCATGGTGGGCGGTGCGAAACCCACGGCCGAGATTTCGCTCAACCATCCCGACATGCTGCTGAACGGCAAGCGGCTGATCGGGGTCATGGGCGGCGGCGGGCAGACCCCCGCCTTTCACCTGAGCTTGATGGAATTGCAGGCCCAAGGCCGCTTCCCTCTGGAGAAGCTCGTCCGCTTCTACGATTTCGCCGACATCAACCAGGCGATCGAGGACAGCGACTCGGGCGCCGTGGTCAAGCCGATTCTGCGCATGCGCTAACCTACAGCCGGAAGGATCGCGGAATGGATGTCTTGTTGACGGTCAACGGCCAGCAGCACCGGCTTGATCTGGACATTCGAGTGACCCTGCTCGACGCCCTGCGCGAGCGGCTCGGCCTCACCGGCACGAAGAAGGGCTGTGACCAGGGCCAGTGCGGCGCCTGCACGGTGCTGGTGGGTGGCCGGCGTGTGCTGTCCTGCTTCATCCTCGCCGCTACCGTCGACGGCGAGGTCACCACGATCGAGGGGCTCGCCGGGGAGGGCGATCCTCTGCACCCCATGCAGCAGGCCTTCCTGGACTGCGACGCCTTCCAGTGCGGATACTGCACCCCCGGCCAGATCCTCAGCGCGATTGCCTGCGTCCAGGAAGGACATGCCGAAAGCGAGGACGAGATCCACGAATACATGAGCGGCAATCTCTGCCGCTGCGCCGCTTACCCGAAGATCGTCGAGGCGGTGCAGCGCGCCAAGCCGCTGATGCAGGTTCAGGCGAAGGAGTCCGACTGATGCGGCCCTTCAGCCTTGAAACAGCGGACGACCTTGCCGAAGCGCTCCGCCTCGGCGCGCAGGAAAACGCGGCGGGCGCGCACGTCCGGGCTCCCATGCAGTATCTCGCCGGCGGCACGAACCTGCTCGACCTCATGAAGCTCGACGTGATGCGGCCGGAACGGCTGGTCAACATCAACGGGCTGCAGCGGCAGTACGGCATGATCGAGGCCGACGGGGCCGGGCTGACGCTCGGGGCGCTCGCGCGCATGTCCGCGGTCGCCGACGACCCGGTGGTCCGGCGCGACTACCGTGTGCTGTCCGACGCCCTGCGGCTGGCGGCGAGCCAGCAGCTGCGCAACATGGCGAGCCTGGCCGGCAATGTGCTCCAGCGTACGCGCTGCAACTACTTCCGCGACACGAGCTGGGGCGCCTGCAACAAGCGCGAGCCCGGTTCCGGCTGCGCCGCCATGGAGGGAGTGAACCGCCGCCTCGCCGTGCTGGGGGTGAGCGATCGCTGCATCGCCAACTATCCCGGCGACTTCGCCAACGCGCTCGCTGCGCTCGGGGCGGAGGTGACCGTGCTGGACGGCGCCGGCGGAACCCGCACCCTGCCCTTCGAGGAGCTGCACCGGCTGCCCGGCGACACGCCGCACATCGAAACGAACCTGAAGCCGGGCGAATTGATCACTGGCTTCCGGGTGCCGGCGGGCCCCTGGACCCGACGGTCGCTGTATTTGAAGATCCGCGACCGGGAGTCGTTCGACTTCGCCCTGACCTCGGCCGCCGTGGCACTGGACCTTGGGGATGACGGCACGGTCCGGGAAGCGCGCATCGGCATCGGCGGGCTGGTCGCCAAACCTTGGCGCTCGCATGAGGCCGAAGCCGCGTTGCGTGGGCGCCGCCTGGACGAGGCGAGCGCGGCCGAGGCGGCGGAAGCCGCCTTCGCCGACGCGGTCGTGCACAGCGAAACAGCCTTCAAGCCGGAACTGGGCCGGCGGACCCTGGTCCGCGCCCTTCTCGAAGCCGCGCGCCTGACGATCTGAGGAAGGGACAGGAGATGGCCGAAGATCCTAAAACTGCGACCGCCGGCAGCCCGTTCGGAAAGCCGCAGGTCCGCATCGACGGCCGCGCCAAGGTGACCGGGCGCGCGCTCTATCCCTCCGACGAGCCTGTGGGGAACCCGGCTTACGCCTTCCTTTTGACCAGCGCCATCGCCCGCGGCCGGATCAGGCGGTTCGACCTCGGCGAGGCCCGCGCGGTCGAGGGCGTCCTCGACATCCTGACCCACGAGACCGCCGGTGGCGAGGCCAAGCCGCCGGAAATGCAGAGCGGCGGCAAGACGACCACCACCCTGGAAAGCGACCGGGTCTGGCACGACGGGCAGATCATCGGCGTGGTCGTCGCCAACAGCTATGAGATCGCGCGCGAGGCCGCCTTCCGGGTGCGTGTCCATTACGAAAAGGAGGCTCCCTCGGCCAGCTTCGGCAGTCCTGGCGCCGAGGAGGAGGTTCGCGAGCCGGGCGAACACAAGGATTACCGCGTGGGGAACGCCGACGCGGAACTCGCCTCAGCGGAAGTGACGGTGGATGGCTGGTACGGGACCCCGACCCAGCATCACAATCCGATCGAGCTGTTCACCACGACCTGCGCCTGGGAGAACGGCAAGCTGACGATCTGGGAGCCCAGCCAGTTCGTCTACGGCCTGCGCGGCAATGTGGCGGGGCAGCTGGGGATCGATCCGGAGGATGTCCGCGTCGTCTCCAGGTTCGTGGGCGGCGCCTTCGGGTCGAAGGGCGGCGCCACGGCGCGGACCGCCTGGATCGCCGTGGCGGCCCGGCGGGTGAACCGCCCGGTGAAGCTGGTCGCCACGCGGGATCAGGGCTTCACCATCGTGACCTACCGAGCGGAGACCCGCCACCACCTCCAGCTCGCCGCGACCCGCGACGGCCGGCTTACGGCGCTCCGCCACGAGGGGTGGGAGTTGACCAGCCGGCCCAGCGACTACAACGTGTCGGGCACGGAAACGACGGCACGCATGTACGCCTGCCCGAACATCCTCACCAAGGTGAACATCGTCCACGCTGACCGGAACACCCCGGGCTTCATGCGCGCCCCGCCCGACACGCCCTACATGTTCCCGCTGGAATGCGCGATGGACGAACTTGCGGCCAGGCTCGGCATCGATCCCATCGAGCTGCGCCGGATCAACGACACACAGACGGACCCGACGAACGGCCAGACCTTCTCCAGCCGCCATCTGATGGACTGCTTCGACCGGGGGGCCGAGCGCTTCGGCTGGTCGCGGCGTGACCCGCGCCCGGGATCGATGAGCAACGGCGATTGGCTCGTCGGCTTGGGCTGCGCGAGCGCCGCCTACCCGTCGAACATCGCCGCCACGGCCGCCCGCGTCTCGTTGCGGCCGGATGGGCACGCGCGGGTGCAGATCGCGGCGCATGACATCGGCACGGGCGCCTATACGGTGGTCGCCATTATGGCGGCTGACCAGCTCGGGCTGGCGCCGGAGCAGGTGACGGTCGAGATGGGGGACTCCTCCCTTCCGCCGGCCTCGCTCGCCGCCGGCTCCAGCCACACCGCCACGATCACTCATGCCGTCGCGAAGGCCTGCGGGGAGTTGCGCGACCGGATCGCGCGCGCCGCCACGACGAGCAACAACGGTCCGCTCGCCGGGCGTGACCCGGCCACGCTCGTCCTGTCCGCCGGCCGGCTGACCGCGCCCGACGGTGCGGCCGAACCGCTGGTCGACGCCGTGAAGCGCCTCACTCCCGGCGCGCTGGAAGTCTATGCGGAAAACATCCCCAAGGGCCTGTCCCCGGAGGCGATGGAGACGCTGTACAAGGGCAAGCCGCCGATGTCGCGCGGCCAAAACCGAGAAGACGTGACCGCCTACGCTTTCGGGGCACAGTTCGTGGAGGTACGCGTGCACAGCCGCACGCGCGAGATCCGCGTGCCCCGCATGGTCGGGGCCTTTGCGTCGGGACGGATCGTTAACCCGCTGACCGCCCACAGCCAGTACATGGGCGGGATGATCTGGGGCTTGGGAGCGGCGCTGCTGGAGAAAACAGAGATCGACCCGCGCCACGCGCGCTACGTAAACGATAATATCTCCGAATACCACATCCCGGTGAACGCCGATGTCCGGCGCGTCGAGGTGATCATGATCCCGGAGACCGACCGCGACGTGAACCCGCTCGGCGTGAAGGGCATCGGGGAGATCGGCATCGTCGGGGTCAACGCCGCGATCGCCAACGCGGTCTTCCACGCCACCGGCAAGCGGATCCGGCAGCTTCCCATTCGGATCGAGGATCTGCTGTGAGCCGATGGGCCGGTCCGGGGAGCGGCGGCGCCACCGGTGCCACGGGCGACGGATCGGACCGGAACCCGTCCGGGATGGCCGGGAGTTCCGGCCGGCCGGCTCGGAAACCGGATCGGGTTCGGACGTGGTCTCGGCGGCCCGCATGACGGGCGACAAGCCGCAGCAGGGGTGACGGCCTTCGACCGGAAGTGATCGGAAGATGCGGGCCGGGAGCCACGCTCTCCCGGCCCGTTCCGTTTCCCAACGGTCAGCTCTGGTCCGGCGCGGGGCCGCGGGTGGCGTCCCGCGCCGGGGCGGGGGCGAGCGCGACCGGCGCGCCCGTTTCGGCCGACTTGTAGAGCGCTTCCATCAGCAGATGGTCCTGCACCCCCTCCTGCCCCGGCGTGTGCGGCGTCCGGTTCTGCGCGACGCAGCTCGCCATATGGTCGATCTCCAGGGCGAACTGGTTCTCCTGCGACAGGCGGATCGTCTCGACCGCCTCGTTCTTCCCTTCCCGGTGGGCGACGCGCAGCCGCTGGCCCTCGTAGGCGAAGGCGTTCTCCAGGTTGATCCAGCCCTTTTCCAGCCGCACCCGCAGGTCCTTGCTCTCATGCGCGCCGTAGCTCGTCGCGCAGTTGGCGATGGTGCCGGACGGGAAGCGCAGCATAAGGAGACGGCCTCCTCCACCTCGCTGTAGCGCGGGTCGCCCTCGGGGTTGAAGACGCGGGCGAAGACCTCCACCGGCTCCTCGCCGAGAATGGCGCGGGCGGTGTTCAGGCAGTAGAGCCCGATGTCGGGAAGCGCCCCGCCGCCGGCCAGCGCCTTCCTGAAGCGCCACTGGTCGCCGGTGCCCATGGTCTGGGTGTTGGTCGCCTCGATGAAGCGCGGGGCACCCATGGCGCCGGAGCGCACCAGCCGGATCACCTCGCGGTTGTTGGGCTCGTATTGGCAGCGGTAGGCGATCATCAGCTTCACGCCGGCGGCGTCGCAGGCCACGGTCATCTCGCGCGCCTCGGCGGAGTTGTTCGCCATGGGCTTCTCGCACATCACATGCTTGCCCGCCTTCGCGGCGCGCAGCACGTATTCCCGGTGCAGGCCGTTGGGCAGCACGACATAGACGGCCTGCACCTCCGGGTTTTCGGCGATGCGGTCGAAGTCCGCGTAGGAATAGACCGACGACGGCTTGATCCCGTGCTGCGCCGCGACCAGCGCCGCCTTCTCGGGGCTGCCCGACACCAGCGCCACCGGCCGCGCCCGCTTGCATTCGCCGAAGGCGGGGAGGAGTTCCTCCAGGGACAGGCGGCCGAGCCCGACGATGGCGAAGCCGACGCGCTCGGACGGCGGCAGGGGTGCGGGCGGCGGCGCGGAGGGCCGGTCGGCCTCGCCCCGCCAGTTCGGGAAGGCGACGCGCCCGCCCTGGACGGAGCCGGTATCCACGGGCGACGGCCCCGGCATCGCGAGGGACGGGCCGGCGGCGGCGGTCAGAAGCCCGGCCGATCCCGTCGCGATCAGGCCGCGGCGGGTCAGGCGGGGAAACTCGAACGGCATGGCGGGTGGCCTTTCGGTGTCGTTCCCGGAACGGTTGATCCAGTCTCGAATATCCATGCAGGCTGTTCGTCTCGCTCCTTCTCCAGCCTCACAAAGGGCTGCATTTCGCAGTCAACCAGCCGATTTCCGTCACCCAACATCGGCGGCCCGCCACTATGACTGTCGTCGTAACGCCCTCTGTTCGGTTGGCCGCACTGTCGGCTTCTGCGAGGATTGTCGTCTGGTCCAACACACTCACTTTACCCGCGGACACCATGCAAGTAGGCGCCCCTTCAAACAGGCCAAGCACCGTCGCTCGGAGTGCGGCCATCAAGGCAGAGACGACGGAGTCCTTGCTGGTTGCGATCGGTGGCCGCCGGGATCGGACAGCCTTTGCTTCTCTGTACTCGCGGGTGGCACCCCGGCTGAAAGCCTATTTTTTGCAATGGACCGACGATTCCGATTTTGCGGAGGAACTGGCGCGGAAGGTCATGCTGGTCGTGTGGCATCAGGCGAACGTCTTTGATGCATCCAGTATAGCCGCCTCGACTTGGATTTTTGCCATAGCCCGCGACAAAATGATTGAAGCAGTGCGGCACCAACGGCGATTGGTGCTCGATCCCGATGATTCCGCTCTTTTCAATATCCCGGAGCAGGCCATCGCAGCCGGCATGCCTGCAGATCCAGCACGCAGCGAACTCACCACGGCCTTGAACAGCCTGTTGCCTGGACAAGAGAAGATACTGCGGCTGGCCTATTTTGAAGGCAAGGATCAGCAAGGCATCGCCGAAGCGCTCGCCATCGATTCCAGCGCCGTCGATTGGCGCCTGCGTGCTGCCCTGGACAGCCTGCGCAACGCATTGCGGAACGCCGCGTAAGATCTTCGGCCCGGCAGCAATTTTCGGGCCACGCTCAATCAGGTCTTTGCTGCCCGAACCCTAGGCCCTGGCATCGCCACGGCCCTTACCGAAGTCGCCAGCAAGGCTCTCGCCAACGCGGATGGCTTGGCATTCTCCCCAAACTGACAAATCCAGACCCTTGCGGATGCCCGCCCTCGCCAAGCCGGTAAGAGTGCGGCTTCATGATCGCTGACGCCCAGAGAAAGATCTTATGGGAACGAGGGTCTACGATTACCTGTGCAGGTCGTCGCGAGAGACGGCTGTGCCGTTCGATGAAGGCTCGATTACCGGCACAGCCTATCCGCTTCGCCCGCCGACCGTTCTTATTTGGAGTCCTGCTGCCGTTCCAGCGACGTCATGGTGTCCGTGTACTGAAATTCCGGCATGTTTCCAACATCCTGCTGGGCGATGCTCGAGGCCTGGAGGCGTTCATTGCCCGCGTCCCAGTCCACGTCATCATAGGCGATCCCGATCTGTTTCTCGCCAATGCCGAGGAAGCCGCCCGAAGAGACCACGATCTGTTCGGGCTGCCCGTCGGATCCGAGGATCACGTCCTCGACCTCGCCGATCTCCTCATTGTTCCGCCCATAGACGGTCTTCCCGAGCATCGCCTCCGCACCCTGCGCCTGGACGGACATGTTCGCGCTGTCCGTGCCCGGGGGCTTGGTCTCCCCCATGGTCGTGTTGTTCTGCACGCTACCGTTGTCGCTCGGCATCGTGGTCTGAGCGAGCGTGGCGCCCGACATCAACATCAACGCGGATGCCACCGTGACGATTCCCTTGCGCATTCCTGCACTCCCTTCGATGATTGCGGCCCGGCCCCTGCCACGGGACACGGCAGGCATTCCGTTTCCCGTCGCCGTCACCTTTCAACCGTCCCCTCGGGCGGCTGTTGCGGCCGCAAATCCTGGTTTCAGCTCCGCGTTTCAGCTCCGGGTTTTCGTGGTCCGGAGCGCCGCCGGCCTTCAAAGCCTGCGCGCCCTCCGTCACCCTATCCGGTTTCAGGTCGACAGCAGGTTCTCAAGCCGGATCGGCAGGTCCCGGATGCGCTTGCCCGTCGCATGGTAAACCGCGGCGGCGATGGCGGCCGCCGTGCCGACGTTGCCGAGTTCGCCCAGACCCTTGATGCCTGCCGGGTTCACCTCCCTGTCCTCCTCCGGCACCAGAATGACCTCCAGCTGCTGAATGTCCGCGTTCACCGGAATGAGGTATTCGGAGATGTTCTTGTTGAGATAGCGCGCCGCGCGCGGGTCGATTTCGGTCTTCTCGTGTAGGGCTGAGCCGATGCCCCAGATCATTCCGCCCATGAGCTGGCTCCGCGCCGTCCGCGTGTTCATGATGCGCCCGCCGGCGAAAGCGCCGACGATGCGCGGCACGCGGATCTCCCGCGTGCGGGCGTGGATCCGCACCTCCACGAATTCGGCGCCGAAGGCATACATCATTTTGTCGCCCTTGGAGCCGCCCTTCAGCGTGCTTGTGCCGTTGTAGAGCTTCTGGATGGACTCCGGCGCGAAACCGGCCGGCATCCATTCCGCGTATTCCTCGATCGCACCCGACCCCATGCGCGCGAAAAGGTCCGACAGCTTTTCCGACGCCCCGCCGGCCTGAACGGTTCCCCCCCGCAACTCCAACTGCGCCGGATCGCGCCCGGCCAGAGGGCTGTCCTTGGCGGCGACGGCGGCCCGGAACAGCTTGTCCCGGATGGCGTCACAGGCCTTCAGCACGGTGGAGCAGACCGTGGCCGTCGTGTTCGAACCGCCCGCCACCGGAGCCGGCGGCAGGGCCGTGTCGCCCAGCTCGACGTTAACGGCCTCGATGCCGACGCCCAACCGCTCGGCGGCCATCTGGCCGATGACGGTGTAGGCGCCGGTGCCGATCTCGTGGGCGGCGGTCTGGACCCGCACGCTGCCGTCCGACGACAGCCGCACCCGGGCCGCAGCCGCACCCATGTTCGTGGGATAGACCGCCGTGGCGCACCCCCAACCGATGAGCCAGTCATCCTCGCGCATGGACCCGACGGCCGGGTTGCGCTTCGACCAGCCGAAGGAGGCCGCCGCCTCGTCGTAGCATTGCATCAACGGCCGGCTTGTGTAGGGCAGGCCCTTGATCGGCTCCTTCATCGTGTCGTTCACCCGGCGCAGTTCCACCGGGTCCATCTTCAAGGCGACGGCCAACTCGTCCATCGCGCTTTCCAACGCGTAGTTGTAGGGCAGCTCCGGAGGCGAACGCATGTAGCCGGGCGTGTTCCGGTCGGCCTTGACCATGTTGACCCTGGTCCAAACGGCTCCGTAACCGTAGAGGCGCGAGGTGGTGTCGGTGCCGGCCACGACATAGGCGTCCGGCCGCGAGGTGATTTCCCAGCCCTCATGGCTGAAGCCGGTGATCTTTCCGTCCGGCGTGGCACCGATGCGGATGCGGTGGCGGGTTTCCGCCCGGTAGGTCGTGGTTGTGAAGCCCTGTTGGCGCGTCACCACGCAACGGACCGGGCGATTGATCCGCTTGGCCGCCAACGCGACGATGCCGGTCCGCGGGGTCATCGGGCCCTTCGACCCGAAAGCTCCGCCGATGTACTGGCTGATCACCCGCACGTTGCGCGGATCGATGCCGAGCTGCTTGGCGACAGCGTGCTTGTAACCGTAGACGAACTGGCTCGGCTCGTAGACGGTGAGTTGGTCGCCGGCCCAGGCGCAGGTCGTCGAGAAGAGTTCAATCGGGTTGTGGTGCTGCGTTGGCGTCGAATATTCGACGTCGATGGTCACGGCGGCCGAGCGCAGCGCCGCCTCGACGTCGCCGACGGCCGGATCTTCCTTGTGAGTCTCCGTGACGTCCTTGGCGAGAACCGTCTCCGTGCCGGCCGAACCGAAGCCGGCGCTCGGCGGCTCCGTGTCGTATTCAGCCTTCACCCGGTAGGCGGCTTCCCGCGCCGCCTCGTATGTGTCGGCCAGCACCAGCGCGATGATCTGCCCGTCATGCCAGATCCTCGGTTCGGCCAGTGGCGAAATGGAGGTGGCGACGGCATTGCCAAACGCAAGCGGTTTCAGTTCCCGGGCGTTCTCGTGGGTGAGGATCTCGATCACGCCCTGCACGGCTTTCGCCTCGGCAAGATCGAGGCGTTTGATGCGGCCGCGCGCGATGTCGCTGGTGACCAGCACCCCGTGCGCAAGATTGTTCAGGGGCACATCGGCCGGGTAACGGGCTTCGCCCGTCACCTTCAGCCGTGCATCGACACGCGGCACGGGCTGGCCCATGTTCCGTTTCGGTTCGGGAGCGGTAACGCTCATCTCAGGCCTCCATCCGCTTGGCGTCGAGCAGGGCGCGCACGATCGTCTGCTTGGCGAGCGGCACCTTGAAGGCGTTGTGTTCCCTGGGTGCGGCTTGGGCGAGAGCAACCTCGGCCGCGGCCATGGCCGTCTTCTCATCCAGCGGCTTGCCCCGCAACGCCTCCTCGGCCTCCCGCGCGCGCCAGGGCACGGTTGCGACGCCGCCCAGCGCGATGCGCGCCTCGCGCACCCTGTCCCCCTCCATGTCAAGCGCCACGGCCGCCGAGGCAAGCGCGAAGGCGTAGGACTCGCGGTCGCGGATCTTCAGATACAGCGAACGCCGGGTCCAGGGACCGGCCGGCACGGTGATGGCGGTGATGAGTTCCGCCGCTTCCAGAGCCGTCTCCACATGCGGCGTGTCCCCCGGCGGGCGATGCAGGTCGGCGAAGCGGAGCCGCCGGACGCCGCCGGGGCCCATCGTCTCGACCATGGCGTCCAGCGCGATCAGCGCCTGGGCGAAATCTCCGGGGTAGGTCGCGATGCAGTTCCGGCTGGAACCCAACACGGCATGCTGCCGGTTGATGCCCTCGAGCGCCGAGCAGCCGCTGCCGGGAACACGCTTGTTGCAAGGCCAGGAGACCTCCCGGAAATATTCGCAGCGCGTCCGCTGCAAAAGGTTTCCGCCAAGGCTCGCCATGTTCCGAAGCTGTTGAGTGGCGGCGAGCTTCAATGTCTGCGCGATGACCGGATAGCGCTCCTTCACCGCCGGATGCTCCTCCGCCTGCGCCATGCGCACCAGGGCGCCGAAGCGGATGCCGGTGTCGCTCACCTCAATCCGGCCAGCCGGCGTACCGCCGACAGGGTTGATGTCGACCAGCTTTTCGGGCCGCATCACGTCGATTTTCATGAGGTCGCTGAGGTTGGTTCCGCCGGCGATGAACTGGCTGGCCGCCTGGACATGCGCCGGATTGCCGGACAGGCCCGAGGCCGCCGCCTGAACCGCGCGTTCAGGACTGTCGGCGCGCTCGTAGAGGAAGGGTCGCATCTCAGGCTCCCTGCATCTTGGACTTGGCCTGGTTCACGGCGGCCACGATGTTCGGGTAGGCGGCGCAGCGGCAGAGATTGCCGCTCATGTACTCGCGAATGTCAGCATCGCTTCCGGCATGACCTTCGTGGACGCAGCCGATGGCCGACATGATCTGGCCCGGCGTGCAGTAGCCGCATTGGAAGGCGTCCTGATCGATGAAAGCCTGCTGCATCGGGTGCAGTTCGCCGCCCGGCCTCGCCAGCCCTTCTATGGTCGTGACCTCGTGGCCTTCCGCCATGACGGCGAAGGTCATGCAGGACAGGATGCGGCTGCCGTCCATCAGCACGGTGCAGGCGCCGCACTGGCCCTGATCGCATCCCTTCTTGGTCCCAGTCAGCCCGGCATGGTCGCGCAGGGCGTCCAGGAGAGACGTGCGTGGATCGAGCGCCAGCCGGTGGTCCTGGCCGTTGATGCGCAAGGTGACGTTCGCCGCCTCGCGCGGGTCCGAAGCCGGCGCCGGCGCCGCTTCGGCGGAACCCGCGCCGCCAAGGAGCGGCAGCGCCGCGGCTCCGGAGGCGGTGGCGCCGAGAAAGCCACGGCGGTTGATGCCGGCGCGTGCCTTCCGGCCGCTCGGTTCCTGCTCGGATGTCATGATGCTCCCCTTGGCCTGGTCCAGACGCCGCATCGGGCACCGCCGCAACGGCTCACGATACGGGCAAACAGCAAAGCGTCCGCGCTTGTTACCTGCCCATCGGGTGTATGCCGCTGCGCTGCAACACGACCTTCGCGAACTTCGGCGAGAGACCGGGGCCGACCGGGCCGTCATTGCCGCGCCATGATAAGGATCTGTTTGACGACCGCCGCTCCCGGCCGCGCGTCCGGATGGAAGACGGCCCAGCCAACGGCTAGGCGCTTTCCGCAGGGAGGTCGGCGGGCACCAAGGCTCGCTGGCGGCTTGAGGGAAGCCGTCCGGATTCAGGCTCCTCGTCGGCGGGCCGGCGGTCTGACGCCATGGCACGCACGGCCTCGGTCGCCTCCGGCAGCGCCAATACGGCCGTGGCCAGGGAGGCAACAGTGGCCGTCTGGCAATAGGCGCAGAGGGCCTTGTTGTCGTTCCACTCCTCCCGGCCGAGCTTGAGCGTCACGCCCGCATCGTAGAGCGCCTTCGCCGCCATGGCGATGGGAAGCCAGGGCATTTGTTGCGCCCGGTCACGGCCGCCGGCGCCGGCCAGCAGGGCGGTCGTGGCATAAGTCGCCACCATCATCAGGCCGTCCGGCGTCTGATGTCGCTTGTAGGCATAATCGGAGGCATCAACCCTGCTGGAGTCGAACAGGTCCAGCGGCGGGTCCGGAAGGCGGCGCAGCACACCGAGTTGGTAGAGCGCCACAATCTGCCCCATGGTCGCGCCCATGTAAGATAGCCCGACGATCCAGCGCCGCCGCCGCAGATGGGGACTGTTCGCCTTGCGAAGCTCGTGGCTGAGTTGGCTTGGGGTTGGTCTCCGTAACGGCATCATCGCACACTCCTCCTGAAGCCTCATGGAGCCGGTACCGTCGGCTGTCCAGTCGCAAAGCCGCGGCGCTCAGGCCTTCTCGCGGCCGTGGAACTCGGCCGGCGGGGAGGTGGCCTCGACGGCGGTGAAGGGCTCCAGGATGCGATATGTGTGCTCGGCCCCGGCCGGCACGGTCCAGGAGTCGCCGGGCTCAAGCGTCACCATCTGACCTTCCAGGTGCAGTTCGGCCCGGCCGGAGATGACGTAACCGACCACCTCGTAGTCATGCTTGTGGGGCGGCTTGTTGTCGGTCGGCGCTTCCTTGTCCCACAGCCGCATCGACAGGCTCTTGCCGACGGCCAGGTATTTTTGTCCTTGCGGTCCCTGGGGTGAGGTCGCGGATTGGATCTTGGTCACGGTGGTGTCGCCCATGATGTCCTCGAAATGGATAGGATGGTTGTTTCCGCCACCAACAGGCTCCGCACGGGATCGGCACGAAAACACGACAGCCCCGGCGATCCTGTATTCCTATCCGCGGAATCGTGCGAAGGAATCCGCCCCAATGGAGGCCAGAGGACCGACCCGCAAATTGCTCTGGACATGCTGGACACGGAAGCCCTCCGCGATGTCCTCGGCTCCGCGCTTGGCCCTGCGGCTGTCCACCATGCCCTCAAGCGAGACTTCGCCTCTGTTTACGCCGACTTCGATCTCAGGGGCACCGTTGTAGGCGTTCCTCGGTCAGGCGGTCACCAGTATCCTCAAGAATGCGGCTGTCGGAGCGCGTGTACGAACGCGGCCCAAGACCACAATACGGACCGGAGCGCAGTCCACTGTCCCGAGGGCACTGCCGCGCCTTGTCGTGCTCATCATCGTGCCATTCAAAGCTGCCATATCCCTCAATCCCGAAGTCCGACGTCGCGCGGCCGAGTTGCCGTTCATGGTGCCGGCCAGCACCAATAGTCGCGCCCGTAATCATAGCCTTCTCTCCCAAAATCCTCGCGCCCGTAGTTAGGCAACCGCTACGCGGTTCGGCATCGTTGTCTTCGGCAACTGGGCTACGTTCCGCGTCGGGATGATGGGCTGGATTGGTTCTCCTCCGGTTCAGGCGTGTTCAGCGCCTTGGCCTGCGGTCGACGCCGCCAACATACGGCGGCGGGAACGGTTCCTGGCGGCGGCGCCGAAGCTCCTGTGCGGCCCAGCCACGGACCTGACCTGCCGGCGTGAGATGCACTGTGGAACCGCCGCTTCCGGCCTCCGGTTTGATGAAGCGTTGGTCCCTTACGACGCGCATGAGAAAACGGGCCATGTTCCATCATTCGAGTCAGTTCAAAACCTTCCACGACCGACGCGAGGCCGGCCGCCTGCTGGCACGGAGGCTGCTCTCCTATCGGGATGCCTCGCCGGTCGTGCTGGCGTTGCCGCGTGGCGGGGTACCGGTCGCCTATGAGATCGCGCTGGCGCTTAGCGCATCGCTCGACCTCGTGATGGTCCGCAAGATCGGCGCTCCGGGCAATCCGGAGTTCGGCATCGGAGCGGTGGTGGACGGGCACGCGCCGATAACGGTTATGGACGAGGAGCTGGTTCGCCATACCGGTGCAAGCGACGACTACATCACCCAGACAACGCAGCTCGAGCTGGCAGAGATCGAGCGTCGCCGGACCCTGTATCTGAAGGGCCGTTCGCCGGTTGACGTTAAGGGACGCACACTGATTGTCGTCGACGACGGGGTCGCCACCGGCTCGACGATGCGCGTGGCCTTGCATGCCTTGCGCCGGGCAGGGCCGGAGCGGCTGGTGATGGCTGTCCCGGTGGTGCCGGCGGACACGTTGGAAGCGATAAAAGTCGATTGTGATGCGGCCGTTTGCGTGCTGGTGGCCGAGAACTTTCCGGCGGTCGGCTTCTTCTACCGCAATTTCGCCCAACTGGAGGACCGGGAGGTGATCGATCTGCTGAGCCGCGTTCCGGACCGGAACGCGCGAGGTCCTAAGGCATGAGCAGGCTGGGTGCAGCCATGGATCAAGATCAGGATGAACAGGGTAGCGACAGTGGAAAAGGCAAACGCCTTCTCATCGCGCTTGCGCTCAACGTCGGCATCACGGTCGCGCAGATCGTCGGGGGTCTGCTCTCCGGCAGCCTCTCCGTGCTGGCGGACGCGGCACACAATGCCAGCGACGCCACGTCCTGTAACCGCTCGGGAAGCCACGCAGCATGGAGCGAGGGGATGGGCGGGTACCAAGCGACGCAGAGGTTCGGGGTGCCCGGCACGTTCGCCTCCATGTCGCCGGCGTGCCCTGCGCCATCGCAACGGCGCTGGCCGTCCTAGTTGTTTGCTGGCGTCGATACGTCGCCATGTCGTTAGCCGAACTGGTTTGCAGAAAACGCAAGCATGAAACGTCGTGGCGGCGGCACTGCAGCCGCACCGCGTCAGCGGCCTATAATCGTTGGACTCGAGTGCTTACAGCCCTTGCGTCAGACCGGGTGTCCAGCATTGGGCTCTCTCTCCTGTTTTCCGCCCTGCGCTGCGCGATTATTCTCTTCCTTGGCACGCTCCGCACTTTCCTGCCGCGTGGCGTCGGCATCTTCTTTCCGTTCTTCGGCCATGGGTGCCTCTCCTTGTTATCCTCGCTGTAGGCTCTAACTGCGCTTCTGTGCCGAGGTTCCCCCCTCATATCCCCGCGCAGTACGGATCACCCTGCTTGAATGCAGGCCGTTTCGGCCTTTACGGGATAAGATGGTGCTGATCCTTCGGTCGAGCGGATGAAGCCGCGTGTGCCATTTCGGCGGAGCAAGGGAAAGAGTCCGCCAGGAACCCGCACCCAGCTTCCCTGTTCCTTCTGACCAGCGAGGGCGGCGAGAGGTGATCCGGTTCGTGGGACGGCATTGATAATTCTCATGGGGCCAGTGCTCCATTTTCGCGGCGCGGAGACCGGAGCTTGGCGGCTATCGGCCTTGCTGGTCGCCAAAGGCGAGCCCCCGCCATTGCTGGCCGGCACGTGTCGCACAACGCCACGGCGCCTCGCCCAATGGCACGGCTGGAGCGTCTGGCGCTACGACTTCGCATTTCCGCTGGGCGAGCCACCGAACTTCCGAAAGTATCAAATCGGAGATCGAAGCTGGCAGGTTCATCTGCCAGCCGACAGCTCCCTTCGCATGGCCTATACGGCCTGCAATGGGAACGAAGGGCCGCAGGCCTGGGCTTGCGGGCAGGAGCGCAATGAGCGCTGGCTGCATTTGGCGGCGGAGCATGCCGCGCGTCCTTTCCACCTGCTGCTCCAAGGCGGCGACCAACCCTACGCCGACGCGCTCTGGCGAATTCCGATTTTCGCCGAGTGGCGGCACCAGCCCTGGCGTCAGCGCCGGAACGCGCCTTTCACGCCCGCGATGGCCGAGGCAGCGCGCGGCTTCTTCTTCGACAGCTATTGCCGCCTGTGAAGCCATCTGGAATTGGCGCCGGTCCTGGCGGCTGTTCTGTCATTGATGATGTGGGACGACCACGACATCATTGACGGCTGGGGCAGTTACGACCTGGAGTGGCAGGAAAGCCCGGTGTTCCAGGGGCTGTGGTCCGTGGCACGGGAGCATTTCGCCCTTTTCCAACTCGCCACCAGCGCTGGCGATCTGCCCGATGGCCTCTCCGATCGTTCGGGCCATCAGTTCGGCTGGGCTTACCGCCTGGGCCGCATCGGCATACTGGCTCCAGACCTGCGCTCCGAACGCAGCCGTGAACGGGTCATGGGCGAGGCAGGCTGGCGCGCCCTCGAAACCAGCCTCGAGCGCATGGCGGACTGCCGCCATATCCTGCTTCTTTCCAGCGTACCGCTGGTGAATGTGCAGCTTCACACGCTTGAGCGGCTGTTCAGCCTCATTCCCGGGCACGAGGAATGGCAAGACGACCTCATCGATCAATGGCCGAGCCTTGCGCACTGGGACGAATGGACCCGTCTTCTGGGCAGGCTTGTCCGCTTTTCAGCCGAGCCCGACAGGTCCAGATCTCGTCTTTTTCGGGTGAAATCCACATGGGGTCATGGGGCCTGATCGAGAGCGGCTCGACTGTGATCCACCAGCTCACCGGCATCGTTCATCCGCCGCCACCAGCCTCCGTAGTCGCCCTGCTCGAGCTTATTGCCGCTAAGCCGATCCGTCCTGCACCCGGTCTCGTAGCAAAGCTTTTGTCCATGCCTGGGCTGGGCCGGCGCTTTCTGCGTGCCCGCAACTGGATGCAGATCGACGACGCCAGTGGCGCGCTCGCCGCAACCTGGCACAGCGCGGAAGCGATGAGCCGCTTGACCATTCCCGGGCCGGCGGACGAGCCTTCCCCCCGATCTGCCAAGAAGCAGAGGCGACTGAGAAGACATTCCAGGATAGGCTGAAAGCCTACTCTACTTTTGACACTGTCCCCAATCGTCAGGAACCAGGATCCGGCGGTGTGGATTGTTTAGGCACCTTCCATCGTGTGAAAAGGATGCCGCCATGCGCACAATTCTTGCCGTATTCGCCGTTTTGTTCGCAACGTTCCAACCGAGCGTCGCACAAGAAAGCCAAAGTGGAACCGTGCAGCAGCAGGGAGAAGCCTCCTACTTCCGAGGCGGCCAGGATGGTAACACCAAGACCGCCACCGGGGAAGGCGTTGACCCCAATGGCAATACCGCCGCGTCCCGGGACTTGCCCTTGGGCACCGAAGCCACCGTGACGAACAAAGAAACCGGGCAGTCCACCGATGTCCGGATCAATGATCGTGGTCCGTCACGTGATGACCGAGTCATTGACCTTTCGAAAAAGGCCGCCGAGGATATCGGCATGGAGAAAACCGGCACTGCTCCAGTGACAGTCGAGGCAGACCCAGCCAAGCAGAAAGATCCGCGGACCCGTGAAGCCCTTGAGCAGCTTGGAGAAAAGCGATAGGCCAGAGCCAACACATTCGGAAGTCGAGGAACCGAGCGGCCAACCTTGATACCGGAGAAAATTGCGATAATCCCACCAACGTCCCTTAGCCCCGTTTCGTCCAGACCATCCAATGCAGGCTGAACAGCCGGTCGGGATCCGTCCAGCTTCGGTCGCAGCCCCATCCGGCGCGTGCGGCCAAGCGGCGGAATCCGGGAACGGAATATTTATAAGAGTTCTCGGTGTGGATGCTCTCCCCCTCCTCAAAGAGGAACGCGCGTCCCGCGACCCGGACGGTCTGCCGCGCTAGACTGACCAGATGCATTTCGATCCGTCCTCGCGCCGCGTCATAGCGCGCGCGGTGGGCAAAGCCGTCGAGGTCGAAGTCGCCGTCCAGCTCCCGATTGATGCGGACGAGCAGATTGAGGTTGAAGGCGGCAGTCACGCCGCGTGCGTCGTCATAGGCCGCCTCCAGCACCTCTGGGTCCTTTCGGAGATCGACGCCGACCAGCAGCCGGCTGCCGGAACCAAGCCGGCGTCCAAGCTGATTCAGAAAGCCTATCGCCTCCGCCGGGCGGAAATTGCCGATCGTCGAGCCCGGGAAGAAAGCCAAGACTCGCTCCGTCGGGATGCCTGGCGGCAGCGGGAATTCCCGCACATAATCAGCTACCACCGGGGCCACGGCAAGCCCGGGATAGTCACTCGACAGGCGGGCCGCTGCCATTATCAGATGGTCCTGCGAGATATCGACTGGCACATACATCGCCGGCACTTCTAACGCGTCCAGCAGAATACGCACCTTCACGCTCGAACCGCTGCCGAGTTCAACAAGGCTAATTCCCGGACCGGCAAGCCCAGCAATCTCCCCAGCCGTATCGCGCAGCAGGGCAGTTTCGGTTCGCGTCGGGTAATATTCCTCAAGCGTGCAGATCTCGTCGAAGAGCTGTGACCCGATCCGATCGTAGAAATACTTGCAAGGCAGGCTCTTGCGCGCAGCCGAGAGCCCCTCGGTCACATCCGATAGGAAATCCTCCGTCTCCGGCGCGAGCATGCGCGTGAGCATCGAACCGTCCATCACGCATCCTCCGCAAGCCGCAGCCCGGCGAACATCCAACGCTGGTGCGGATAAAAGAAATTCCGGTAAGTGGCGCGCACATGCCTTTCCGGCGTAGCACAGCAGCCCCCGCGCAGAACGAACTGGTTGGCCATGAACTTGCCGTTGTACTCGCCGACCGCGCCGGTTGCCGGGCGAAAGCCGGGATAGGCGGCATAGGCGCTCGACGTCCATTCCCAGACGTCCCCAAACATCTGCCCGGGCGCGTCGAGAGCGGGTTCCCCCGTCACGGGGCGCAGCAGTCCGCTCCCTATCATGTTGCCCACTGCCGGGAGCCCGCGCGCGGCGACTTCCCACTCGAACTCGGTCGGCAGGCGTTTGCCGGCCCAGCGGGCAAAGGCATCGGCCTCGTAATAGCTGACGTGGCAGACGGGGGCAGTATCGTCGAGCGGCACCTCCCCCATTAGGGTGAATTGCGTCCAGCCCTGATCGCGCTGCCGCCAATAGCCTGGCGCTTCCCATCCCTGCGCGTTCACTGCGGCCCAGCCGTCGGCCAGCCACAACGTCGGCGTCCGGTAGCCACCTTCGGCGATGAAAATTCGCCATTCGCCATTAGTCACCGGGCGTGAGAACAGGCGGAAGGGCCGAACCAGCGCGTCGTGCCGGGGGCCTTCATTGTCAAAGGCAAATCCCTTTCCGTCATGACCGATCCCGACGATACCCCCGTCGAAAGCGATCCAGCGCCCCGCGTCAGGATCAGGTTGCAACCTCGTTCGGACGGGCCGGTAGGCCGGAGCTAAGGGGTTGCACGAGAACAGGTGGAGCAGGTCCATCAAAATCAGTTCTTGATGCTGCTCCTCATGGGCGAGGCCCAGCGTCACGAGGGGCTTGAGAGTGTCCGCGGCGGCGCCCGCCAGCAGCCGCAACATTTCCGTGTCCACATGCTCGCGGTACGCCATCACCTCAGCGATGCCGGGCCGGGTCACCAAACCGCGCGCCGCGCGCGGATGCCGCGTGCCTACCGCCTCATAGTAGGAATTGAACAAGTAGCCGAAGCTGGAGTCGAACGGCTCGTAAGACGGCAGGTTTGGCTTCAGCAGAAAGGTTTCAAAGAACCAAGTCGTGTGCGCCAGGTGCCATTTGACCGGGCTGGAGTCCGGCATGGACTGCACCACTTGGTCCTCCGGCGACAATCCCTGCGCCAGGGCCGTTGATCCCGAGCGCACGCGCTCGAAGTGCTCATCAAGCCGGTCGTCGCCGCGATCTATGATGGCCGATTGCGCCGCAGATCGCTGCTGCATGTGCATTCCCCTTGACCCAGCTTGCTCAGCTAAAGGTGGCGCCCATTGCTCGCCCGGCAATTGACTAGGATGAGTAAGCCTCCTGGGGCGGGTTTCGGTATGCATTGACAAGCACCGTCAGTTCGGAAGCCGGGTCGAGCTGATGGGCACGGGTCAGCGAGTCCAGCCGGCGCAGATGGTCCAGCCACGTGGCCTCATCGGCGAAGCGGCGTGAACCGCGCCGGGTTTCCCGGAGGCCGTTTGTGTTGAGTCACGCCGCCCTGGCGACGTCCTCCGCTTGGGCATAGTAGCGTGCTTCGGCCTCGGCGGGAGGAATGTTGCCGATGGGCTCGAGGAGACGCCGGTGGTTGAACCAGTCGACCCATTCCAGGGTGGCGAACTCCACGGCTTCCAGGGTGCGCCACGGCCCGCGGCGCCGGATCAGCTCGGTCTTGTAGAGGCCGTTGATCGTCTCGGCCAAGGCGTTGTCGTACGAATCGCCGACGCTGCCCACGGAGGGTTCGACGCCGGCCTCGGTAAGACGCTCGGTGTACTTTATAGCGACATACTGCGATCCACGGTCGCTGTGGTGAATGAGGCCGCCGCCCTTGGCTGGCCGGCGGTCGTGAAGCGCCTGCTCCAGGGCATCCAGGACAAAGCCGGCGTGAGCTGTGCGCGACACCCGCCAGCCGAGCCCGAAGGGCCAGCGCAGCTACGATCCGGCGGGCGAAGGTGTCGATGACGAAGGCCACGTAGACGAAGCCCTGCCAAGTGGCGACGTAGGTGAAGTCCACGACCCACAAGGCATTCGGGCGCGGCGCCTGGAACTGACGGTTCACCCGGTCAGCTGAGCATGGCGCTGCCTTATCGCTGATCGTGGTCCGGGCCGCCTTGCCGCGCATCGCACCCTTCAGGCCCATCTGCCGCATCAGGCGGGCCACCGTGCAGCGCGCCACCTCCAGGCCCTCCCGCCGCAACTGCCGCCAGACCTTCCGCACCCCATAGACCTGGAAGTTCTCATCCCAGACCCGTCGGAGAGCCACACTCAGCTCCGCGTCGCTACGCGAACGGGCTGGTGCCTTTGACGGATCGGCCCGGCGGGCGGCATGGGCGCGGTAGGTCGACGGGGCGATCGGCAGCACTTTGCAGATCGGCTCGACCCCGTGGACGGCGCGGTGCTCATCGATGAAGGCGATCATTTCCTGAACGGGCGGTCGAGCTCCGCCTGGGCGAAATACGCCGAGGCCTTGCGAAGGATCTCATTCGCCTGGCGCAGTTCCCGGTTCTCCCGCTCCAGTGCCTTGATCCGCTCCTGCTCGTCCGTCGTCGGGCCAGGCCGTTTGCCCTGGTCGCGCTCGGCCTGCCGGCCCAGCCCCGCAGCGTCTCGGGATTGCAGCCGATCTTCGACGCGATCGAACTGATCGCCGCCCACTGCGAGGCGTGCTCGCCTTCGTGCTCGAACACCATCCGAACCGCGCGCTCGCGGACTTCAGGGGCGTATTTGGGTGATGCCTGTTTCGTCATGATGACCCCACTCTCTCCGCCTCCCGCGGGATCGATCACGGAAACGGTGTTGCTGTTCTGGTCGGCCGTGTAGACGCGGTCGCCGGTGGCGGGCGCCGCTTGTGCCGCCGTGGCGGCGCCGAGGCCGAGCACCGCGAGCAGGAGCAGGGAGCGTTTCATGGGACCGCCCTTTCAGGATTTCGGGTGGTGGGAGTGTTCGGCCGGAAGCGCCGGCGGTGCTAGCGGCTGATCGAGCCAGGCGCGCATCAGATCGATTTCGTTCTGCTGTTCGGCGATGATCGACAGGGCGAGGTTGCGGATGCGCGGGTCCTGCGTGCTCAGCAGCATGACGCGCGCCGTGTCCACGGCGGCCCGGTGGTGCGGGATCATCATGCGCAGGAAGTCGCGTTCGGCGTTGCCCGTGGCAGGCAGGGCGTCCATCTCCGCGTGCATGCGGTCCATGATCCCGGCCATCTGCTCCGCGAAGGAGCGCGTGCTGCTCACCACGGCCGGCGCGCCCTGTGCCGCGCCGGCGGAATGATCATGGGCGAAGGCCGGAAGCGGCCCGGCGGCGGCGGCCAGGAGAAAGGCGGTCAGCGGGCCGGCGGACGGGAAGGGCAAGCGGGGCCGGCGCAGGTCCGGTGTCGGCGTGTGTTTCAAGGGGCGGTCTCCGTGGCGTTCGATGCGCCATGGACGCCGGGACGGCCCCGATCTCGCGGTCGAGACGACGCTTGTTCTGCGGACGGTGTTCCGCCAACCGTTGCGCCAGACGGAGGGGCTGGTCGGCTCCTTGCTCGCACTGATGGGGCTGGATCTGCCGGTGCCGGACCATACGACCTTGAGCCGGCGGGCCAGGACATTGGCAATGCCCCCTCACGCCCGGACGGCGATCGGACCGGTGCACCTTCTGGTCGATAGCACCGGCGTGAAGCTCAGCGGCCCGGGCGAACGGCTGGTCGAAAAACATGACGCCCAACGCCGCTGGGCCTGGCGCAAGCTGCATCTGGGCGTTGATGCCGAGACCGGCACGATCGTGGCATCAACCCTGACCGGCAAGGAGGTTGACGATGCCGCCGAGCTCGGTCTCCTGCTCGAGCAGATCGACGCGCCGCATACTGCGGTCATTGCCGACGGAGCCTACGACCAGGACCATGTCTACGACACCGTCGCGCAACACTCCGCTGGGGCTGCGGTTGTCGTGCCGCCGAGGGCGACGGCGGTGCCCAGCTCCCTGGCCGAAACCCATCCAACGCAGCGCGACCGGCATCTCCAGGCCATCGCCGAGCGTGGCCGCATGGGCTGGCAACGAGCCTCGGGTTACAACGCCAGGGCCGGTGCCGAGGGAGCGATGAGCCGGTACAAGCGCATCATCGGCGACACCTTGCGCTCCCATGCCCGCTCAGCGCAGAAGGTGGAGGCCCGGATCGCCGTAAATGTCCTCAATCGCATGTTCGACCTCGGACGCCCGGAGTCTGTCCGCGCCGCCTGAGGAACGAAACATCAAGCCAACACCGTGATCTCCTCCCTCCATGCACCAGAGCAACGATCCGCGGCAGCGGGCGGCGCTGCGAGGAGAGCAATGAAAAAGGCGAAAGGCACGAGGCGGCTTGGCATGATGATCAGCCTAATGGATTTCAGGCAACCTCAAGCTTATTAGATTCCATGCGCTCGACTCCACTTTCCTGTGCCTTCCGCTTTATGAGTTCACCGCGATACCGCGGACAATCGTAGCTTTTCACTGATCTGGCCGACGGCTGTGCGCAATTGGTCCGAGGCAAAGCTGCGCAATGGCGGCAACTCCAGCCGCATCAGCTCTGCGAAGCCATCGTCGGTCTGCCGCATCACAGCCAGAATATCGCCTTGAATGGCGACCGTCCGGTAGGTGTTCACGGCAATCCGGTGCTGGCGATGCAACTCACTCCAACGAGCAGCCACCTCGCGCTCCTGGGCACGCAAATGGTCGCCGTAGAGATCGGCAGCCTCAATCGACAGCGCATTCGCAGACAAGTTAGCGGTCAAGCGGCGGCGGAGACCCTCATCTTTTTCAGATTTTAGCAGACGCTCGCTGTCGAAGCGTGCGGCGATGGCTTCGTTCCTCAACGCGGACAGGCGAGGGATCCACTGTCCTTCCAGCTCGTCGAGAAAGGTCTCATGGAGATGGAGGGCGACCTCGACCAGCGCGACGTGAAAACCATAATAGCGCTTCAAAACTTCGATGTCGCCCTGAGTGGCTTCGGCCGCACGGATCAGGGCTGCGTTCACCTGCATGAGGCCCTCGTAAGCCGCATAAGCTTCGATCAAGCGGTCGGCACTGACGAGAAGGAGCAGCCCGTTCAGGTCGGAGGACGTCAGCTCGATCCCGATCTCGCGCAGCCCCTGCGCGAGCGCCCCCAGCTGCCGGCTGCGTTCATTCTCCAGCTCAGCGAGTTGCCGTTCGTTGCGCTCAATGTCGGCCATCACGACAGCTTGGCCGCTGGGCATCACGGAGCAGCTCACGGTCTGGAGCAGGGAGCGTTGCGAATCGTCGCAGGGCGACGTCGGCGTGTTTGCCGCCTTGGCACGCAATTGAGCCAATTCCGTTTGCCGCGAACGGATTGAACTGTCGAGGTCGCTCAAACTCTGACGCGCCTGCATCGCCGTATTGGCCGCCAGCACGTCCACGGAGGCGCCCAGAAGACGCTTCAACCGTTCGCTTCGTCTCTGTTGCCGCATGTAACTGTCGCCGTCCCGCGACTGCCACAGGGCTTGGCGCTGCTCCAGAAGGTCGGCAAGGTGGGTTTCGATCGCCTGATAACGGTCGATCGGACTTTCGTAGACTTTCGGCGCGGGGACGGACCATTGAGCGATGTCGGCAATGCCCTGCGAGGCCAGCGGAAGAGCGATGACCGCTCCGGCCAGGATGATGCAGCCTTCCTTGAACATGCCCCCCCCTTACGGGGCGCCCTTCGGTCCGGCGCCCCCGCATTGAAGCTAGTACGGGCAGGCCGGGAATGCCGGAGGTCAAACAGGTAGCAGCAGCTTGCTCCTTCCCCTCCCCCGATCAGCGTTAAACCTTTCCTGTTCCCCCTCGCCATTGGGGCGAAGCGCCGGAAAAAGGGTAACAAGATGGAGGCTGCCGGCGCTTCAACGCCCTCAGATGGGCTGGGAAGGCATGGCGGCGGGCCGTTCGGGAGGCAGAGGCGTGGGGGTCGGGCGGGCCGCGGCGGGGCCGGGCGCCGCCTTTTCGCCGCAGAGGGAATCCCGCTGGCGGAGGTAACTCTTCCTCTGTTCCTGGTAGTGGTCGTCCGCGGGAGCCTCCGTCTTCCGGCGCAGCATGGAAACGGCACGGTCGGCGATAACGTAGGCCGGGTAGACAGGAGCGAGGTCGTCGCCCAGCAACCCATAACCCAACCCGTAGACAGCGGCGAGGCCGATCGCGTCGCGAAGGGTCGAGGGTCCGAGAAAGGGAAGAACAACGTAAGGGCCGCTCGGCGCGCCATAGTGGCACAGGAACGTTCCCGCATCCTCCCGCCGGGCGACCCAGCCCATGCCCGTCGCGACGTCGTATAGCCCGCCGATGCCGGCCGTGCTGTTGATGGCGAAGCGCCCGGCCGAGGTGCGGGCATTCGCCAGGTCTCCCTGAAGCAGGCTGGAGACCGCCGTCGCCGGCTCCCGCAGATTGGCGAACAGATTGCCGACGCCGGCCTGAACCGCGGTCGGCACGGTCTGTTCGTACGCCGATGCGGCCGGGCCGGCGACCCAGTCGGTCAGGAGCATGTTGAAGCCGTGAACGGCCCGGTTGACGCTCTCCCACGGGTCCGCGGCGGCAGGCTGAGCGGGCTGGATCACTTCCGGCACGGCCTGCGCCCGGGCGGACCCGCCGCCTGGCGCCGCCGCGAGGGTGGCGGCGAGCAGGACCGCTGCCGGAAGACATCTCACGCTTGTTCCGATCATGGCGATGTCCCGTTCGAACCGAGGGTCAAGAGGCGTTCAGGGCATAAAGCTGTAGGCGACCGCAGCAGCGGCAGCGGCACTGACGCCCGTCACCAGCGAACCGCCGGCCGCGATCCCCAGGACGAAGGCGCCGCCAAGGACGACCGCTCCCGTCGCCACCGGGCTCACGAAATCGGACAGCGCCGGGGCGGCCATCGGCACCGCGCCCCCCTCCGGCTTCGGGGCCTCCGCAGGGAGTTGGCTTGCCGACAACGGTGGCCGTCCGGTCTCCTCCGCCTGGGCGGCGCCGCCGCTGAACGGTGCCGCCAGCCAGACGAGCGCGGTCAAAATCGGCAGGATCTTGCGCAGTTTCATGTTTCCCTCCCCTGCTCCGCCCACCCTGTTCCGGCGGGCCGGCACATTCGTTCGGCGCACTCGCCTCATCGCACCTGGTTCAGCACCGACGCGCCCTCGGACACGATCCGCGCACCGCTTGCCAAGCCGGTGCGGACCAGCATCACGTCGCCGGCGAGCTTCTCCGCCCGGACATGGTGCGCGACGAAGGTCTCGCCGGCCGTCCGTTCCCACACGACGGTGCGGCCGTCGCCGTCCCGGACGACGCTGGCCGCCGCGACCGGCACGCCGGTGATCTCCTTCCGGCCTCGCACGAAGACGGTGACCGGCTGCCCCACGGCGAGGCTCCTGGCCGCGCCGACGACACGGAAGCGCAGCGGGATTGCCTGGTTGCTGAGGGTCAAGCCGCCGCCGACGAACTCCAGATCGACCGCTTGGCCGTCCGGGGTAAGGGCAGCCGCGTCCTGAATGTCGGCGGCGATGGCGGGATCGTAGGCGGCCGCCTCGACCCAAAGGGCTTTCGGATCGACGATCTCGAACAGGATCTGGTTGGCGTCGACATGGCCGCCGGCCACGGTGCCAACGCGCGAGATCACCCCATCGGCCGAGGCCCGCAGTTCCTCCCGGCCGTTGAGGGCGTCCTGAAGCGTGGCCAGTTCGCGCCGGTACCCCTCCGCCTCGACCCGCAAGGCCTCGATCTTGTTTTCACGGTAGCGGACGAACAGCACTTCCTTCAGCCGCACGATCTGCTGGTTCGTCAGGGCGATCTGGTTGCCGAGCTGCTGGATGCGGGCGTCGATCTGCGCCCGCTCTGACACGCTCATGACCGGCCGCATGACGCCCAGCAGATCGCCCCGGCGGACCAGCATGCCGAGATAAGGGAAGCGCCCGTCCAGCGGCTCGATCACGCCGGTGCGCGAGGACTGCACCAGCGTGCCGGTGCCGGGATTGGTGATGACCTGCCCCGGTATCTCACGCGTCACCGGTACCGTCGTCTCGCGCGTCACCTGCCAGCGCATCGAGAAGAGGCGCTGCGTGGTCACCGGCAGGAAGACCGCGCCGTCGGAGCGGCGATGCGGCGTGTCCCGCACCATACCGAGCACCGCCTGCGCCTCCGCGCTGTCGAAGGAGGATGCCGGCCGGGCGTCAAGGGGTGCCGCCGGCTGCACGGGAAGCCAGGCGGGACGCTTGGCCGGCCGCGCGTCGCCGGAGGCGGTGTCCGGCGCCGCGACCGCGTTGGCGACGGTGGCGGGGCTGGCGGCGGCTTGCAAGCCGCTCGACGCCAGGATGGGGATGACCTCCTCCCTCGCCGTCCGTTCGGCGGCCGGCTCAGGGGCGAATTCGGAGGCCGGCTCGGTGGAAACGGGCGGCACCGCCGCTTGGGACGCGGCAGCCGTAGCCGGCGCGAGGCTGGCCCCAAGATCCTGGCTTTCGTTCTCGATGACGTAACGCGCCAGATACTTGGTGCTGGTTTCCGTCGCGATGGCCGCCAAAGCAAGGCTGACCGCAACCGCAAGCGTCGAAAGAAGATAACCCATGTTCACCCGCACTCCGGCCAAAACACATCACTTGGAGAACGCCACCATATTGGAGCATCCAGAAGACTTCACGCTCGACAGATCAGGATCTGATGCGAAAAACCTAAAACTATTCCTTGACGAATGACCCCGTCGCACTCAAAAGTACGAGCACATTTTGACGATGTGGTCCATTCCCATGAAGCCCGCCGCCCTTGCTCTCGCGATCGGCCTTGCCATCGCCCTCCCCGCCCCGATGGCCGCCGCGGAGGATGCGAGCGACATGGACTTCCGCGGGGTTGCCGGGGTCCGGGTCACCGCGAGCCCCCTGTCGCCCGCCGCCGCGGACTGCAACCTCACGGCCGAGCCACTGGTGCGGGACATGCAGCAGCATCTGACGGACAAGGGACTGAAGGCGGCCGCGAACTCCGACGTGGTCGCCACCATCACCGTCCTTTCCAGCTACGAACCGAACCACGGGATGTGCAGTTCGGCCGTCATGCTCGGCACCTACAAGAAAGCATCCTTCTTCGACCGCGACGCCGGATGGCTGCGGACCGGCTATGTCGTCGTCTGGCAGAGCGGCCTCGTGACCCTGTCCCCGCCCGAACAGCACCTGGCCGAGGTGCGGGATGCCGCGCGCCGGCTCGGCACCGCCATGGCGGAGGAATGGCGGAAGGCCAACCTCGCCACGACGAACTGAGGCCACGCGCACGGGCACGCTCCCTGCCCGCTCCGGCTTACCGGCCGGCCGTCTGCTGGCCGTAGAGCCAGTTCCCGACGTAGCCGCCACCAACGGCGCCGATGGCGGAGACGAGGGCCTGCGAGGTCATGGCGAGATAACCGCCGCCCATCATCCCGCCTTCGAGGGCGCCCGCCGTCAGCACCGGCGTCATAATGCCGCCCGTCGCCGCGTTGGCGACGATGACGCCCGCCACGGCGCCGGCCGCGATGGCCGCCGTGGTGTAGTCATGCCCCTGTTCCATCTCATCGCGCGGCATGGGCAGAGGGTCGGCGGCCGATGCATGGGGCACCGCGCCGGCGGCGGGTGCAGGTGCAGGCGCGGGCATGGCTTCCACCGCCAACGCGGGCATTTCGGCGGGCTTTCCGGCGGGGGCTTCCTGCGCGAACGCCGTCGTCGAGAGGGTGGCGATCACGACCGCCAGGACCAAACTGCGCATATCACCACCTCTTCGTCATCGTTCCTGCTGGAACCGGGTTCAGGGCATCCCGCCGGGCGAGCCCTGTCTTCAGGATCTCGGGTTGTTCATCGTGCTGCGATCAAGATCTTTACGTGCGCAAAACTGAAAACCAGAATAACAATTCACAAACCCAAGAGCAAGTTCAGGCTCCGCGCGTGGGCGCGGACTGGCCGAGCGCCTCCGGGTCGCCCTTCCTGCCGATCTTTCCATACCAACGGCGCGACAGGAAAAGACCGGCACGGCGCGCCCGGAACTCGTTCTCCTCCATCACCCGCTTGACGCGGATCCGCGCCGCCTCTTCGTCCAGCGTGCCGCCGGCGAGCCCGTTGTAAATCGCGGCGGCCTCCATGAACTTCTTCTTGCTGATCTTGCGCCCCTTGCCGCCGAACCGGTCCAGGATGGCCCGCATGCGGGCGTCGATGTCACGTTCGACCCGGAGGTCCTTGCGCTGCGCCACGCTGAGGAGAATGCCGCGCGCAACCTCCGGATCCAGGCCGAAACGCGCGATGCCGTCCTCCAGCAGGCGGCGTTCCTCGGACTTGGACAGGAAGGGACGGTCCAGGGCGGCCAGTTCGACATAGCCGCTGAACCGCTGCTGGGCGTTATTCTCGTTCGACATTCAATCCTCTCCGGGCGGAAAGCAGCGACGGCATTGTCATTGGAAGTGCTGAAGGAATCATTTCCAGAACTGGAAGATGGCGACCAGCGCGTGGGCCCCCAACGTCAGCGAGACGCCGGCGACGATGGCTTCCGCGATGGCCGTGTTGATGGACATCACCGAGGTCTTGCGGCGCAGCCCGATCGCCACGGCCGTGATGCCGCCGAGCAGGGAGCTGAGCAGGATCTTGGCCCCGATCCAGCCGGCCTCGGTGATCAGGCCGGGACCGGCCTCGGCGAGGCGGCGGAAATAGTTCTCCTGCCAGAACTCCAGCGGCTGGTCGGGGAAGAACAGCCACCATGTCTGCAAGGCCGACCAGGAGGCGGAAATCAGCGCCACGAGCGTCAGCATCACCAGCGCAAGCGTGTTCGCGAGTAGGATGGACACCACCAGGTACCACAGCGCGGGAATGTTCAGGTTCCGCATCGCCCGCAGCTGCGAGGAGAGCACCCGGTTGCTGAGGTCGGCGGCGATGATGGCGCTGTTGCGCGCGACGACCAGGATCGAGGCGATCAGCGGCACGGCGACGGTGGTCTGCACGAAGCCGATCCCCGCCAGCGTCTCGTCGTGCAGGATCGACTTCAGGTAGCCGCCGAAGGAGTGATAGTTGAAACCGAACCAGATCGACACGAAGCCGAGGATCACGCCGCCCAGCGCCACATAGGCCAACATGGAGGGCGCGGCGCAGAGCAGCCAGAGATACTCGGCGAAATAGCGGACGAACCATTTCGCCGGGGAGCCCCGGTGCAGGCGCCGCCGCCAGGCGGTCTCGGCGCCGCCCCCGGCCGCGGCGGCCTCCACCCGCGTGTCCGGCGCCATGTCCAGCGCCATCAGCTCCCGTTCGACCGTCTCCATGTCCGGCTCGATCTGCCGGACCGTGCGGGCTCCGGGATCGAGCAGCAGCACCTTGTCGGCCAGCGGCAGAAGGTCTTCCACATGGTGGGCGACAACGATCGCCGGCCGGCCGCTTTCCCGGCAGATGCCCTTGATGATCCCGGCGAGCCGCCGGGACGAGCGCAGGTCGAGCCCGGAGTTCGGCTCGTCCAGGATCAGCAGCGGGCGGTCGGCGAGCAGGGTCCGTGCGATGGCGACCCTCTGCTTCTGCCCGCCGCTGCACGCCGCGACGGCCTTGGCCGGGTGGATGTCCGGCAGCAGCGACAGGAGCGTTTCGCCCCGCGCGGCGTCGAAGTCGTCGGCGTGATCGGCGGCGATGCGGAGGTTCTCGCCGACGGTCAGGTCGTCGAACAGTGCGTTGCCCTGGAACACGAGGCCGCCGAGATCGCTCTGCTCAAGGGCGAGATCGATGTCGAAGCCGTCGAAACCGAGCGTTCCGCCGATCTCCCACCGCCCGGTGTCGTCGAGGAGCCCGCACAGCACGTTGACAATGCTCGTCTTGCCGCTGCCGCTCGGACCGACAAGCAGGACGAACTCGCCGCGGCCCAGGTCGAACGAGACGTCCTCGACCAGGCTGGTGCCCGCCGGGGTGCGGATGGAAAGCCCCTCGACCCGCAGGATCGGATCCCCGTTCTCCGCGGCGGCAGGCAGGCTGGCCTCTGTCATGTCGCTCTCCGCTCGGCGGGCGGTTTCAGCGCGTGGAGCGGCACCGCGGCCTCCGGGTCCAGTTTCAGGATGCGCGCGCGGTCCTGCGGAGACACGAAGAGGATCACCTTGCCGCTGCGGTTCAGCGCCAGCGCCTTGAAGACCTGGGCGGCGAGCGGGTTCAGGTTGCTTTCGCTGCCCAGTCCGCCGAGGTGCTTGGGCAAGGCCCGGACCACGTCCATGAGCACGTCGCTCGCCGGGTGGATCTGTTCGTGCAGCCGGACGTCGTGGACCATCTCCTCGGCAAGGCCGGGAAGGCGCGCATCGCGGGCGAGCGCGCTGGCGGTCGCGATCACCACGCGCTCGCACAGGCGGCGCGCCTCCGGCGTCTCCAGCAGCGCGGCGCCGAGCTTGCCGAAGCTCTCCTGCAGCTTGGGGTCCCGCATCGTGGCGGCGACGGCTTCGTTCAGCGGCATGTAGTCCAGATCATAGCCGACCAGCACGCCGACATTCGTCCAGTTGGCCGCCGCCATGTCCCACAGGGCCTGCTGGAAGCGGGGCCGCAGCACATCCCCGATATCGGTGCGGACGGCCTGCCCGACCATCGGGGAGGCACGCTCCATCAGGGCGCGCAGGGCAGACTGCGTGAGGGGAGCCTCCCAGGCGGTGGTGATCGCGCCGGTCAGGATCGCGCGCAGCCGGGGCCGGTACTCCTCCGTGAAGACCCTGGAGGTGACGACCTGCTCCAGTGATCGGGCGCCCTGGTCCTGAAGGGCGCCGAACCGGGCACGCAGTTCATCTTGCGATTCCTCCGACGCGGTCATCCACAAGACCGTCAGGCCGGCATCGAACAGCAGTGGCTCGGTGGCTCCGAAGCCCCCGGCCGCGTCGCCGTCGAAGAAGGTCATGCGCAGCACGCCGTCCGGCCCCGGCGTGGCGATGGCGTTGCGGACGACGCTCCGGTCCGGGCGCATCGCGAAGACCGGGATGGGCTCGTCCGCCGCGGCGGGAGTCCGGTAGTAGCGGACCTCCTCGTCACCCTCGGTCCGCGGCAGCACCGAGAGGCCGGCCGCCAGGATCAGCGCCGCGAAACCGGCCGAGGCCGCGCATTCCAGCAACCGGCCGAGATGGCCGTTGCGCGCCAGCATCATGAGGGGAGCCGGCGCCTTCACGCGTCGGCTCCGACAGGGAGAGGCCGCTCCCGGCCCCGTATACAGAAAGGCCGGACGGCGGTAGAGTGGCGCCCCTGCACGCCACGGCTTGGGATCGCCGCCATGCGGATCAGTCGGACCACCCGCGGTTTCGGATTGTCGGCGCTGCTGCTGCGCCTCAGCGGAACGCTGTTCATTATGCTGTCCACCTACAATCCGACCGGCTGGTCCCTGTATCACTGGCTTTGGCTGGAATGGCCGGCGGAATGGCTTCTGCAGGCGCCGCTCGCCCTTCTCTACGCATTGGCCTACATCCTCATGCTCAGGGCGACCCTCAGGTCCTTGCGCCTCGTCGGGATCGCCCTCACGACCGCCCTGATGGGGACGGTCGCTTGGTTGCTGATCGACGCCGGCATGCTGGCGCTCGACGATGCGGCGGATCTGGTCATCATCCTTCTGTACATGCTGGGCGGGCTCTTGGCGGCCGGCATGTCCTGGGTGCCGATCTGGACGTCCTTGACCGGGCAGCGCAGCGTCGACGATCTGACGGGCTGAAGAGACGGGCGGAGGCGCTCCATGGTCACGCGACCCGGACCCGCCGGATCAGCAGCGCGTTGACCCCGAGAAAGAGACCGGCGGCAATCAGCACGAGGAGGAACCCCGGCAGCGCGCCCGAAGGCGCTGCCGCGGCGGCAGCGGGCGCGGTACCGCCGGCGCCTCCGGGCAGCAGCAGCGGCAGGGTCGCGGTGCCGGACTCCTCTCCGATCGTGTAGGCGATCTCGAGATCGTTGCGCCCGCCCGCGAGCATCAACTCCCCGCTGCCGTAGATGCCCGGAGCGATCTCCGTCAGATCGGAGGGCATGAAGTCGGCCGTGACCGAAAGCTCCGCTCCGCTCGTCGGGGTGCCGTCCACGTAGCGCTGCAGGAACAGCACCAGCTTGCTCCCGGCGTAGGTCACGATGACTTCCTGGTTTCCCAGGCGGGCTTCGGTCCGCGGTGCCATGGTGATGGAACGCTGGGCGGCGCCATGGTCGTGGCCGTCCCCGGCAATCGCCGGCACGCCCGGTGCCGCGGCCAGGACGAGCAGCACGCTGGCCGACATCCAACGGGAAATACACCCCTTCACCATAGCGAACCCCCCGCCACACCTACCATAAGGCGTACCCTTTTTTAGTTAACCACGTCAACGGCGGCATTGCCGTCACCGCTTCTTGTCCCTGCGACGGCGCTTGCGCGCTGGAGCGCGCCGGGGGCCGGCGAAGCGGAACCAGTCGAGCCGCACCCGGTCGAGCCGCACCCGGTCGAGCCGCAGCCTGCCGAAACGCGCCCTGACGCTGGCTGCCCAGACCCCCAGCCAGGGCAGCAGCGCTGGCAGCAGCCCTTCCCGCAGCTGCCCGTCCAGCCGCGCCGCCCATTCCCGCCGTTCGGACCGGAAATCGTCGATCAGCCAGCGCCAGAACCGCATGGCCGCCCGCTCGCGCGAGGGAGGGGTGCCCAGGACCGGGCCAAGTGCGAGCAGCAACTCGCGGTCCCGCTCGATGATCCCGCGGTACCAGCGCTCCCGCTCCAGCGCGTCCCGGTACATCTCCCGATCCGGCATCAGGGCCGGCTCCCCGCCCGCCTCGTTTCCGGTGCCATCGATGTCACGGCCGTCAGCGCGCATTCCACGCGCTCCCCGAGGATCCGGCTTCCCGCAGAAGTGGAAACCGCATAAAATGCCGCCCATCAACTCGCTTCGGAGCCCTACGATGGGTTATCTCACCTACGCCGTTCCCATCGTCATCATGCTGCTGGGCCTCGCGGCGGAAACCATCATCGAGGTTTCCGCCGAACTCTCCACCGCCACGCTCATCGACGCCGACGCGGGCGTGCCCCTCGGCGGCCCGGTTGTCGCGGCGGGCGGCATCATCGACATGCGCCCGGAGGCGTCGCTGCCGCGCTGACCGGCGGCTCGCCGCCCTTTCCTTTTCTGCCGCCGGAGGGACCCGCGCCTTCATCGGGGATCGCTCTTCATGGTCCGGCGCAACGCGTCCGCGTTCAGTTCCGTCAGTTCCCGGACGGCCTCATCCACGGACACACGGTCGCGGGCCGCGGCGAACCAGGGAGCCAGCGCCTCGGTAACGCCGGAGTCCAGCGCCGCCAGGCTGGCCATCGAGCCGGAAACGTCGCCCTCGCGCAGCATCGCGTCCGCCATGCGCAAGGCGTTCAGCGCTGCCTCCACCTCGTGCGACCGCCCCGAGAACCCCACATACTGGCTGACCGCGCTCAGGCCGAGTTCGTAATAGCTCTGATCGCCTATCGGAAGGCCGGCCGCCGCCGCCAGGCGCATCAGGTCGCGCCGCAGGGCCTCCACCGAGGGAACCCCCTGCCGCGCCATGCCGGCCAGCCGCTCAAGCAGGGGCAGAACCGCCGGATCGTCGCCGGCGAGCGTGTAGAGCGTGACCAGTTCCGTGTCGAACCCGGCGCCCGCGTCGGCCGCCGCCCTGAGCTGGGCCGCGGCGACGCCGAAATAGGGGGAGCCGAGCCCGATGGCCTGCGCCCGTTCCCCGACGAGTTCGGCGGCACGCTTTTCCAGGGCGGCGATGCCCTCCTCCTGAGTGTCGAACCGTTCGGTGACGCTTTTGTCGAACTCGATGGCCTGGGCCATCTCGTTGTTCAGAACGCCCTGCGCGCCTTCCACCCGCAGCAGCTTCGCCTCGATCGCCGCCATCCGTTCGGAAAGCGGGCCGACCCGCTTGTCGAGGGGCGGGTTGATCGCGGCGAGGGCGAGCATCCCGGCGACGCCGGCAACCGCCCCGACGAGCCCACCCCCCAGCGCGGCCAGCCAGACCGGCGCCGGTTTCGCCAGCCGGAAGGGAGCGCCCGCCGTTGCGGCGCCTCCGATGGCGGCGTTCACGGCGGCACTCACGGCTCTGTTCCCGGCCGCGTCCTCCGGCTTGCCTGGAAGGGGCTGTGGAGAGCCGTCCCCTTCCGCCGCCATCCCGCCCTCCAGGTCCGGGCTGGCCGTCTTCAAATCCTCCGAGGGGGGATTCGGCGCGTCCGTCCGGCTGCGGCTGGCGAGTTCGGCAACACTCATGACTTTCTCCTCGATCTCAATAGGCTTCCGCCGGTCGGCCCTCCGCCTGTGCTGCCATGAGGCGCTCAAGCGGCTTCAGGCCGAAGCGGTTGAACAGAAGGGGCGTCAGCAGCGCGTCGAGCGCCGTCGCGCTCACAAGCCCGCCGAACACGACGACCGCCACCGGGTGAAGGATCTCCTTGCCCGCCTCGCCGGCCCCGAGGATCAGCGGAACGAGCGCCACCCCCGCCGAGGTCGCGGTCATCAGCACGGGGACGAGACGCTCGTTGCTGCCGCGCAGGATGAGTGCCCGGCCGAAGGTCTCGCCCTCGTGCAGCACGAGGTTGATGTAATGGCTGACCTTCAGGATCCCGTTGCGCGTGCTGATGCCCGTCAGGGTGATGAAACCGATGATGCTGGCGATCGACAGGGGCAGCCCGGTGATCTTAAGCGCGATGACGCTGCCGATCAGCGCCAGCGGAACGTTGGCCATGATGATGCACGCCAGCACCACCGAGCGGTAACGGGTGTAGAGAATGGCGAAGATCAGCGACAGCGACACCAGCGCCATCAGTCCGAGCCGCAGGGTGGAGCGGGTCTGCTCCGCGTAGATCCCCTCGAAGGCGATGTAGTAGCCGGTGGGGATCCTGATCTGCTCCAGCATCTCATGGATCTCGCGGGCGATCAGGTTGCCGTTCGACCCGTCGCCATTCGCGGTCACAAGGATCCGGCGCTGGCCGTTTTCCCGCAGCACCTCGTTCGGTCCCGTTCCCTCGATTACCCGGGCGACCAGCGAGACCGGGACGTAGCCGGACGGCGTGTCGATCAGCAGGGCGCCCAGCCCCTGGGCGGAGCGGGCGTGGTCGGGCAGCATGACGTTCACCTCGAAACGCCGGATCCCGTCGATCACCTCGGAGACGACGCTGCCGTTGGTCAGATGGGCGAGCCTCCGCGCGAGGTCGGCCGGCTGGACGCCGTACAGCAGGGCCCGCTCCGGATCGACCTGGATCTGAATCTGCGGGATGGGCACCTGCTTCTCTATGGCCACGTCGGTCAGACCCGGAACGGTCCTCATCCAGCCCTCGACGTCGCGTGCGACGTTGCGCAGCGTGTCCAGGTCCTGGCCGTAGATCTTCATGACGACCTCGGCCGCGGCGCCGGTCAGGATGTGGTCGATCAGCCGGTGCGAGATCGGCTGCCCGATGTTGAAGGTCGCCGGCAGGCCGGACAACCGGGCGCGCGCGTCCTTCAGGACCGCTTCGATACGCCGCCCCGACCAGTCGAGCCCGACCTCAATTTCGCTGACATGGACGCCCAGCGCGTGCTCGTCCGCTTCCGAGCGGCCGGTACGCCGGCCGACCCGCGTCACCTCCGGGATTTCCATCAGGATGTGCTCGGCCGCCTTGGCGATGCGCGCGGACTCCCGCAGGGCGATGCCCGGGTCGAGCGTCATCGTCATGACCAGCGTGCCTTCGTTGAAGGAGGGCAGGAAGGCGCGCGGCAGCGTCGGGACCATGGCGAGCGCCGTGATGACGGCAACGCCCACGCCGGCCATTGTCGCCCTGGGCCGGTCGAGCACCCAGCAGACCGCCCTCGTGTTCAGCCGCTTCAAATGGCGGACGGCGCCACTCTCGTGGTGGCCGAGCGCCTTCATCCGTGGCAGCAGATAGGAGCACAGCACCGGCGTCAGCGTGATCGAGGTGATCAGGCTGGCGAGGATCGACACGATGTAGGCGATGCCCAGCGGGGCGAACAGCTTGCCTTCGATGCCCGGAATGGCGAAGAGCGGAACAAAGACCAGCACGATGATCATCGTGGAATAGACGATGCCCGAGCGCACCTCCTGCGAGGCGTCCATGATCACCGCCAGCGACGCGCGGGGGGACGCCAACCGCCGGTTTTCACGCAGCCGCCGGAAGATGTTCTCCACGTCCACCACGGCGTCGTCGACGAGTTCGCCGATGGCGATGGCGAGGCCGCCGAGCGTCATCGTGTTGATGGTGAGCCCGAGCCAGCGGAACACGACGAAGGTCATCAGGACTGACACCGGGATGGCCGTCAGCGAAATCAGCGTCGTCCGCGCGTTGAGCAGGAAGAGGAACAGGATGACGGCGACCACGGCGACGGCCTCGAACAGCGCCTGCTTGACGTTGCTGACCGAGGCTTCGATGAAGTCCGCCTGGCGGAACAGGATCTCGTCGGCGCGCACCCCCTCGGGCATGGTCCTCTGCAGGCCGGCCAGCACGGCCTCCACCTCGGCCGTCAACGCCACCGTATCCACGTCCGGCTGCTTCTGCACGGACACCACCACGGCGTCCGCACCCATGTAGCCGGCGTCGCCGCGGCGCTGCTTGGGCTCGAAGGACACCGAGGCGACTTGGCGCAGCAGCACCGGCTGGCCGGCGCGATGATCGACCACGAGGTTGCGCAGGTCCTCCAAACTCTGTGTCCGCGTCAGGTTGCGGATCAGGAACTCCTGCGACTGCTGCTCGACGAAACCGCCGGCCGTGTTGCTGCCGAACCTGGACAGCACGCGTTCGATGTCATCGACGGAGACCTCCAGGCGAGCCATCTGGAGAATGTCCGGAGTGATGCGGTACTGCTTCACCAGTCCGCCGATCGGCACGACGCGGCTGACGCCCGGCACGGCCTTCAGCCGGGGCGCCACCACCCAGTCGGCGATCTCCCGCAAGGCCATGGGATCGACGCTGTCGCTCGACAGGGCGACGAGCATGATCTCGCCCATGTAGGAGGACAGCGGAGCCATGAGCGGCTGCACGCCCGCCGGAAGGGAGGCCTGAACCGGCGCCAGACGCTCGGCGACGATCTGGCGGTTTCGGTACAGGTCGGTGTCCCAGTCGAACTCGACATAGACGACCGACAGGCCGGTGCTGGAGACGCTGCGCACCCGCGTCGCGCCACTCGCCCCGTTCATCGCGGATTCGATGGGATAGGAGACGAGGACCTCGACCTCCTCGGGAGCAAGGCCCGGCGCCTCGGTCAGGATGGTGACGAGACCCTTGTTCAGATCGGGCAGGACGTCGATCCGCAGCCCGTTGACGATCACCCCTCCATAGGCCATCAGCACCGCGACGGCGGCGAGCACGAGGATCCGGTTCCGGAGGCTGGCGCCGACGAGGAATGCGAACATGCGGCGTCCCGATCAGTCCAGTGAATGGCCGAGGCCGTGCCCCGTGCCGTGCCCCGCGGGATGGCGCGGCGGCGCTGCTTCTTCCGACCGCCCGGCGTAGCGCCCGATCGCCCAGGCGGAGGCGGCCGCGATCGGCACGATGGTGCAGACGATGGCGGCTCCCGTCGATATGTCCAGCAGCGCGGACAGGACTAGGCCGCCAGCATAGCCCGCCACGCCGATGTTGAAGGCCGCCGTCAGCCGCCAGCGTGCAGGCGCGTGCTGCGTCGCCAGCGCCGGCACGATCAGCGAGGCGAAGACGAGAAGGACGCCGACGATCTGCACGGAGGCCGTGATCACGACCGCGAAGCCGGCGTAGAACAGCAGCCGCTCCTTCGCGAGGTCGCGGAAGTACCACAGCGCCATCACCGCGCCATAGAGCAGCCCGACGACAAGGATCTGGAGCGGCGTGACCCAGAGAATCTGCCCCACCAGCAGCGCCTTCAGATGCTCCGACCCGTTCGTGCTGTAGGACAGCAGAATGATCTGGACCGCCGCCGCCACGACATACAGAACGCCGATGATGGCCTCCTGCATGTCCGGAAACCGCTTGTCCGTCCAGGTCAGCATCGCGGAGCAGCCGAGCGCGGCGGCAACCGCGCTCAGCTGCACCACCCAGCCGCTCACATCCCCCCACACCACCGTGCCGAACACGACCCCCAGTGCGGCGACCTGCGCCAGAGCGATGTCGATGAAGATGATGCCCCGGGCGAGCACGATGGAGCCCAGCGGCACGTGCGTCGCCAAGATCAGAAGTCCGGCCACCAGCGGCAGGCCGAGGATGTCGAGACTAAGAGCGTTCACGTCCGCTCAGCCCGTCGAGAAGCCGCGTGACCGAATCCTCGTAGAAGCCGAAGAAGTCCTTCGCCTCGGGCGTTCCGCCCACGGTGAAGGGCAGCTTGACCAGCGGGATGCCGGACTTCTCGCCGACGAACTTGGAGGGGCTCGGGTCCTCGTAGGCGGCGTGGACGACGAACTTCATCTTCTGCTTCGCGACGGAGTCGATGATCTTTGTCAGATGCTGCGGACCGGGGGGAATGCCGGGTTCCGGCTCGACCGTGGCCGCGGCCTCGATGCCGAGCCATTCGAGCAGGTACAGCGAATGCTCGTGCTGGACCGCGATGTGGACACCCTTGAGCGGCGCCGCCTTCTTCGCGAGGTCCTTGGTCAGCTTGTCCAGATCGCGGATGAAGGTCTTCGCGTTCTCGGCGTAGACGGCCTTGTTGGCGGCGTCGATGGCGGAGAGGCGCTTGGCGAGCTGGGCGGCGACCTTCTGCACGTTGCGCGGATCACCCTGGATGTGCGGGTTGCCCTCGCCGTGGAGGTGGCCCTTCTCCTTCGCTCCGCCGTGATGATCCTCCTGCAGCTTCACGAAGGAGCTGGCGAGGAAATGGCCCGGCGCGCCCGCCGTGACCTTCGGGTTGGCCGCGCGGTCGAGCATCTGGTCCAGCCAGCCCTCCTCCAGCCCGGCGCCGGTGCAGACGATCAGGTCGGCCTTCTGAAGGTCGGCGATCAGGGCCGGAGTGGGCTTGATGCCTTCCGGGTTCTCCAGGGCGGAGCTGGCCAGCGTGACCTCAACCGCGTCGCCGCCGATCGCCTTGGCGAGCGAGGCCCATTCCGGGACACAGGCGAAGACGGCGACCTTCGCCTCGGCGGCAGACAGCGGAACGGCGGTCAGCGCCGCGGCGCTGACGCACATCCCCATGAGAGCCGACAGAACAGTGCTACGAATCGGAATTCCTGGACCAATCACGCTCGGCTCCCTGCTCAACTAGCTAGAAAGGTTATCTCTTTCGGAGGATGGGGAAACTTTTTCGCAATGTCCAGTATTCCTGATAAATCCGGCTGTGAACAATTTAGCGGGCTAACCCGTGGATTGGCTGCACGGCGTCTGCGCCGTTCGCTGGCGGGACAGCTTGCGTCGGGTAGGCGCATTCCACGCGTTTCACCACGAGGTTGCGCATGTCTCGGGCCAGCGGCCCATCAGGAAAGGTCATGCGCTCGCCGGCCATGCCGGAGGGAACGGCACGCGCAGTAGTACAAAGCGGCGGCTCAAAGCTGGGTGGTGCCCGGCGGACCGGCGGGCGGCAACTCCGGGAGCGGTCCCTGGGGTGGAGCCGCCGGCTTGCGCCGGATGATGATGTCCCCGTTCGGCAGTTGCTCCGGCATTTCGTAGGGAACCACGTTGCCGAGCGACGATGCGAATTCGAGGGCACGTTTCAAGGCATCGAGTACGAAGGCCTCGGCCTGCTCGGGGAACGTCGGCTCCGTGCCGGGCTTCGTCTGCGCACGCGCGGGGTCCGGTGCTGCGAGCGCCAGCGCTGCGCCCAGGGCGAGTGCCGGTGCGACGGCGGAACGGCGATGGAACATGCCTGAACATCCTCTGATCAGCGGGGCATGCAAGGCCGGGTGCCGGAAGGCCTTGCGTCATAGGGGTCAATTCAGCTTCGGGGCGATCCGCTCCGACCGGCCGCGCCGCCACTGGATCAGGGCAAGCAGCAGGAGGAACGCCCAGAAATTCAACAGATTCAGCAGCCACAGGCCATAGCAGACACCGTAGACCGTGGCGCAGCCTCCCCACAGGATGAGCAGGGCGTTGCGCAGCCCGTTCGCGGCGGCGCGCCTCGTCCGGAAGGCGATCACCGGCGCATAGGCCACGGCGCCGGCCACGAGGAACACCATGGTGCCCGCGCCGAAGCTCCTGTTGTCCGAATAGGGCCAGGGCAGCAGCGGCTGGACCGACCAGCCGAGGGGGTTGGCGGGTCCGAGCAGGAACGCGGCGGGGTCCAGGTCCCAGGGACCGCCCTTGCGGAAGATCTCGCCCGCAGCCAGGGTGGCCGGGTCGAGATTGTGGGCGAGAACGACCATCCCGCCCGCCACCCCGACGGCGAGCGCCAGCAATTCGATCCAGGGCGTCCAGCCGGTCCGCGCGTCCTGCACGGTGTTTATGAGACGGCAGAGGATGGCGACGGGCGCCAGCGGCAGGAGCGCCAGCGCGGCCGCTTGCGACAGGGACAGGAAGAACGACAGGAGGATCGACTGGTCCATGGCACCGCTCTCCATCGGGTCAGGAACCGCAGAAGACCCGGCCCACGTGCGTGCCGGGGGCCGGGAAGCAGGCAATGGGGGTGGCCCGGATCTCGTCGCGGACCTCGGCCGGTCGGTCGAACCGGTCGGTCAGCCGCAAGACGCCCCAGATCATGGAAATCACGAGCGCAATGCCCGCCACCCCGAGGACGAAGAAGCGCGCGCGGTAAAGGGACCAGATCAGCGCAACGGCGAGCGGGAAGACCACGAAGCCCCAGATGAAGAACGTCTTTAGCATGGCCTTCCGCTCGGTCCCGGCGCTGGGCGGCCCCACGTGCCCGGCCTTCGGGAAGGCCGGGCGCTCCGCTCAGAGGCCGCTGGTGCGCAGAGCATCCAGGTTGCCGGTGTAGGTTTGGTTAAGAGGCTCGAGATCGAGCGCCTTCGTCCACTGCTTGCGCGCGGCTTCCGTATGGCCGAGCTTCATGTAGAGGAAGGCCAGACGGTCGCGCGACGCCGCGTCCTTGGGATCCAGGTCGACGGCCGCGACATACTGGTCCACGGCGTCGCGGTAGCGCTCCTGCCTGATGAGCGCGTCACCCCAGCTCTTGCGCGTCAGCTTGTAGTCGGGGTTGATGCCGATCGCCTGAGCAAAATGGAGGTCGGCCAGGTCGTGCTTGCCTTGCGCGCTGTAGATCAGGGCGAGATTGATGACCGGGAAGAGGAAATCGGGCTTTTGGCGCAGGGCGCCGTGCAGATGGTCGATCGCGGTGGCGTATTCGGCGTCGCGCTGCTCGGGCGTGAGGCCCTCCGCCTTCTCGGCCTTCAGCATGTGCATGCGGCCGATCAGGCCATAGGCGAGATAATGTTCCTCAACCGGGCGGGTCTTCAGGAATTTCTTCGCGACCTCGCGCGTCTTGGGGAAATCGAACTGCTTGGTGGCGATCTCCTGGCGGCGGTGGTACAGCGCGACTACGTAGGGATTGATCTTCTCCAAGATGCCGAGCGCGCCCTCGTGCAGGATCGGCTCCATGTTCCGGGCCTCGCCCTGAACCGACACGAGATGGACCGGGTTCTCCTTGTCCTTCGTGTAGATGCGCGCGGTGAAGACCGCCTGGCCTTGGCGTTCCGTGACCTCGCCGTTGATGTAGTAGGGGATCATCCCGAACAGGTTGCGCGTCCCGTTCACGAGCAGGCCGAGTTCGAAATACTCCTCGAAGGCGCTGACCGACTTCTCGAGGCTGCTGCCATCGACCTCGATGCCCGTCAGCTCCGACGATGCCTGCTCGCCGAGTTCCCGCAATTCGTCGGTGAGGTGACGGGTCACGGTGTTCGAGGAGTAGCCCGTCCATTCAAGCTGGTGGGACACGTTGATCTTGTCGATCGCGATGTCCTCCCCCGTGAACAGGGCCATGAAAAACACGAATGAAGCGGCGAACGCCGGGACGGTCAGTAGGCCAAAGTCGAACATGGCGGTTATCCTTGCTCACTGTGCAAAGGGTTCGGGCCTGAAATGGCGGTCGGTGGGAAGAGGAAAGGGAAATCGTCCGTGAAGGTCGCCGGGGTGCCGAAACGGCGGAGCTGCGCGATGTATTCACCGGCCTGAATGAGCGATCGCCCGGCCTGGCGGAAACGGTCGAACTCCTCGGGCGTCGGATAGGAATGATAGCGACGGCGCGACGGGTCCTGCGGGGTGCCATCCAGCCGCTCGCCGCGCGACAGGGCGGCGAGGACCTCGACCGCCAGCCGGTTGCCCAGGAGATGGCTGTCCAGGTTGTGCGAAAAGGCGGAGCGCCGGGGATCGATCGGCACCGCCCCCTCTGCCAGGATCGGACCGGTGTCGATGCCGTCGTCGACGATCCGGTGGACCGTGCAGCCGAGCGTCGGCTCGCCCACCATGATGCTGTGGAAATGCGGGTAGAGGCCCGCGAAGTCCGGCAGCCGTCCGGGGTGTATGTTGACGATCCCGAGCGGCGGCCGGGCGATCAAAGCGGGGCGGAAGATGAAGCTGAAGCGCACCGACAGGATGAGGTCCGGCCGGAAGGCGTCGATCGCCGCGAGCGTTTCGGGCGCCTTCAGGCTGCTGATCGTCATGGTCGGAACGCGATGATGGGCGATCAGCCCGTTCAGCGTCCGCAATTCCGCCGCTCCGGCCTTCCCCCCGCCCTCTCGCGCCTCGTCGATCAAGGGGAAGAGGATGCCGAAGGGCAGGTCCCGCTCGAAGAGCTTCATCTGGGTAAGCTCTGGGATCGAGGTTTCCGTCGCCCTGGTCCGTTCGGCGAGCATCAGCCCGAAACGGCATCCCGGCAAGGTGCTGCACCGTGCCAGAAGATCGTTCAGAACTATGACCGACGTGAAATCCCGCTTGCTGCACAGGAGGATTCTCATGGCTTGGCCTCCGGCGCGTGAGGCTGCCCGGAAACCTTGATCACATCGGCGAAACGTTGCAGCCCGAGCGGCGGATAGAGCTTCAGCTTGTGCGCGACCTCCATGTTGACGATCAGCGAGAAGCGGCTCAGCGCCTCGATCGGGATGTCCTCCGGCCGCTTGCCTCCGACCAGGATCTGCTCCGCCTTGGCGGCGGTGAGCTGCCCGACGTTGTAGTAGCGGCTGACCAGTCCCATCAGCGCGTTCGATTCCATCACCGGCACCTCGCCCGCCGCGGCGACAGGAACGCCCTTGGCCACGGCGGCGCTGGTGAAGGCATCCCTGTGAACGAGGAGGAAGGAGCTGGAGCCGATGTAGAACAGGTCCACCTCGTCGGCCATGTCGGCGACGATGCCGGGAAGGCTGCCGGCATAGGGCTTGCCGCGTTCGTCGAGCGGCACCTCGCGCGCCACGACCGTCAGCCCCATCTCGTCGGCGACCTTGCGCAGCCGCTCGAGGCTCACCACCGCATTGATTTCGTCCGTGTTGTAGACGACCCCGATGCGCTTGACCGGCCGGTAGGACTGGATGGCCCGCATCTGCACGTCCTCGGGAACGACGACGAGGCTTCCGGACAGGTTGCGTCCCGAACGCTCCAGGCTCGGCACCAGCCCCACGCCCAACGGATCGGTGACGATCATGAACAGCGCCGGCGTGTCCGTCAGATGAAGATCGGGATCGACCTGGTCGTGGCGGCCCAGCATGCCCAGCGAAGCCGTCGTTCCCCAGGTCACCACCAAGTCGACCTGGAAGGCCCGTGCCTCGGCGACCAGCCTCGGCAGGGCCAGCGGATCCTGCTTCACATCGCGCATCAGGTAATCGACGGGGATATCCTGGGCGCGCAGATAATCCTGGAAGCCGCGGCAGGCATCCTCGCAGCCGCGCCACAGCACCATCATGATCTTATAAGGCTCCCGCGCCGCCGCCGGGCCGGAAGGGCCGAACAGGAGCGGCAGCAAAAGACCCAGGAACAGAGCGGGCAACAGGGCCGTACGGGACGTCATCGGGGCATCTCCGTTTTAGGATGGACCGGCCGGAAAGTGCTGCGCAGCATGAACAGCAGCGGAAGCGAGAGCGCCGCCACCGTGGCGCCGATCATGGTCAAGCCGTCCACATAGCCCAAGCGCGCGATCACCCCGGCGACCAGCAGCGGCCCGGCGACGCTCCCCACCCGCTCAAGCATGCGCAGAATGCTCAGCACCGTGGTCTGGCCGACGCGGTCGATCTCCGCGCGGCAGACTTCCGGAACCAACGCGATCTGCGGCGAGATCGAAACGGCATGACCCAGCGCCAGAAGAGTCACGGCGAGCAGCACGCCGTGGAGACCGTGCAGAAAACCGGGCACCGCCATCGCCACGCCGGACAGCAGGGTGCCCGCGAAGACCAGGTGCCAGCTTCGCCCGCTCCGGTCGGCATAGCGGCCGGCCCAGGGTCCGACGGCGATAATGAGGATCGAATAGAGGATCATCACGCGCCCGGTCTCGGCCTCGCTGGCGCCGAACTCGGCGAGGTAGAGGGGCACCGCATAGAAGAGGAACCCGGTCAGCACGATCTTCGCCGGGATCGCGGCGAGCAGCAGCAAGGTCAGGAAGCGGCGGTTGCCCAGCAGCCGGGCATAATCCGCAGACCGCGCCCCGGGCCGGACGGCACCGCCGGAAACCGTCTCCCCTGAGAGCATCCGGAACGCCAGGAACCCGGCGAGCGCCGCCAGCGCCGCCGCGAAGAGGAACACGGGGCGATAGCCGAGCCGGTCGGCGAGAATGCCGCCGATCGCGGTTCCGCAGACGCTCGCGGCCATCAGCACGCCCACGAAGGCGGACATGCCCTGAGCCCGCCCCTGCCGCGCCGTCACGGCCGCGATGTAGCCCTGCGCCGCGATAGTGATCATCGCGTAGCCGATGGCGGTCAGCGCCCTGTAGCCCAGAAGCTCGAACAGCGAGCCGGCGATGCTCGACCCAACGAAGCCGCCGATCGCGGGCAGCAGGCCGGCGATGAAGACGCCGCGCGTGCCGAACCGGTCCGTCCAGGCGCCGGCAACGGGCGTGATGAGCGCCAGGGCCAGCATGTAGACCGATATGGGCATTCCCAGAAGCACGGCCGGGGACAGCCAGCCGACCGGCTGGAACAGCTCGCGGATGTAGAGTGGCAGGAAGGACTTTTGAAGTTCCTCGGCGAAGACGAAGAGGAACAGCGGAAGCCGCACGTCGAAGACCGACTGCGCCGGGCGCGGCGCGGCGGCGGCACCGTCCGCCCCAGCCTCGCCCAGCCCGAAACGCCGCCCGATCTCCGCCATCCGCTCGCGGAGCGGCGCCGGCCCGTTCGCCTCGGCCGCCAGCGCCGCGGCGGCGCGCCCGTACCGTTTCCGAAGCGCGTCCAGCGTGCCGTTGACCGTCCGGAACAGGTGGCCGGCGACACCCGGAACACGGTCGGGAAGGCGCTGGTCCAGCTGCCCCTGCCCCACGCGGAGCATCAATCCGTGCAGCGCCCGCAAGGGCGACACCACCCGGTTCGTCAGCAGCGCCAGGATCTCGAAGGCGAGGATGACGGCGACCAGCAGGACGGTCAGCACGTCGTAAGCCAGTTCCTGCATCTGGACGCGGACGAAGGAGGCGTCGATGCCGACGACGACGACGCCCGCGACTGCCCCGGCGTGCCGGACGGGGTGCAGAACGATATCGTGAGAGTTGGTGTGGACAAGGTCGCCGCCCAACGAGCCAAGCGCCGGCCGTCCGGCGGCAAGCCCGCGCACCGCCTCGACCGTGCCGGACGTCATGCCGCCTTCTCCGCCGGCGTGGGGGGCGGTGCCGGCCGCCTGGAGAAGGGTGCCGTCGGCCCGATGAAGCGCGATGTACTCCATCTCCGGGTGCGGCGACCGGGCCTTCTCGAAATGCTCGGCGACCCCCACGACCTCGCTGATCGGAATGCCGTAGCCGAGCGCGCGCTCCACATCGGCGGCGAGGAAGCGCGCGATGGTGGCGGCCTGGCGCGTCATCTCCGGCGCGAGCTGCTGCTCGAACAGGCGGTGGGTGACGAGCGACAGGACGGCGGCGGCCCCGACCATCAGCGCCAGCGTCGCGATTAGCATCCCGCTGCGCAGTCCTGCGGTCAGGCGTGACACGTCCGTCCCGGCGTCGACGAGGGAGTCGCCCGGCGTTCCCGCGGACGGCCCGTCGGAAGGCTGGGCTCCGGCTGCGGTCATGGCGCCGCTTCCCAGGCCGGGCGGGCCGGCGCGGAACGATCCGCCTGCATGCCGCCATGGGGGCGATCAGCGGGGGCGGAGCCACCCGGACGACCGCGCAGGGCCTGTTCGACCGCATCAATTTCCGCATGCGTCCGCGCGACGCAATCGTTGAATCGGCGGGAGGCCAGCAGGAGCGGCGGCGTGAGCGGCGTGGCCCCGCCGTCGCCAGTGTCTCGTGAATCCACCAATGTCCGGGCGATGCCCGCGAAGATGCGTTCGAGATGGCGCGACGCCAGGATGGCAGGGGCGGCGGCGAGAGTCGAGAAGCCCAGCAGCGTCAGCGCCGCTGCCGCCATCAGGTCGCCGCGCATGAGGTTGACGCGGGCGAGAAGCGCATCCGTTGGATAGACGAGGGCCAGCCCGCCGACACCCGCCGCGAAGCTGGAATCCAGCCGATGCCCGAGCACGAGCAGGCCGGACGTCCGGTAATGCCACAGTCCCTGGTGGGCCTCACGCTGGGCGGACATCCAATCCCGATCGACCAGCTTCCCGGCCGAGGCGCGGTCCGTCGAGTGGAGGATGCGCCCGTCCGCCGCGAAAACATACAGCGCTGCGATCCCCTCATCGAGCGCTCGCGCGCGTTCGAGAATCGCCGGTGCGTTCTCGAAATGCTTCAGGGAGAGACCCAGGCTGAGCCCGGCTTCCAGCGACTCCCGCACGTCCGCCGTGATCACGGACAGGCGGCGTTCCGTCAGGGACTGAAGCGACGACTGGAATTTGAAAAAATTCAGCAGCGCGACCAAGCTCAGGACGAAGACCAGCGCCATGAGCACGACCGTCATGATCTTGAGAGACGCGCGCATGAGGGTTGCCGTTTCCGCCTGAGACAACCTGCTCCGTGGACATGGCGCAGGACCGGATGCGAAGCGACCACGGGCTCCTCCTGCCCTTGCCTCTCACCCATGTGATGTCACTCTAAGGTACTACCCAACAGAGCGCAATCGCGATATTCTGGATAGGAGTGGATCGCATATCCAGCGGGAGACAATGCGTGCCGCGCGAGTTCGGGTTTTGGGACTTCCTTCTGCGGTGGGCACTGAGCTGCGCGGCCGTGCTTGGCAGTTACAACCCCTATACTTTTTCTTATTATCGATGGGTTACGGAGGTGGACGGCTTCGCATCACTCAAGATGTTCGTCGGCCTGGTGTTGCTCGTCCTGCATCTTGTCTGCCTTGTCGCGTCGGTGCGGTCACTGGGGCTGGTGGGCGTGGGCTTGATGACCGCGCTCCTCGGATCGGGGGCCTGGGTCCTTGCCGATAACAGCCTCCTGAACATCGAGGATCCGAGTGTCTTCGGCCTGACGCTGTTGACGCTGCTGTCCACGGTTTATGGTTTCGGAATTTCCTGGTCCCACATCCGCAACCGGCTGAGCGGGCAGGTGGACTCCAACGACATCACGCAGACCTCGTCGATCTGATGTCCAGTCCGCGCCTCGGCGTACGCCCTCCCCTCCGTCCGCTGTCCCTGCTGTTCAAACGGTGGCTTCTCAGCGCCAGCTTGGTCTTCGGCACCTACAATCCAAGTGGCTTTTCCTATCTCCACTGGGTATGGGACAGCCCGGAGCTGACATCGGAACATTTCTTCGTCGGCATTCTCCTAGTCAGCGTGGTCATGGCGATCGCGCGCATGGCCTTTCTCTCCCTCGGCTATTTCGGAATCACGGCGGCCCTTGCCGGGATCGTGATGTCCTATGCTTTGGGGGCGGGGCTGGACCTGTTCGCACTGGCCGACGTCGAATTCACGACTTACACTCTCCTTTTTTGGATCACCGGAGTGTTGGCGGTAGGAACATCCTGGTCATTCTTTCAGGAACGCATATCCGGGGAGCGCGACATTCTGCGCCAACCGCCCTGATTGCGTGACCTTGGATCATCGCCTTTCCTAGGATCGGCACCCTTCATTTTCAAACCCATAAATCGGAGGCATGACTTGGCGACGATTCCAGGTGCCGGGGGTAAGGAGGCCGCTCAGCCGGCAGATGGCCACGGCCATTCCCACGATCATGAACATGGGCATAATGGGTCTCACGGGAACGCGGGACATTCCGGGCAGGGCCACGGTCACGGGGACCACGATGGCCATGCGGGCCACAGCCACACGCCGGCGGTGACGGAGGTCAGCGAACGCAAGGTGTTCTGGGTGATGCTGCTGACGGGCGGTTTCATGGTGGCCGAGGTTGTCGGTGGCATCGCCTCCGGCTCTCTTGCCCTGCTCGCTGACGCGGGTCACATGCTGACCGACTCCGCGGCCCTGGCGCTCGCCTGGTTCGCCTTCCGCCTCGGCCGTCGCCCGGCCGACGCCCGGCGGTCCTACGGCTATCACCGCTTCCAGGTGCTGGCCGCTTACACGAACGGCATCAGCCTGTTCGCCATCGCACTTTGGATTGCTGTCGAGGCCATCGGGCGCTTCTACGATCCCGTGGAGGTGATGGGCGCCCAGATGCTGGTCATCGCGACGCTCGGGCTGCTGGTGAATGTTGTCTCGTTCTGGGTCCTGCACCGGGGTGGCGAGGAGAACCTCAACGTTCGCGGCGCCGCCATCCATGTTCTGGGCGATCTCCTCGGCTCGGTCGGCGCCATCGCGGCCGCCCTGATCATTCTCTGGACCGGCTGGATGCCCATCGACCCGATCCTGTCCGTGGTGGTCGTGCTTCTCATCCTGCGCAGTGCCTGGAAGGTCACCAAGGAGTCCGCCCACATCCTGCTGGAAGGCACACCGGAAGGCCTCGACATGATTCAGGTCGGCGCTGCCGTTCGGGCCGTGCCGGGGGTTCTGGACGTTCAACACATCCACGCCTGGTCTCTCACCGGCGAACGGCGGCTCATCACGCTGCACGCATTCCTGGAAGAAGCAGCCAATCCGAGCGAAACCATCATCGCGATCAACCACACCCTCAAGGAACAGTTCGGCATTGACCACGCGACCGTGCAGCTCGAACGCGGCACCTGCTTCTCGGTGCAGAAATCCTGAAAGCCGCCATACCGGATTGATGCGGCAAAGCCATTCACCGCCCTTCTCCGTTCAACGCATGGCCGGAAGTCCAGCTTTCGGAGCCACTTTCACGAGATGGCTGGAACGCAACCGTGATCTCGATGCCGCCGATGGCCATTTTGCACAGCTATGTCGTCACTGGGCCGAATAGGCAGTCTCACTCCGAGCACTCTGGTCAGGTCCGCACTCCTGTCCGCCGCCTGGAGAGCCCGTGATCTTCGGTTTCGCCTTGCCCACTAACGCCATGATAGCGGCGGGGACCTGCCTTGCTTCTCCGCCCATCGCATCACGACATTAGGCGTCATCACCCCAGTCGATCGCGACACCCGTAGCCACGGCGGCTTGCTTGTCTAGTTCGGCAGCGAACTCGTCCGAAATATCTTCAATCCGAACGACGCGCCGATCGCGCCTCTTGAGACGTTCATGCTCATTGCGGTCGATCCTATCCTCACCCACCTCAGCCTCCCTGCACCACGTAGTGGTGTAGCTCTATGATAAGCCGGCTCCAAGCGGTTCACAGCTTTGACGTCGTGGAGGCCTTCAGACTTGCCCGTAGAGCCAGCTCGCGGGTCTCGGGGGAATACCGGCGCTCTCGAACCAACCTCCATGCCCTTATATGGGCCGAAAACCTCGCCTTCTTCCGCTATGGGGACGGGGAGATCCGCACCTGAACCGTCGAGTCCGGCACCCTCGGGGAGCCGCATCGCGTCCGGAAACTGCCGAACGGCGACACCGTCACGAGCCACCATCATGTGGTGAAGTCGGAAGTTGAGTTCCGCGCCACTGTGGCCCAGCTCGAGGCGGTCGCGGCGTTTGAGGCTGTTGGCGAAGTCCCGCCCGAAGCGCGATCCCCACTCTCGGATGGTTTCGTAGCTGACCTCAATGCCGCGTGCTGCCAGAATCAGCTCGACCTCGCGCAGACTCAAACTGGCGCAGTGGTACAGCCATACGGCTGCGCCGATGATCTTGGCCCGCAGTAGAGGTTGGGCAGCGCGCTCATGCCCTGCAACTTGCCATGCTCAGATTGAGCGCCGGGAGCCTGACAGCACCCCTGCGCGCCTGCAGGAGACGTCCTTCACCGCCGACCGCTTTATCGGCTCCTGCTCGACCGCGACGCTGCCGCCCCTGCCCTCGCGACGACGGGTTGAGCGTGTACTTTTAGTCGACGCCCCTGACGGAAAACGGCGTTTGAGTCGCGTCGCCTAGCTGCCTAGCCTTCCATGCGAAAGGGTGCATCGCGCATCCGACCCGACTTGAGACGAGGAAGGAACATCCCGTGGCTGGCATCGAACCTATCGCCGACCTCGTGATCCATGGTGGCGAGGTCGTCACCTCCGCCGCGCGTTTCCCGGCCAGCATCGCCATCCGCAACGGCAAGATCGCCGCGATCGGGGCGCCGGAGACGATGCCGCCCGCCGCCGAGACGCTCGACGCAACCGGCCTCGCCATTCTGCCCGGCGGGATCGATGTCCATGTGCATTTCCGCGACCCGGGCTACACCCACAAGGAGGATTGGGCCAGCGGCACGACCGCGGCGGCCTTCGGTGGCGTGACGACGGTCTTCGACATGCCCAACACCATCCCCACCGTGGCGACACCGGAGATCCTTGCGGCCAAGCACGCCATCGCCGCCGAGAAGGCCTATGTCGATTACGGACTCTACGCCGTGCTGGGCGAGGAGTCGCTCGCCCATGTGGAGGCGCTGGCCGAGGGCGGTGTGATCGGCTTCAAGCTTTACATGGGCAACACCTTCGGCCGCATCCCCTCGCCCGACACAGGCGCCATGCTGGAGCTGTTTGAACGTGTGGCGCCCACCGGCCTGCGCGTCAGCCTGCATGCCGAGACGAACTCCATCATGGAGCGGCGGGAAAGGCGGCTGCGCGAGGCCGGGCGCAACGATCCCCTGGCGCATGTCGAGTCCCGCCCCGCCGTCGTCGCGGTGGAGGCGGTGGAGCGCGCCGCGACGCTCGCCGAATGGACCGGCGCCCGCATCCACATCCTGCACATCTCCTCCAAGGAGGAGCTCCGCCCGCTGGCCGAGGCGAAGGCGCGCGGCGTCGACATCACCGGCGAGACAGGCCCGCACTACCTGATGCTGAGCACGGACGATTACGAGCGCTTCAAGGGCGTGATCCGGGTCAACCCACCGGTGCGCGAGGCCAACTGCCAGGAGCCGCTCTGGCAAGCGCTGAAGGACGGCACGATCGACATGATCGCGACCGATCACGCGCCCCACACGCCGGAGGAGAAGACCCGTCCGGTAATCTGGAACTGCGACTGCGGCTTCCCAGGCGTCGAGATGCAGATGCCCCTGATGCTGACCGCAGTGGCGGAGGGCCGGCTGGACCTGTGCGACTATGTGCGGCTGAGTTCCGAAGCACCCGCCAAAAGCTTCGGCCTCTATCCGCAGAAGGGCGCCATCATCCCCGGCGCCGACGCCGACCTGGCGATCTTCGATCTGGGCCAGAAATGGGCCATCGACGACGCGGAGATCCACTCCCTCTCCCGCATCTCACCCTGGGATGGACGGAAGGTTCAGGGTCGGCTGAAGCACACGCTGGTCCGGGGCGCCTTCGTGGTGCGCGACGAGACACTGGTCGGCTCCAGGGGCCACGGCCGATCGGTTCACGCCATCCAGCACATGCCGACGCCGGAGCCCCGCAACGCCGACAAGACGATGGCGGCGGTCACCGCCAAGAGGAGCTGATCATGAGCGAGCTTATCATCACCGCCGGGGGCTTCCGCTTCGAGGCGCGCTTCGAAAGCGAGAGGGCGCCGAAGACAGTCGCCGCCATGCGGGAGCGGCTGCCCTTCCGCAGCCAGGTCATCCATGTCCGCTGGAGCGGCGAGGGGGTCTGGGTGCCGCTCGGCGACACCGACTACGCCCTGCCATACGAGAATCACACCAGCCACCCGGCGCCGGGCCAGATCATCCTCTATCCCGGCGGCATCAGCGAGACGGAGATCCTGCTGGCCTATGGCGGCGTGAGCTTCTCGAGCAAGGTCGGGCAGCTCGCCGGCAACCACTTCATCACCCTAACCTCGGGGCTGGAGCAGTTGCCGGAGTTGGGCCGTCAGATCCTATGGGAAGGCGCCAAAGATTTCGAGATCGCCCTGCGGTAGGTGGATCAGGGGCCGAGCAGCGCGCGGCCGATCATGGCGTGGATCCCCTTGTGCCGGTTCACGAGCTGGGTGACGCGCAGGTCGGCGGCGAGGCTGCAAAGGCGATAGGCGTTCTCGACCGACAGGCCGGTGCGCTCGGTGATGAGCGCGATCAGGTCGCGAAGGGCAATGCGCGCCGCCTCGTCCAGGTCGGGGTCGAAGCCCATCGTGATGAAATGCTCCGGCGTCTCTGCCCTCGGGGCTCCCAAGCCGGCCCCCTTGATCAGCTCGATGCGGAACCGGCCGGTCAGGCCGGTTTCCACCGCCGTCAGGCAGACCTCGCCGTCACCTTGCGCGGCATGGCCGTCGCCGACGGAGAAGAGCGCGCCCTCCCTCCAGACGGGAAGAAAAAGGACGGAACCGGCGGTCAGCTCCTTGTTGTCAATGTTGCCGCCGAAGCGACCGGGTACAATGGAGGTCAGGCGTCCGTCCCCGGGAGGCGGCGCGGTCCCCATCACGCCGAAGAAAGGCCGCGCCGATATTTCCAGCCCCCAGGGCAGGCGGATCGCCCCGCGCGCCCGGTCGATGGGCAAATGGATGTGCCCGCCCTCCGGCACCAGATCGGGTAGCGCGCCCGCACCGGGCCGGATCAGGTTGAAACCCCAGTCCTCGCGCAGCGACACTTCCAGGATTTCCACCCGCAGGGCGTCCCCCGGCTCGGCGCCGCGCACGGCGATGGGGCCGGTCATGATGTGCGGCCCCGGCCCAGGCTCCACCATGGCGTGAACGTGACGATGCTCAGGCCGGACGGTCATGCCCGATCCGTCGGGCGGCAGCGCCTCGGGCCCGCCGCTGATGGTGTGAACGGTAACGATATCGCCGGAGCCAATCTCGGCTACCGGTGACAGCGTGCCGTCGAAGAAGCCCCAATGGACGGTTTCCGGACCGGGTGCGATGTCGAGTGGCATGTCTTTCCCAGGGTGGTGGTCAGCAGCAGGGCGTCGCGGCGTAGTAGCGACGCAGCGCCCGTTCCAGCGCGGGTAGTGCCGCCTGGAGCGCCGCTCCGTCGCCCATGCCACGGCGCAGGCGAGCGATCAGTTCGGTCTGCGCAGCCTGATGGTCGATGCCGGCCAGCTTGCTGCGCCGCACGACGGTGCGGCCCGCGACGATCAGCTCGGCGATGTGGCACCTTCCGGCGCGCGCGAACAGCAGCTCGCGCGGAGAGAGCCCTTCCATCAGCCGGTCGGCGTCAAGGGCATCGGTGTCGAGCAGAAGCAGGTCGGCAGGCTGCCCGGGAAGGATGAGCCCGCCCCCCTCCCGCCCGGTCACCGCGGCGCGGCCGTTAGCGAGAGCGATGCGCAGCATCCCTTCCTCGGGCACCGCCTCCTCGAAGCCCCAGCCGCGGTGCAGAGCATTCGCGAGCCGCATCTCGCAGAGCGCGTCGTCATCCTCGTTGAAGGCAAGGCCGTCGAGACCGAGCGCCACCTTGCAGCCCCGCGCCACCATCTCGGCGAGCGGCGCTATGCCCGAGCGTATGCCGAGGTTCGAGCTGGTGTTCACGCTGATCGTCACGCCGGCCTCGGCCAGCATGTCCATCTCCTCCGGCCGGATCCAGGTGCAGTGCGCGAGCGTCAGGCGCGGCGTCAGCAGCCCGATCCGCTTCAGGTAGGGGAACAGCCCGTCGGGAAACTCGCGGTCAGCCCATTCCCGCTGGTAGCGCGTCTCCAGGCAATGCATGTGGACGCGCCGTCCGCTGTCCGCCGATTCGTCGGCCACAGCCTGCAAAAGCTCGGGCGAGCACCATTGCACGCCGGTGGGGCCGAGCTGCACGTCCACCAACTCTCCGGCCGCTGCCGCCGCGACCTCCTCCACCAACCGGATCTGGTCGGCCGGCGAGGGAGGCGGGGCAGCGTTGCGCCGCGCGAACTCCCGCCGGGCATCCTCCGGCAGAAGCGCCAGCAGCTCCTCGGACGGGCCATAGACCAGCGGGTGCCGATCCTTCAAGGCCACCGCGAAAGCGATACGGACGCCGATGTCGCGCGCCGCGCGCGCCACCTCGGCCGCCTCCTCCGGCAGCGGGGTCAATCCCTGCGCGCGGGTGTAATGGACCATCACCGCCCCGGCCCCGCCCAGGGCGCTACGGCCCAGGGAAACGGCAGCGGAAAGATAAGGATCGACCGCCGGCAGCAGCGCCAGGTACTGGAGCCAGAGCTCCAGCGGCTTGCCTCCCGCCCCGAAGGAGCTGGAGCGGATTCCGCGGGCGTGGTCATGGGCGTTCACGAGGGCCGGCAGCGCGAACAGCGGCTCCGCTCCATCCACCGCCTCGACGGAGACGATCCGCCCCTCGCCGAGAGTGAGCCTTCTCGGCCCACGCAATTCATAGTCGGGGCCTTCGAGCAGGGCAGCGCAGGCGATGGAACGGGTTGTCACGGGCGGAAACCTCAGCCGGCGGAACGGGTGATGGAACGCTCCTTCAAAGGCGGAAGGAAGGATCGGTCATAGACTTGGCCCGGCGCCGACTGCCCCGGCAGCTTGTAGGTCTCGGCGATGAGCTGGATGGCCCGCTTCAGCCGCTCGTCGGACACGTCGCCCAGCCCGATCTCGCGCGTCTCCGGCGTGATCATCACGGCGTCGAAGGCGAACTGCAAGCGGCGCAATTCGCTCTTGGCGTCGACCAGCGGCTCGATCTTGACCAGGGCCTGAATGGCGGCCGCCGGGTCGGCCATGCTGTCGAGGATGGCGCGATTGATGGCGCGGACCAGACCCATTACCGCCCGCGGCTTCTCGCGCGCCAGCGATTGGGAGACCATCACGCCATTGGAGTAGAGATCGACGCCATGGTCGGCAAAGCTGATCCAGCGGAATCCCTTGTCCGGATCCTGGCCCTGCTGGATCAGGTTCACGTAGCTCGTCACGTTGAAGACCAGCGAGGCGGCGACCTCGTCCCGGATCAGCATTTGCTCCTGCAGGCTGGGCTGCATGTTCAGGATCTCGACTTTGGCGGGGTCCAGGCCATTGCGCTCCAGCAGAGTGGGCAGAAGCCGGGTGGCGGCACTGCCGGCCGGGCCGCCGACCTTCTTGCCGACGAGGTCCTTGGGACCGGCGATGCCGCTGCCGGCCTTGGCCACCACCGCGAAGGGCGCCTTGTTGTAGATGTGATAGACCATCACCGGCGCTTCGCCCGGCTTCTGCGCCGCCTGCTGGATGATGGCGTTGATGTCGCCGAAGCCAGCGTCATAGGCGCCCGACATGATGCGCGTGACCGTGGCGGCGGAGCCCTCGCCCTGGTCGATGGTGACTTCCAGCCCCTCCTCCCGGAAATAGCCCTTTTCCTGGGCCAGGAAGTACCAGGCGTGGACGCCCTGATACTTCCAGTCGAGCGTGAAGCGGATCGGCGTCAGCGGCTCAGCCGCGACCGGCGACAGAGGCAGGGCGAAAGAGAGGCCGAGGCCGGCCATGAGAGCGAGCCGGCGCGTGATCGTGAGCATGCCTGAGTCCAGTCCGATGTTGGGCGGGAAGGATGGCTGAGTGCCGCGGGCGGTCAGCCCGCGGCAAAGTCGGTCTTGCGGTTGGCCCAGCCGGTGACGCGGCGCTCGATCAGCGAGAAGCCGACATAGAGGGCGACGCCGAGGCCGGCGAGGATGAAGAGGCCCGCGAAGACCAGGGGCACGTTGAAGTTGGAGGAGGCGAGCAGCATCATGTTGCCCACGCCACGGTTGGATGCGACCGTCTCCGAGATCACCGTGCCGACGAAGGACAGCGTCACCGCCACCTTCAGCGAGGCGAAGAAGTAGGGCATCGCGCGGGGCAGCCCGACATTCAGCAGGATGTCGCGCTTGGAGGCCTTCAGCGTACGCAGCACGTCCTCCAGCTCCGGCTCGGTCGTGGCGAGGCCGGTCGCCATGTTCACCACCACCGGGAAGACCGAGATGATCATGGAGGTCAGCACCGCCGGCACCGTTCCCGACCCGAACCAAAGCACGAAGATCGGCACCACGGCGACCTTCGGGATGGAGGAGAAGCCGACCAGCAGCGGGAAGGCGACGTTGTAAGCCAGCCTGGAGGAGCCGATGAGCAGCCCGATGAGCACCCCGGCGCTCACGCCCAGCGCGAAGCCGAGCAATGTGGTGTAGAGCGTCTGCACCGCGTGTGGCATCAGGGCGGGCCAGCGCTCCCAAAGCGTGACAATGACCTGACTCGGCCGCGGCAGGACGAGGTCGCTGATGCCGAAGAGGAGGCAAGCGACCTCCCACAGGACGAAGACGCCGACGATGAGGACGGCGGAGGCGATTTTCTCGCGGTTCACGCTGGTCATGGATGTCCTGCCATGCCGCCCCGGGCGGCGACGATGAGGTTGCGCAGGCTTTGCGTCAGGCTGGTGAATTCCGGCTGGTAGGTGGTTTCCAGCGTGCGAGGGCGCGCGAAATCCACCCGCTCGTCCATAAGGATGCGTCCGGGCCGGGCGCTCATGACCATGATGCGGTTGGCCAGGAAGGCGCTCTCGCGCAGGTCGTGGGTAACCAGCAATACGGTCGGCCGGCGCTCCATCCACAAGGCCTGGAGCGTGGCCCACAGCTCCTCCCGCGTGAACTGATCGAGCGCGCCGAAGGGCTCGTCCAGCAGCAGCAGGGTCGGGTCATGGATCAGCGCGCGGCAGAGGGAGGCGCGCTGCTGCATGCCGCCGGAGAGCTGCCAGGGATACTTCTCGCCGAAGTCGCGCAGGCCGACCGACTCCAGAAGCGCGTCGGCCCGGTCGCGGTACTCGCCCTTGCGCTTGCTCCGCCACTCGTCGCGAAAGGGCCGGGCGATCTTCAGCGGCAGCATCACATTGTCACGGATGTTGAGCCACGGCAGCAGAGTCGGGTTCTGGAAGGCCATGCCTATGCGCACATCCGCCGCGCCCACCTCGCGGCGGGCGACGAAGACATGGCCGTCCGAAGCCTGAATCAGCCCGCCCACCAGCTTCAGGATCGTCGACTTGCCGCAGCCGGACGGGCCGACCAACGCGATGAAGTCGCCCTTGTCGATGTGGAAGCTGCTCTCGGCGAGGGCCTGCGTCGCGCCGGCATCCTTGCCGTAGCGGACGGTGACCCGCTCGAACTCGATGACCGGATAAACCGCGCCGGGCTTGACCGGTTCCGCCGGCGTCGTCAGGGCGATCGTCTCGGCCGGCGTGCTGTTCTTCAGGAACATGGTCTCGCTCCCCAGGAATGGGCCGTTACGTGCGCGGTCAGAGGGCCGCCCAGCCGCCGTCCACCGGCAGATCGACGCCAGTGATCTGCCGCGACACGTCGCTGGCCAGGAAGAGGCAGGCGTTGGCGACGTCCTCGCCGGTGGAGACCCGGCGCAGGGCGTAGTCGGCGGCGTGACGCTCGGCCGCCTCATCCTCGGTGATGCCGAGCCGGCGCGCCATTTCCGGCACGACCTTGCCACGGAATCGCGGTCCCTCGACCATGCCGGGGGCGACGCAGTTGACGTTCACATTGAACGGGCCGGCCTCCAGCGCGAAAGACTTGGTGATGCCGCGCAGCCCCCATTTGGAGGCCGAATAGGCCATGCGCCCCGCCCGGCCGCGCATCCCGAAGGTGCCGCCGACATTGACGATCTTGCCGTAGCGCTGCGCGGTGAAGGCTGGCATGACCGCACGCATCGTGTTGAAGCAGCCGGTCATGTTGAGGGTGACAATCTCATCGAACTCGTCCTGGCTGGTCTCCCAGCCGGTCTTGCCGACCGGGCCGGAGCCGCCGGCGACATTCACCAGCACGTCGATCCGGCCATAGGCCGCCAGCGTCCGCTCAGCTGCCACTTGGCATTGCAGCTCGTCGGTGACGTCGCAGGAGAGCACGATCGCCTCGCCGCCGCCGGCGCGGACCTTCTCCGCGACCGGCTCGATGGCGCCGGTGTCGCGGCCGATCAGCGACAGGCGGCAGCCCTCGCCGGCGAAGGCCATCGTCACCGCCTCGCCCATCCCCTTGGCCGGGCCGGTGATCACGACCACCCGCCCCTTCAGATCCAGTTTCATGGCACGATCTCTTCTCATGGCTGATAATTGTCGCGTCACTGGACGACGCGGCTGGGGCGGTCGGCGCGCGCGGGCAGATAGGCGTCGGTAAAGACGTCCGACACCGCCGGCATCCGCTCCAGCCCATTGGCCTTGACCACGATCTCGATTGAGCGCTTGAAGCGTTCCGGATCGACGTCGCCCAGCCCGACCCGGGCGATCTCCGGATGGTTCATCTCCTGCTGGAGCGTGGCGAGCGTCCGTTCGACCTCGACCTTCTCGTTCAGCAGCGGCTCACGTTTCATGACCGACTGCACTGACCCGGCAGGGTCAGCAATCATGTCTTTGGTGGCGCGGTTGATGGCGCGCAGCAGGCTTTTCACCGCGTCACCATGCTCCTTGGCGAAGGCGCGGGACACGACAATGGCGTTGGAATAGAGGTCCATTCCGTAGTCGCCGAACTTGATGAAGCGGAAATCCTTGTCGGGATTCATGCCCGCAGCCTTGGCGCCGAAGGTGATGGTGTTGACGTAGCCCAGCGCTCCGTCCACCTGCCCGCGCATCAGCATCTGCTCGCGCAGGTTCGGTTGCATGTTGGTCAGGGTCACCTTGGAAGCGTCGATTCCGGCCAGGCTGGCGAAGGCAGGGAACAGCTTCAACGCACCGTCATTGGCGGGGCTGCCCAACGTCTTGCCTTCAAGGTCCTTGGGCGTGCGGATCGGGCCGTCGGCCTTCACGGCGATGGTGAAGGGCGGCGTGTTGTACATCATGTACACGCCGATCGGCGCCTCGGCCGGTGACTTGGAGGCCAGTGTGATAAGGGAATTGATGTCCCCGAAGCCGACGTCGTAGGCACCGGTCGCCACCTTGGTGATCGCGGCGCCGGAGCCTTCACCCTGGTCGATGATGACCTTCAGCCCCTCTTCCTTGAAGTAGCCGTTGTCCTCGGCCAGCAGGATCAGCGCCTGCGGCCCCTGGTACTTCCAGTTCAGGACCATTTTCACCGGCGTCTCGGCGACCGCCGCGCCCATGACCCCGGCCATGCCGAACAGGACACCCGCCGATGCCGCGAGCCAACCGCCCAACCGCTTGTTCATGAGCCGCCTTCCTCGTTCCATGTGATAAGGGGAGGCTAAGGCCGCCGGGACGGTCACCACAAACGCCGAAAATTTGGTAGGGTGTGGACGAAAAGTATACACGAGGGAAAGAAGCCCCACATGAGGCACATGCGGATCTGGCGCTATGTGGACGAGGCCGCTCGGCTCGGCTCCCTGCGTAAGGCGGCTGAACAGCTCAACATCACACCCTCGGCGCTGCAGCGGCGCATCCAGGACGTGGAGGAGGATCTGGGGGCCGAGATCTTCGAACGGTCGGCCCAGGGCATTCGCCTCACCGCCGCGGGGGAAAGCTTCATTCGCTGGGTCCGCGCGCAGTCAGCCGATCTGGATCGCGTCCGCTCGCAGATTGAAGATCTGTCGGGCCTGCGGCGCGGCCGCGTCCGCATTGCCTGCAGCCAAGCCCTGGTCGGATCCTTCCTCGCCGACGAGATATCGACCTTCCGCGAGCGCTTCCCCTTGGTCAGCTTCGACATCCGGGTAGCGTCCCAGGGCGACGCGATGGCGATGCTCGCCGACTTCTCGGCCGACATCGCCATCATCTTCAGCCCTCGCCGCACGGCGGAGCTTCAGCCGTTGATGACACTGGGCCAGCAGGTCGTCGCCATCATGGCAGCCGACCATCCACTCGCTGGACGGCCGAGCCTGCGACTGCGCGACTGCGCGCCCTTTCCCATTGCCCTACCGGACGCGAGCTTCGGCACTCGCGCGATCCTGGACGAGCTGCTCGCCGTCAGCTCCGTAGGGCTGCTCATCGAGTTGGAGTCGAACTCCTTCGAGATGCTGCGCAACCTTGCTCGAAGCGGCAGGGTAATCACCTTCCAGATCGAAATCGGCGCGCCCTCTCCCATTTTCGACCCGGGGCTGACGGTCATTCCCCTGAGTGACGCCGACCTCGCTCATGGCCCCTTGGTGCTGGGGCAGCAGAAGGGGCGAACGCTCCCCGTCGCGGCGGCAAAATTCGCCGAGCAAATCGCCCGCCGCCTCGACGAGATGCGCCGGATGCCGCAGTTGAGCTGATGCCACCGGTCAGGAGGAGAAACGGCTGATTGGGGGATGGAGCTGGCACCAGCGGCGTCGGTATGGGAGGGGGTATCTACTGACGGGGTTTGTTAAGCGCGTGATGCCGGTTGGGACGCTGATGGGATGGACGGCCCCCGCTTCCTGGTAAGTGAACTTATCTGAAGGGGATTGGCCCTCTGGAAGCGGAGATCCATCCCATGCAGCC
>NZ_JAFIQV010000037.1 GCF_017356015.1 Azospirillum sp. SYSU D00513
GGCTCGGCGCCGGCCCACCCAGCGCAATCCTCGATTTCGACATAACGTGAGACGAGCCACCCTCACCTCGGCAGGGACATGGGGTCTAGGGGTGTGAGGCAGGGCGTTGTTCGCGTCCGGAAGGTCAGAGCGCCTTCGATAGAGCCTTAATCCGGGCCTCAGTCGCCGGATGAGAGGCGAACAGGCGGCGCGAGATCCCTCCCAGCACGTAAGCGTCCTTGATTCCGAACGCGGCCGCAGCCGGGACGTGGAGCGGGTTCTTGATCGCGAGGCGGCCGGTCGGGTCGTTGGCGATCCTTGTCAGGGCCGAGATCATCGCCTCGGTTGAGACCAGTGAGGCTCCGGCGGCATCGGCGTGGAACTCCCGCCACCGGCTGTGCAGGGCGATCAGCGCTTGGCACAGCAGCATCACGGTGAGGGCGATCTGCGGGAGCAACAGGATGGCGCCAAGGATAGCGGCGATCTTCGTTTCGTCGCTCCCAAGGGCGATCAGGAAGGTGAGCACCATTGCTCCAAGCACGATGGGGAGCGCACGGATTACACCGTGCAGCTTCAGAAGCGGCCGCAGGAAGAAGGTCGCCAAGGAGTCTTGAATCGCGTAGGCGAGCGCCTTGGTCGAGGAATCGCCCATGACGACATGGGCAACCTCGTGCCCCAGAACCGCAGCGAGTTCATCCTGGGAGAGAGCGTTCACGGCTCCCACGTTGACGCCGATCAGGTAATTCGATGGCCGACCGACGGCGAAGGCGTTCATCTCCGCGTTGGGAACGATCGCGAGCTTGGGAGCGGCGGGGAGCCCCGCCTTCTTGGCCAATGTATGAACCAGGCCGTAAAGGTTCGCTTCCGCCGGCGAGATGAGGGTTCCCGCCTCGATGATGCTCGGCGTGATGATCTTGGCTTTCGCGGCTTTGGCGATGCTATCCGCGGCAAACAGCCAACGGCCAAAAAACCGGAACGTCCACCCGGCAAAGGGAAGCCCGACCAGCACAAGGCCGAAGACGCCATCGAGCTGTTTGTCCCCGCCCTGGACGACGAGCAACAGGCTCTGCACTGTGACAGCGGCAAACGGAGCGGCGAGCAGGAGGGTGAGAAGCAGGAGGGCCACGAAGGTCAGGCGGGCGCGCTTCGTGCCTCGGATGCGCAATGGCATGGGATCAGTCCTTAGAATGAAGATAAACCAACTGAGTGCCTGCACTGAGCGGGGCATTCCGTATGGCGTTCAGCGCGAGGTCTGTGGAGGCGATATTCGGCTGCAGCGGGTCATACCCGAGTGCATCTCTCAAAATCTTCGACCAGTCGTGACGTTTTGCTGGTCTGACGCGGACAAGGCGAATGCCTGCTTCATCCAGTGCCCGGTTCACAGTCGCGTCTCGTGCTCGCCGCTTACTCTCTTTGTGGGAGTAGTCATCCAGTTCGATAACGCAGATGGCGTTTCGATGCGGGTCGAGGATGACAAAATCCACGCTATACTTCGCAACCCTGTTCAGCGCTGATAAGCGCTCCGAGTACGACTTTGTGTTTATGGTCAGCAGATCGGCAACACGCACTTGGGGGCATATGTGCCAATCGTTAGGAACGGCAACGCGTAACTCTTCCAGCGACTTTCTTTCCCAATCCGAGAGAAGCGGCTTTGATGAGTATAGCGCACCGTTCTTTTTTGATGATGTCGCGTTAGACAATAGGTCTTTAAGCAAGACAACAACTAGGATCGCGATAACAACGACGATCAAGCCTTGGCCTAGTTCGCTCATGATGGTGCCTCATAACGAGGTTGGGACCTCCGCTTGGCGGAGGCCCCTTGCCTGCAATTAGGCCTTCTTGTTGCGCAGCTTGGTGATGGCGTCCTGCAGAGCACCTTCCGGAGCGGCGCCAGGGTAAGTGCGCTCGGCCCCCTCGATGTAGAAGAACGGGGTGCCCTGGATCTTCAGGCTCTCGCCGAGGTTCAGGTCGTTGGTGACCAGGGAGGCGATCTCGGGCGAGGTCATGTCGGCCTTCAGCTTCTCCACATCCAGGTTCAGCTTGGCTCCCAGGTCCAGAATGGACTTCTCGTCGATCTGAGTCAGGCGGTAGAGCTCCTTGTGGAACTCGGCATACTTGCCCTGCCGCTCGGCCGCCCGGCCAGCCTGAGCCGCGAGGCGCGAGGTCGGGGAGAGGATCGGCAGGTCACGGTAGACCACCTGCAGCTCCGGGTTCTTGCTGATGAGCCTGTCGACCACCGGCTGCATCTCCTTGCAGTAGCGGCAGTTGTAGTCAGCGAAGACCACCATGCGGACCTTGGCGTTGGCACCCTCGGCGCCCGCCGTCACTGCGTCCTTCTCGAACAGCTCCGACGCACGGGCGGCGAAGTCGGCCACCTTTGGCTGGTTGGCCTGCTGCTGCTCGGCGAGGTGGGTGTTAACGCTGGCGAAGATGTAGCCCGCGTTGGTCTTGACCCACTCGCGCATGAGCGCATCGAACTGCTTGGGGTCCATGTCGGCGCTCGGCGACGGACCGCTGGCGAGCTGCACCGCGTTGCCTTGGAGCGCGATGCCCGGAGTGCTGGGCTGCTGCTGAGTGGGAACGGGCAGGTTGATGGTCTGGTTGGCCGCCGCCTTTTGCGCCGTCGCCTGCTCGGGCGTCAGGAGCTTGGGAATGGTCGGGCTGGCCGGACGCGCCTGCACGGCATTGTCGCGGGGAGCCACACCCATCGAGAGGCGCTGGTTGTCGATCGTCAGGCGCGTGTTCTCTTCGCTCAGCGCCTGAATCCGGTTCAGCAGCGTCATGAGCACGGCATCGTCTGCCGCGATGGCGGGTCCGAAGCCTGACAGGGCGAGAGCGATGGGGGCGGCGAACAGGATCTTCTTCACGGTCATGGCGGGGATTCCAGTGTTGGTGTTGGTCTGAACTGGCCCTGACCCTAGCGGCCTCGGCCTGTGCGCCGCGCCGTTGAAAAGTTCACTTTCAGCGCATCTATCTGCAGCGCGAAGCACGGCGGGATCGAGGTAGTCAGGAGCGTTCTGCCTGCCGGATCGGATGCCGCGCGATGCGCCTAATGTTCTTATCCCCTGTCGACGCATTCCCAGAGACCGACGCTGTTGCTTCGGGCTGTCGAGGAGCGCGAAGAAGCGTGCCTTCCGTCCAGAACGGACATAGGGCAGCGCCGGTCGGGACTCGACACAGAGCGCCTGTCACAGCACCGGCCCCGTCAGGAGCCTCGGTTGACCAACGCGGAGCATCGCCATGTCCCGCCTAAAGAATGCGACCTTAAGCACGTCTCATGCGCTCGATGATGACGGGGACGGGCTCACCGAGGCGCTGTCTCTCCTGTCGGATCTGGACAACACCACTTTGGCCAGGATCGTCCGGGAGCTGGAGGTGCGTCGGGTACTCGGCTGGAAAGCGATGAGCGTGCGAAGCGGTCCGCTGGATCGGCTGCTGAACATTCTCGGCCGTCGCATCCCGCCACGCTGCGGACCACGACTGCAAACCGTCTCGCGGCTCGCGTTTGCGCCGGCAGAGTTGCTGTTCGCGAACAATGACGATGCCCGCCCCTGGTCGGTTCCGCGAAGCATGTTGCGGGCGATTTGGGCGCTGGCGTATCGGACGGCGCCGGAGCGGATTTCGGATCTCTGCAACAGGTACGCAGCGGCGGTGACGGCGGCACAAGGCGTCCCTGATCCGGAAGTGGTGCTGCTCACCGCATCAGCCGCCCAGCTGGCCCTACGTGACATCCTTGGAGAGGTCATCCGACAGCCAGCGGCCGTAGAAGCGGTCATGCTGGAGATCCTCAGGCTCGGAGGGGTGGCTGGGGAAGGGGCTGTGGGTCCCCGAACATATCCCGTGCTGGAAAGCCTCTGGCTGGCCTTAGAGGCGCAACACCGGGCGGGTGGCACGCTCCTCGACGTGGCGCGTCTGCTTCAGACGGCAGCGGCCAAGCAGAGCTGGAGAGAGTCGATCGACATGGACCAGGCGATGTTCGCCGTTGGCCAAGCGCTTCCGGTGCTTCTGGCGGACGTGCCGCCAGGGCACCTGGGGCGCTCACCCGCTGCGGCCTTCTTCGTGCTGCTCGGGCGTGCGCTAGAACATCCCAGCCCGCTGCTGGAGATCCTTCGGCGCAGAGTCATTCTGGAAACCGGCGGGCAATCGCCACGGGATACCAGGTGCAGCGCCGAGATGCTTGCCTATGTCGAGGACCTGGTCGGCTCCGTCGAGATGCAGGCTGACCGAACCGCCCAGTCCATTACGGACGTCCGGTCCTCCCAGAACCGGCATACCGCTCGCCTGAAGGCCGGCGATGATCTGTTCCTGCTCTCGCGGTCCCTAAAGCGCATCGACAGTGTGGGCTTCTTGGACCCGCGTGGAAGGCCCCGTGAACATCTCGAAGCGGTTCGGAAGCGCTTTGTGGGCAGGCCGGCAGCCAACCTGCTGGAGGCGCTGAGCGGGTTGGCATGCGGCCCTATGTTCGGCATGAGCCCGGAGAGTACCGGCGGCGAGGCGGTCACCGCTGCGGTTTGCGCAGCTACATTGGTCTGCGCGATCGGCGACGTGGCGGATGGCTTGCAGTGCCGGGCGGCAGCAAAGACAGCCAGGAACAGCATCCTCGCGGCCGTTCAGCGGCAAGCGGATGATGTGCTTGGGCGCATGCCCGCTGAGGAGGCATCGTGGGCCGCGCGTTGGCAAGCAACGCTGGCCGTTGCCGAGGTTCTGTCTCCAAGCCTCGCGGAAACACTGCGCCGACGTCAGGCAAGCTCAAAAAATGCTACAGCGTCGAACCTGAAAGCAAACCCATCGACCTTGGAAGTGCACTGGCTGTGATCAGTTTGCATAACCGTCAAGAACTGTGCAGGACACGGCTGCTTACTGCGCTTGTGCTTGATCTGCCTTTCTGATAGTTGACTGATACCGCACTGGGTCTAGCGCGCCAACGTCGTAACGCAAGGAAGAGTTTCTATGAGCAGCGATTTCTCGCAACCCCTCGCTCGCATGACCCAGGAGCGGCTGGAAGCTATTGTTCAGAATCATCAGAAGTTCCGCATCGCACGCCCCGGTGGACGGCGGGCAAACCTGTCCTCCTTCGACATGTCCGGTCTGAATTTCTCTGGCTTCGACCTTTCCTATGCCGATTTCTTCGGCTCTTCCCTGGTTGGGGCGAACCTCACCAAAACGCGGCTGGACGGGGCGACCATGGCCTCCTGCGATCTCCAGAAGGCCAATCTGGAGCGTGCGAGTCTGATGAGGACGGACCTGCGCGGTGCCTGCTTGCGCGGAGCGATCCTCATTGGCGCGAACCTGTTCGAGGCCGATCTGCGGGAAAGCGTACTGGCCGAACAGGACCGGGATGGAAACCTGCGGATGATCGACATCAGCTTGAAGCCATCGCTGTCCACCGGCGCTGACCTGTCCGGCGCGAACCTTACGAACGCCCGCCTGTCCGGGACGATGGCGACCAAGACCGACTTCACCGACGCCATCTTGCGCGGCGCGAAGCTGATCCGCACCAACGTGAAGGGCGCTAACTTCACCGGCGCGAACCTGGAGAACGTCGACTTCGCGGCGGCCGATCTGCGGGGCGCTTGCCTGAGGGGCGCGGTGCTCTATGGCGCGAAGCTCAATGACGCCAAACTCGATGGCGCAAACATGGAGGACGTTCTTACCGACCGGCCTCGCGGCACCCGGGTGCACGAGATGTCGAGGCTCATCGAGCACATGCTCTACGATCACCGCCGCTTTCTGGAGACCAACGGAGCCGAGGGAGAGTTGCTGGACCTGCGTGGCTGTGATCTGCGCAACGGGCCATCGCTGGAAGGGGCCATGCTGACAATGATGCAGGCCGCTGGGACGATGCTTTATGGCGTGGAGATGACCGGAGCCATGCTGCAGGCGGCGAACCTGGAGGGAGCGGATCTCCGGATGTGCGACCTTGTGGGAGCGGATCTCCGAGGCGTGAACCTGCGTGGTGCGAAGCTGAACGGCGCAAACCTCACTGGGGCGAACTTCCGGGACCTTCTCATCGACGAAGGCCGCCGGAAGCCTGCCGACCTGTCCGGAGCACGGCTGCGGAACACGAACCTGTCGGGAGCGGTGCTCAAGGGAGCGGCGCTGGTGGGTGCGGACCTGTCCTTCGCCAACCTCACCGATGTGGACTTTACGGGCGCTGATCTGACCGAGGCTAAGTTTTTTGAGGCGACCGTTACACCGGCTCAGCTGGCCACCGCGGCGAGTGTCAGCGGCGTTGCAGGTGTCCGAGCCTAAGTGCGTTGGCTCAGAAGAGGCGCAGTGTTGAGGTGTCGTCCGTCGCCCTGATCCTGGTACGCTTCCGTCTCCCCTGTCCAGAATGGACAGGCGGGAGGGCTGCTCCCGCACTCCTGTCAGGAATGGACACGGCGCGGAACTCAGCAGGGATCCAGAGGTCGGGATCGACGTCGGAGGTGTGAAAGAGGCTCACCACCCTATAAGGGGCGCCGACCCTCTGGGGCGCTGAAAGCCGCCTTCTCAGGCTTCGCAGGACGATCTGGCGAGCTTCGGCAAGCCCTGTGACGCTATAGTGCCGCGTTGCTCCGGTGGTTCCAGCACGGCCATTCCGCACGATGATGGACCACATCCCGAACATGTCGTAACCGGCGGCCACGTGATAGGAGCGCGCCACGTTCCGTTCCGGGTTGTCGCACCGAAGAGAGATCTCCAGCAGAGCAAGCATGGGCGCCTCGCCGTTCGAAACGAGGGAGCTTAGCTGAGACTATCCCTCGCGGAATCCCCCACATCCGGCGTAGTCCGTCGCGACCTGATTCCTCCTTTACCTCCGAAGAATACGGAAAATTAATCGGGATGGTGCAGAGTTAGTTAGGTTCCAGGGGAAATCGCCCAACGTGCCTGCATGGAGAGTGTCTGATGCGAGTTCTCGTTGCTGCTGCGGTGTCGGCGATGCTTGCCGTCGGTGCGGCTGCCTACGCCCCTGCAGCAACCGCCGGCGCAAATCCGATCCTGACCGTACAGGACAGCAAGAACGCCGCTGGTACACGGTTCGAGTTCACTCTGGAAGCGTTGGAAGCCCTCGGCACGAGAACCGTAAGCACCGTAACGCCCTGGAACGCCGAGCCCGTCGCTTACACCGGCGTGCCTCTGTCGCGGCTCGCTGAGCACGTCAACGCAACCGGTCGGGCGATGAAGGTCGAAGCGCTGAACGACTATAAGGCCGAGATCCCCGCATCCGACATCGCAAAGTACGGTCCGCTTCTGGCAACGCGCCGTAATGGCGAGCCGATGCTGATCCGTGACAAAGGGCCGATCTTCGTGATCTACGACTTCGGCAGATACCCTGAGCTGAAGAGCGAAATCTTCCATTCGCGCAGTGTCTGGCAGGTCAAATCCATAACGCTTGAGTGATATTCCGTGAAGATTGTTCCCCGAACGATAAGCCGTGCTCTCTCCCGGTTGACCGCGTTGCCAACCAAGTATGTTTATGGAGCGGTTGTTGCGACAGGAATGACCCTGGTTGTGGTTACAGGTCTTCTTGTTCAGCGTGTCTACACTGAGATCTCCGTTCAAAACGGTGCCCGCATCGAAAACACCCAATGGTCGCTGCATCAGGTGCAGGTCGAGTTCTACCGCTTCAAAGACCTGTTGAACGATTTCGCCAATGCCAGGATCAACGAGGAACCAGTTCAGGTTCGGTATGAGATCCTTCTCAGCCGCTTGGAGATTGCTCGCCATGATGGCTGGTTGATCTTCGAACGTGACCTCAACCTTCTCGAAGCTCTCAACGGGTTGGACACGGAAATCCGGCAGTGGGATGCGGTGGTTCAGAATCTGAGCGAGCCAGCCTCGTCCGAGCCGCTCCGGCAGAGCGCGTCGGCGCTGACACAGCGTATGCAGGACTTCGTTGTACAGTCCCACGCTATCACCCTTGAACGCTTTTCCGAGAAGCGGGCGGAGCTTGTCGATCGCCTCAACCAGGTTCTGTGGACAGCGGGCGCCCTCGTTCTTCCGATCGGCGCGTTGCTCATCCTGCTGCTAGTCCAATCCGGACGGGCTGAATCGACCAGGCGCAAGGCGGAGGAATACGCCGAGGCCTACAAGGAAACGCGGGATAGGGTCGAAGCCGAGAACCGGGCCAAGAGCGCCTTCCTCGCCACACTGAGCCACGAGATCAAAACGCCGCTGACCGGCATCATTGGGATGGCCGAGCTGCTCACCGCAGCCGATCTTTCGCCGCTCGGACGGCGGTACGCCAATGCGGTGCTCGAATCCTCCCATAGGCTCCTTGGTATGGTCCGCGATATCCTCGACTATACCCGGCTGGAAGGAACGGCGGTCCAACTGCGAAACTCGGAGGTCGCGCTGGAGGAGACCGTCGAAGCGGTGCTGGACCTTCAGACGGCGAGCGTGCTCAGGAAGAAGCTCTGGCTTGAATCCGTGTTCGCCTTTGGTGCGCCCAGCCACATTGTCGCAGACGGTCATCGAGTCCGACAGGTTCTGCTGAACCTGGTGAGCAACGCCATCAAGGTGACGGACGATGGCGGTGTGATCGTCCGGGTATCGCCCTCTCCCGACACACCGTTCCAAGTCCGCATTGCTGTATCGGACACAGGACCAGGCCTCCGCGAGGAGGAGATCCAAACACTGTTCCAGCCCTTCCGCCAGCTCGATCAGGACGAGGAACGGCGCATTGCCGGGTCTGGCCTGGGCCTATCGATCTGCAAGGAGCTGGTCACGCTCATGGGCGGCCGGATCGGCGTCGACAGCACACCGGGCGTCGGATCGACCTTCTGGTTCGAACTCCCGATTGGAACCAGTGATTCAGGAGCCGTCCTGTCCCGTCCGGAGACCAACCGAGAGGTCGCGTTGCTGGCGATGCGCTCGGATGCGGAAGCTGAGGCGATGGCGGTGAAGTTGGAGCGGCTTGGCTATACGGTAGTCCGCAACTCGACGGCTATGCCATCACCGTCGCCGTCTCCCGCACTCGCCGTACTCGATGCCGATCGGGACGATGCGCAAGCCATAGAGCAGGCGCTGCCTGCCGGTGTCCCTCGGATCTGGGTCGGAACGGGACTTGCTCAGGTGGAAGGTGATGCGTCGAAGGACACCGACCTCGCAAAGCCGATACGCTTCGCCTCGCTCCGGCAGGCACTGGTGAACCTACGAGACGAAGTGCGGCCGCCGGCGCAGGAAGCGACCCCCGCTTCCGCTGGCCCCCTGGAACCGATTGAGGGAAAGCCTGATGCGAACCCGCGTCTGCTGATCGCGGAAGACAGCCCCATGATCCAGAACTTACTCAAGCTCTCTTTGCCCAAGGCGGGATACCAGCCGACATTCGTCGATAACGGACAAGCGGCGGTCGATGCGGTGCGCTCTGGCAGCTTCGCCGCTGTGCTGATGGATCTACACATGCCCATCATGGGCGGGATCGAGGCCACGCGGCTCATCCGTGCGTTGCCCGGAGACGCTGGATGCACGCCGATCATTGCGCTCACGGCGAATGCCCACGAGGACGTCGATCAAGCCTGCCGGGAAGCGGGCATGAACGACTTCGCCAGCAAGCCCATCAACATGCCAGGGCTGCTGCTGGCCCTTGCCAACCAACTTCAGGCAAGCGACTGAACAGCTCCGCTGTCGTTAGCTTTGTGGCGCCGAGCGCATCAGGGCAAGGTTCCGGCTGCTCTCGCGGCTCGGTGCCGTGCTTCGTTGCGCCGGCAGCCTGATGCGAGCAGTCGTGCCCTTTCCAGGCTCGCTCTGCAGAACCACAGCGCCTTCGTGCAGGGTGACGATCGCCAAGCTGATGGACAAGCCGAGGCCCGTGCCGCCGTAGCAGCGGGTCGCGGCGCTCTCGACTTGGTAGAACGCATCGAAGACATGAGGAAGCTTGTCGGCGGCGATCCCGATGCCCGTGTCGGCAACAACGATCTCGTAGCCCCCATCAGCCCGCCGGACCTCCACCATGATCCGGCCTCCGGGCAGGCTGAACTTGAGCGCGTTCGTCAGAATGTTCAGCACCGCCTGCTTCAGGAGGTGCCTGTCACCTCGGCAGGGGAAGAACTCCTGTCCACAGGCGATCTCCAGAGTGAGATCCGCGGCCAAGGCTTGCTCCGACAGGCTCCGCGCCCAGTCACGAACGGACTGGCCGAGATCGAAGCTGTCCTCTCGGATCCCCATGGTCCGGGATTCCAGCTTGGACATGATGAGGACGGCGTCGATGATGGACAGGAGGTTCTCACCGCCGGCCCGAATGTCGCGGGCGTATTCGAGAGCCATGGCCTTATCCCTCGTGGGATCGGACGCCTCAAGCACCTGGGCAAAGCCGATGATGGCGGTCAGCGGGGTGCGCAGCTCATGGCTCATGTTGGCCAGGAATTCGCTCTTCAGCCGGTGCGCCCGTTCGGCCGCCTCTTTGGCTTCCTCCAGCCGGGCTTCCACCCGCCGCCGCAGGGTCACATCGCGATAGACGGAGACGACGTAGCCATCCGGTGTGCGTGCCTGGGTGCATTCAACGACGGTGCCCTCGACCGTTTCCTGCTCGAAGGTCTTCAGCTGCTCATGCACCGCCTTCCGGTGCGCAACCCAGGCCGCTCGCTCCTCCTCGGAACCCTCCGGCAGCATGCCGACAGCCGCTTGCGTGACCAACGCATCGAACACGCGTCCAGGTTCGATGATGCCGCGGAGGTGTGGGAACATGTCATAATAGCGCGGGTTTGCCAGGACGAGCCGGCGATCAGCATCCCAAAGGACAAAGCCCTCGCTCATGGAGTTCAGCGCCTGGTCGAGCAGATGCTTTGACCGCCGGGTCTCGGCGGCGGCTCGGTCACGGGCTCGGATGTAAAGGGCACCCGTTACGGCACCACCCAGGAGAACCAGAGCGAGCGTGCCGGAGATCGCCACCGTGACCATGACGCGATTACGCCAGACCGCCAACGCATCCTGCTTTTCGATCTCGGCGGTCACGGTGATGCCCTGGTACAGCGTCGGAGCTGCGGCCGCGATGACAAGACTGTCGTCCATCGGATCGGCGCTGTGAGCCCATTTGCGTTCCACGGGCAACCGTTGAGCGGCGCGGAGCAGGGGCTTGCCGATATGCCACTGGGCATGTGGAACGCTCATGAGGAGCTGACCATCGTCGCGCTGCACCAGGACGCGGAAGCCGGCGCCGGCAGAACCGGGGACCATGAGGCGGGTCAGGTTCTCCAAGGGCAGTTCGGCGACGGCGGTCAATCCCTCACCTTGTGCGTTGGGCACCCGCCGCCCGACATACAAAGACCATTCCCCCGTGGACCGGTTGCGGATCGGACCCTCGATGCGAAGGGTGCCATGCTCCAGACGGTCAGGGTTGAAGCTCTCCGGCAACTGCGGAGGGCGCTGGATGGTGGCTTGTCGACGCGCAGCACGGACCTTGCCCTGCTCCGCCAGAATGAACAGGTCACGCGTCAGCAAGCTCTGGTCCGCCAGGGCATAGAGCGCCTGGTTGGTTGGGGCCACCGGACGCCCTTCCGACGGGATCGGAACGAGCTTGTTGATGCCCGCCAGCATGGCGTCGACTTGAAGTATGCCGCGGTTGAAGTTGGCCTCGGCCACCGCCAGCGAGCGCTGGACCAGTTGTCCCGCGCTCTCTTCCTCGTCAATCCGATCCCGTTCGATGATCTGCCATGTGGCCACAGCCTGTACGGCGACGAGGCCAAGTGCGGCAGCCAGGATAAGGGTGGGAGCTTGGGGCAACCGGCGCATGGGGTTCAATCCAATGTCGTGGGCGCTGGGATCGCGAGCAAGGGCCCAATGGTCGAGTTCCAGGCATCGGCACAGGACGTGCCGCAACGCCCAACCCACGCCGGAAGCACGGTGCGTGCGATGAGGTCCCGCTGCTGCATGACGTCCTCGGGCGCCTGGGGCACGAGGGTCATGCTGCCCTTCTTCCCGGACAGGCACTCACCCTGCCCGGTATTGCAGGCGAAGCCTTCGTGGGTCTTCTGGTCGGCGTCCTTCCAGATCTGTTCCTCCAGAGCCGCGATGCTCCGGCGCAGGAACGGGCGCACCTCCGGCTGCAGGGCGCTCCAGCGGCTTCCGTTGGCCGCGAACAGCGACACTCCCCAGCTCACCGCCATGCTGTGGATGTGCGTGGTGACCTGTGACAGACCGTTGCTGTTGCCCGAGATCGTGCCGGTGATCACGCAATCAACCACGTCCGTCTGAACGGCCGAAACCACTTCAGCAAAGGGAATGACGACCGGAGTGGCTCCAAGCGCTTCCACGAGCTCCGCCTGGGCGACACCGGCGGTGCGGACCCGGCGACCGCGCAGATCGGCCAGCTTGCCGAACGGCTTGCGGCAGAAGAGCACCTGGGCAGGATAGGTGTAGACGCCGAGCAGTTCGATGTCGTGCTGGGTTTTCAGATACTCTTGCAAATAGGGGCGGTAGGCGTTCACCAGCCGCTTCAGCGATGCGATATCCGGACTGACCAGAGGCAGGTCCACCACAGCCAACTCGGGGGTGTCCGCCGCACCGCTGATTGGTATGGTGCCGAAGGGCACAACGCCAAGCTCGAGAAGGCGCAGCATGTCCTGAGCGCGGATGCCGCTCCGGTCGTAGGCGGAGATCTCCGCTGTGATCTGCCCTCCGCTGAGCTGGCTGATGCGCTCACTCCAGAAGGGCTTTTCGAGGTTGATGTACTGGCTCACGTCGGCAAGCCCGCCGACGATGCGTAAGTGGGTCGCGGGCAGGGCAGGGCTGGCGGTCTGCGCCTGAATGGCGCTGCTCATCAGCAGAGCTGCGAAACCGACCGCAGTAGAAAGGATTCTGCCGGACCGTACGGACCACACCACACACACTCCCCGCCGTTGCTCTCCCAGAGCGATTATCGGGAGAAGCAATTAATAAATCGCTTATGCGGCGCACCTTCTGAGACAAAAGAACGGTGATGCCGTGAGCCGTGTGTCTGCTCAACCGTCCACAAGTGGTAAACTGAAGTAACGTACTTTTGGTTCCGGGATAGGAGTAGTTGATAGGTCTTTGGCCGGGTCGAGTGATCTAGCCGGATAACTGAGGTTAACCACGCGACAGCGGAATGCTGTGCGGGATAGTCCCCTCCTGTCGTTTCCTGTACCGGGCGTCTATTTATCTCGGCGGGTGCGCCGGTAAAGTTTTAGAGCTGGGCGGCTAATATGCGCGAGCACTAAAGAAGCGCTTCGAGTTGACCGGCTGGCCAGGGTCGATAGCAAGGCACTGTTCTAATGGGAGCAAGCTCATAGAATCTTAATGATAGACAGGAGATAACATACGTGAGCATAAACGGCCGAACGAGTACCTTCGATGGGAAGCTTTCTTATGTCCCTGATTCGCGCTTTGTGGAACTTCGGCTCTGCCTCGGACCTGCTTGTGCTGCAAACGGCAGAGAAGGCGAGCGGCAACAGGGATAGTGATCGCTCAGGGGATAGGCGGCCTCCTGCTGATGATCTGCCCAGCGAGCCTAAGCCTCGTTCGCCTGAGAAGGCACGGCCTGCCATTGTGGCCTCGGAACTCGCGATCTGATCGGTCGGCACCCGAGGCTCTGGCCTGTTGCTGAGTGAACATCGAGACGACGACCCAAGCCGCTGCGTTTCCCAATGAAGCGCGCATCATGCGATTGGCCAACACCGATAGCGCCTTTTCACCCGTGCTCCAACCCGCCGTCCACAACTGACAGACGGCATCTGCCGCCTTCGGTACAGGCCGGGGCGGCGAACATTCCTCCATAGCCCCGAAACGCGCCTTGTAATCTAGGCTCTTCCTTCAGCTATCGAGCCCGGCGATGAGCAACGATCGAGCCAATCGCGACACCGGAAGTCAGTTGCCTGTGGGAGGGAACTGGCAGCCCATGCGTTGGGAATCTGACTTGCCAAATGTTTCTTTGCCCTATACACAGCGGTTGACATTGTGTGGCGCGCTCCCGATTTCAGCCTTCAGTAGATCCAAATACGTTGTTTAACTCACAACCGAGAGGCAAAGTTCCTATGGCCCAGCAAGTTGCTGACATCACCACGATGACCTCGGCTATCGCCGCTGCTTACCTGTCCGGAAATCGAGTCCAGATCGCGGAAGTCCCCGAGATCATCAAGGCCATTCACTCCGCTTTAACTGGTCTGGGCAAGCCGGCAGAGGCTGAAGTGGTGAAGGCGGAGCCAGCTGTCTCGATCCGTAAGTCGGTTACGCCGGACTATATCGTCTGCCTGGAAGACGGCAAGAAGCTGAAGATGCTCAAGCGCTATCTTCGCTCGACCTATGACATGACCCCGGACGAGTACCGGACGAAGTGGGGGCTGCCGCCGGATTACCCGATGGTCGCGCCGAACTACGCCGCGCGCCGCAGCGAGTTCGCCAAGCAGATCGGCCTGGGTCGGAAGAAGGAAGAGGCCGCACCCGAAGCTGTTGCTGCTCCGGCCAAGCGCGGCCGCCGGAAGGCCGAAGCCGCCTGATCGCGAGCTGGTATCAAGGTGCTTGAGGGAGGCTCGGTGGGCCTCCCTTTTTGTTGGTGCGCCCAGCATGGGCGTTCTCTTGTGGGTGGAAGTCCCATCGTAAGCTGATCACGGCGAGCGAAGTGAAGCGCAACTGCGGAAGGGTGACCGACCGTGGGGAGGAAGCGTGGATCGAAGCCGCGGGCCGATGAACAAGTACCGGATATGAGGCCGCTGCCGACCAGGGCGAGCGGGCAACGATCCGCGAAGCTCTCGTGATCAAGGGGAAGCGGCGTAAATTCGGCGGTCGTGCGGTGACGGAGAGCGTTCTTACCTGGGGAGATCTCGCCTTGCGCCTGAAAGGGCGACGGGGGAATGGCCAGGAATGGCACCGAACCGGAGCGAGAAGTCAGCAGAGGCCATAGTAGGGAGCGGCCTGGCCGCGACCGAAGGGCCGAACGAGGAGGAGTGCCCGACCCCCGTCGATGTGGGAGGCCATGCGTCAGATGCCCGCGCCAGCGGGGCGGCCCAGCGTAGGGCGAGGTGAAGCCTCGTCTGATCTGGGCAGCGACGAAGCCGACCGCACGCGACAGGCACCACCGGACATGGGAAACCTCAACTCCTCGAACCGCCCGGTGCGGACCCGCATGCCGGGTGGTGTGGGAGGGGTGCGATCCACTAGGATCGCCCCCTATCCCGATTATGGGCCTGGAAGTGGGCCTTGCTCATAGCCTCCCCTTGTCAGGGGCCATCTCCTTGAGCGGTGATCTCATCAATGAGGTGCTGATACAAATCCGGTGGCAGCGCACGCTTGTCAGCGGCCATTCTCTTCAGTGCAGCAAACCCTGCGTCCGTGAAGTTCGCCTGAAGCCAGTGTCTCCCGTCGTCCGTCATGGACAGAAGCCCGCGGTCGAGCATCGACGGGACTGTCGCTGAGGGCTTCGGTTTGCTCTTGTTGGGGCCAGTCACCCAACGCTTTACCACGATGCCGTCGTGGATCGAGCGGGCGCTGTTCCAGCGCGGCATAAACTCCATGCGGATCAAGTCGCGTTCTTTCGGAGTGAAGTGCAGATCGGACAGAGCGCTTGGGGGACTTTCGTTACTTTGGCTCATAGCCTGCTCCCCGCGGACCTTGCTGTGCTTGGTTCCGGGCCCACCCCTTGAATGTCGCCTCGTACTGCACCTTGGCAAGCTCGTGATGGAAGGGATCATCGGTGCGAGCTGTCACCGGCCAGGGCTCCATATCGCAGTTCCATTTGTCGCCGAACACCCACATTCCGGCGCCATAGCGCTCGAAACGCGCCCGGAAGTCAGACTCGCTCTCTTGGAAGGCATGCCGGACAATCAGGCTCGAAAGCCAGTTGATTCGCCCATGCGCACGCAGGCGGAGCCCAAAGTCGATGTCCTCCCAGGCAGGCCGCTGGAACCGCTCGTCGAACCCGTCGATCGCAAAGAACGCGGTGCGCGCCACGACGACGGATGTCGTGACCACAGAAGTCAGCATGCGCCGGTCATCCACAGGCGGAGATAGGACGCGCTGCGCCCGGTAGTAGGCGCTGTAAGGGCCTGTATCTTCGGCCTCGACGGGACCGGTCCAGGCCACAGCCGGGTTGCTGCCGGCGGACGTGATGAACTGGAGATAGCCCAGGGACGGGCTGACACCGGCATCCAGGAACCACAGCCAATCGGACAAAGAGCGAGCCGCTCCGGCGTTACGCGCTGCCGCTGGTCCACGGTTAACTGGCAAGGTTTCCAGCTGGAGATCGAACAGGCCGCTGTCGACGCGTTCCAGTACCGCTCTGGAGCCTTCTCCGCCATCGTTGGAGCCGTCGTCGACGACGATGACTGCTTTTGGCCGGGAGATCGGCACCATTCGGCACAGGCAAGCCAAGGTTCGGGCCAGGCCGTCAGGGTCGTCTTTTACGGGGATGATTGCCGAAACGTGCTCCGGGCCGCAGAAGCGCTGCTCCAATGGTTTCCCTTGTCCAGGGGGGACCGGGAGCTGCCAGCCGCCCTCCCGCTCGTAGGGGAATAAGGAACTGGATTGAGGCATCGGATCAAGCACAGCAGTACCATGGAGCGGGGTGGGTGCAAGGGTTGTTAGTCGACGGATATCGGCGCGTCTGCTCCCTGTCAAACAGAGAGCAGGATGGCTCTCTCCAGTACAGCTGGTGGAATCAATCCTCGCCGGAACTGCAGCGGTGATCGGATCGTTCCCGCTGCAGGACCATCGTCGAGCAGAGCCAATGGCAAGCCCCCATCGCACAATCCAAGTGAACCGTGCCCCTGTGCTGACCCTTTGGGCGGCCATCGTGGCGCAGCGCCTCGGATTGGAGTGGGACGAGGCTCTAAGCGTGGGCAAGGCGCTGTCCGGCATCACCGCCCATGCCAAGGGGGTTCGGCTTGGGATCTATGAACCCACACCGGATACCGTCAGCGAGAAGCGCAAGGCGCTCCAGCATGGCGAGGAGATCCATCTCGACCTCATGGGCCGGTCTATCCCAGCCGTGTACACCAAGGACGGGCTACGCGCACTCCACCAAGGCAAGCCGGTGCCGCCGGCCAGCGTCGAACTCTACCTGGCCGGCAAGTTCGGCGATGACCTGGAGGACGTGAGACACGCCATGACCGAGCTGGCCAACTCCCTTCCTCCAACCGACCTTGCTCGGCAGGCGTTCCGGATGTACGAGTCGTTTCGACCTGAAGTGAAACCCGGTGCCGAGGGCTGGGGTGCGAAAGGGGAGTTGGACCTGGGGCGGTTGGCGCCTCCTCGCTAACGCTGGAGGTTACCGGTAGCAGCGCCGTTGTCACGCCTGAGCTACGGGGATGGCGCTATGGTCGTCTCCCTCGCAGCGTTTCAGCCTCTTATCAGTGAGTCTCACCACAGTGTCGTCAGCTACCTTCCTCACCGACGGGAAAGGCCTGGGCGCTACTCCCGACTTCAACCCGGTTGAGCGGGCCGTGCTCGCCTATCTGGAGCAACTCGCCGCAGCTCCTGCATCGACGCTGGAGGCACTGTCTGAGCGTTGGCGGTTTGACGATCGACCGGCAATGCCGTCCAGGGGCGACGGCATGCTGACACACAGCATCGAGGAGGCAACCCGATGCCTGTGCCTATCCCTGGCGGTAGGAAACACGAACGCTGGAGATGTCGGTTTGGAGCACATCCTGAGCGCCGCGTCATCATTGACGGATCAGCTTCGGAAGGCGGAGCCCAGAAATCTGTTTGCCGCGGAAGCACGGTTCCTGAGCGGGCCGTCAAAGATAGGTATTACCGCCCTAGACCGCCTGCATCTGTCCAACGCGCTTCTCGCTGGCGCGCTGATCTGCCGAGGGGCTATCAACCGGCTGACCTTTTGATTTAGACACCGTGCAACGGGCTAAGTTTGCTATAAAGTGAGCGCGATGTCGGTCACGTCCGTCAAGGTAGGGTTTTCTCGATAGCAAATTGGTCCGCACAGGTTCAGGTCGGTTTTTTTTTGGGAGAGGCTCTACTTAAGTTCAACAAGTCGCTTCCTTAGCGCCTCGATGTTGGGGTTGCACCTCCGATCTTTGGGAAAACGCAATCGCAACTTTTTCAATTTGTCAGCAAAGAAGCCGCCAGCAATTGTGGCAGAGACGCGCACTTGACGGGTATCGGGATCGAAGGCGATCAGGTGCAAATCGAACAACGTGTGGATGTCGGCTCGTAGCAACAGACCGTTGCTCACGTCATCAGTATGGCCCCCCAGGTACGGAGCAATGTGTGCGGCCTCCAGTGCATCGGGCAAGTCGCACCCGGTTACCGCACAGCAACCGCCGTAGGCTCTCAGCAGTGCGTTGCGGAACGTCGTACGGCCGCGCCTCTGAACGATGGACCGCAGCGCCCTTTCCCTTGCATCCGCACTATCAGAGGGATCAAAATGGCCATCCCGCTCGGCTTGCGTTTCCGCATCCACCACCTCTGCGTTATTCTCGCGGACAACTTCGTCGAACCCAATGCTGGCCAACGCCCGGAGAAAGGCGCGGGTGTTCGCGAAGCCGGTGTCCAAAACCTCTCCCGTTGCCATACGCTTAGCGATAACGCCGATGATCTTCGCCGGGTACCGTCGTGTGCCAACGACCAGAAACGCGTCCTTAGCCCACGAACTCGTTCCAGCGTATTCCTTTACAACCTCAATTGGCTTTTCGTCGATGAAGGTGGCAGCCGCTCGCACGTGGTCTGGGACAATTCCCCTCGCGATTACTCGCGCGCGACTCCCCTCATCTGATAAAAGCGGGGCTGCGGGAAATGCTCTATGTGCCCTTATGGCCCGATCCGCTGACTGTCCCTCCTGGCGCGTCGATACCAGTTCAAGGAATTCGATTGGCTGACCGCTCTGCGGCAGACGAAGCACACCGTTAGCGATGGCCATACCAACGCATCCTTTGTCGAGTTGAAACTCCTTCCCATCTGCAAATCGAAATGCCCAAGGCACTCTATTCCCGCCGAGGTCGGCTGCCATAAGTCGAATCTGGGCCTCAAACCAAAGCTGCCGATCTTCTTGCGATGGAAGTGTTTTGCCGAGTTGATCTACTGTCGGAGGCTGTGATCGTTTCAACTGAGAGAAAGGTATCTTTTTTCCTTCAATAGGGTAGTCCGGCACCGGGTAAGAGAGTTGGGTGAGTTTCATATATAGGCTTTCCGGCAGCAAAATTAGGCATCTGGAGAGTCTAGCTTCTGTTTCGGACAGCCGCGCGCGCCTAAGGCACGGCGGCAATCCCGTTCAAGCCACCTTACCGTTCAGGGCATCTTTAAGCGCCTTACCAGCGGAAAACTTGGCTGACTTGGAGGCGGCAATCTTGATCTCAGCGCCGGTGGCCGGGTTGCGGCCGGTACGCTCACCGCGCTCGGACACCTCGAACTGACCGAAGCCGGGAAGCTTCACGGTCTCGCCCTTGACGATGGCCTCCTGCAGGCTGTCCAGCACGGCATCGAGTGCCTTGCCAGCGTCGGCCTTGCTGCCGCCCAGCTTTGCGGCGATCGCATCAATGAGTTCTGCCTTGGTCATTCTCTGTCCCCTGTTCGCTCTGAAACCCAGCAGGTATGCGGGGTTGCGCCCTTTTCGAGTAACGTAAGCGCCGCGGTGACACAAGGGGATGAGCGGTGTTGTGGATGCGCCGGCGAGTGGCGGGTCAAATCGGCGTCCTGAAGTGGCATCCTAACCACAACGACCGCAAGCGTTGGCAGATTGGCGGGGCTAAGGTGCCGTCATGAGAGAACCCTTCGACGTTTGTCTGGATGCGTTTGGAGACGGCTGGATCGTCTACGACGCCGTGCGTTGGCGCAGCCGGATGGAAATGGTGATCCTGGCGCGCGGCTTGCCACACGAGGAGGCCGCCTCCATGGCCGATTGGCTCAACGATGTCGGAGCCAAGCCGCCTGCTAACGACCCAGGCCTGGCAAAGCTTGGATCGTCACAGAAGCACTCCTAATCGTTCAAGCTGTCACGCATGGCGTGCGCTGCCGGATCTCCGGCCCATGAGGGGACGAGGTCATGTCCAGAACGGACAAGGGAGGGCAGTCGAGCAGCTACGAAACTTCAGGCATTGCTCGCAACCCTCGGAGAATGGAACAAGCCATAGCTTTCACCCTGGTGGATAGCCTGATGTCATGACTCCAGCACTTACATTATCTCCGGTTTGACCTGACCAGTGTTGTAGGCGAGTTTAACGGATTGGATGCGTGATGACTCGACAAGATCGTTTCATTGGCGGCGCTGAAGTTTTTAGCCAATTCTAATGCTACGGTATCAATTCTCTTGTCGAGTAATGCTCTGACATGTGCAGACGCGCTCTCAGGCAAACTAAAACGTTGCGTTCGCAAATTCTTCAGGATGCGCCGCTGACTAGCTGCATCAGCATACAGCGTGACAACGCGATGCTTAGGGTCGTGAGTAGTCATAAGCCCTCCCCAATTTCATTACATTCACGGTAGCACGGGCGCACGACAGAGTGCCCACTGCTCATAAGTAGTGGCGAGGTAACTCGGCGGTGTATTGAGCTATGGCCAGAGTCACAAGGAGCCCCAGCCCCACGGCGGCCTGTTAGCGGCCTGAAGCATGCAAGTGGATGATGCCTCTGGATCAGAAACATTAGACTCAAGACGCAACGTTGATTTGACGAATGCGTTGATGGGGTGCGGCACTATAGTGGTGTCGTGCTTCCACCCATCGAAAACTTTATCAGCTCCTGCCTCCGTTCAAGGGCGCAGGAGCTTTTTCTTGCTGTTGGGGCAGGGGGCGGTTTTACGACAGGCGTCAGGCCGAGCGACGGGCTGTACCGCCGTCCAGAACGGACGCCGGGCGCCACAGGTGCAAGCTGACCGGAGCTGTAGTGAGAAGTTTGAAGTAGGGGTGCTCGGCCCGCATCCGGTCGATTGCCTCCAGCATCTCATCCAGTAGGCCTCGGGCGGGGTCGGAGAGTTGAACCTCCCGGTGGTCAGCGGTAGTGGCCCAAGAGGGGGCAGCACTTGCACTGCTCGGGGGTACTGCTGCGATCTTGGAAGAAATCACCCACGCCGAAGCGTCAGTGTCCCAGCCGATCAGGCGGCGGTCCTTGCCGGTCTGTAACCAAGCCCACTGCTTCAGCCTCAGGGGCTTCTTGTCGCCAAGCATTTCTCAACTCCGTTGTCTGCCGACGTGGCAGTAAGATGACAGTGGTTGTTCCTTGACGGTTCTGCAATTGGGAAAGATCGGCCGGAGTCTCTGACGCGCTCTTTGTCTCTACTCCCGACAGAGCATTCCTGTTCGGAGGCAGGGCAAGTTAGGCGCATCCGCCTAAGTGCTGTGACATCGTTCCTGCCTCCGTCCAGCAGGTTTGAAGCAGCGCTACTGGCTCCGTGCAAGCGCGCGTTGCGCCTGATCTGTCATCGCAAGCTTAGCACTTGAACGGCGCGAGAGCTTGATCTGCCTTACAGATACTCGCCTTTAACCCCACTGCAGCGTGAGAAGCGAATTGCCAAGGCCAAGGTAGCCCGCCGCACGCCGCAGCCACCATGCGTTGAAATGAGCAGCTATTGACTCCCGAAGGCGTTAGGACATATCAGAACGTAACGGGAACAAATGCCTAAGGAGGGCACGGTGAACGACCTCAGCACCATCGCTGCCCTGCGACAGCAGATTAGAGCCATCGAGCGCTCGGAAGCCAGTGGCAACGGCGGGCGTCTGACCTTCGGCATTCCCGCCATCGACCGTCACCTGCCGGACCATGGCCTGCGCTCTGGCGCTGTCCACGAGGTGATCGGCGACGTGGACGATATGGCCCGTATCGGGCTGATTGCCGCTCTCCTGGGAAGAATGGACCGGCCCGTTTTTTGGCTCCGAGCCCCCGAATCGTTCGGCCAGCTAAGCGCCGGAGGGCTGAGCCAATTTGGCCTCCAGCCCCACCAACTGGTGCTGAGCATTCCAGGCGGGAAGGAAAGCCTCTGGGCGCTCGAAGAGGCCGCTCGCTGCCAGGCCTTTGCTGCTGTGGTCGGGGAGGGCGTCATCGCCACTCCTGTCCAGGGCAGACGGCTGCAGCTCGCCTCCGAGACCGGCGGCACCCTCCTGCTCCTCCTTCCACCCGCATCCTCCAACCCGCCACCGTCCCTCTCTGCGACCCGCTGGCGCGTCACATCGGCGCCCGGTCGCTACGACGGCGGCGGTGTCGGACCGCCACGATGGGCCGTCTCGTTGCTGCGCTGTCGCAGTGGAACGCCTGGATCGTGGTTGCTGGAGTGGGACGATGAGGAATTACGTCTCGGTCTGGTTGCCGACATGGCCAACCGACCGCTGGTGCAAGTCACATCCTGACAAGGCCAATGGCCCCGTCGCACTCGCCGCGGCCGGGCAGGGCGGTGTGCGGATCACCGGCGTCAACACGCTGGCCGGTGGCGAGGGCCTCGTGCCCGGCATCACCGTGGCTGAAGCCAGAGCCCTCGTCCCACATGTCCTCATCGGCGACGCTGATCCGGAGGCTGATGCGGAGGGGCTGTTGCGCTTGGCCGACTGGTGCCGGCGCTGGTCTCCGCGCGTGGCGCTGGACGGGCCGGACGGGCTGATCCTCGACATCACCGGCTGCGGGCACCTCTGGGGCGGCGATGGCGCCCTGCTGACCGATCTCTCGTCACGTCTGGACAGGGCGAGTGTTGGCTACCGCCTCGGGACGGCTCCGACCCCAGCGGCGGCCTGGGCATGGTCCCGCTACCGTCCGGGCCGGAGCAGGCCGATGCTCGGTCCAGAACAGACACAGGAGGAGCTGAACCGGTTGCCGGTCGAGGCCTTGCGCATCCCCATGGCGCAAGCGGCCAATCTGGGCCGTGTCGGGCTCCGGATCATCGGTGATCTGGTGCGGCTGCCGAGAGCACCGTTAGCCGCCCGGTTCGGGCAGGAGCTGGTCGACCGTCTGGACCGGCTTACGGGCGCTGTCCCCGATCCCGTCACGCCGCTGGTCACGCCTCCGAGCTGGTCGACGCGCCTCGCGCTGGCGGAACCGATCAGCCGCCGGGAAGACTTCGAGCTGGCAACAGGCCGCCTACTGGCCGAACTGTGCGAGCGGTTGGGAGAGGCCGGGCAGGGTGTCCGGGCGCTGACCCTGACCCTGTACCGTGTGGACGGAGCCACCCAACCGCTGGCGATCGGAACCAGCAAGCCATCCCGTGATCCGCGGCACCTGCTGCGCCTGTTCCGGGAGCGGCTGGACCAGATCGAACCGGGATTTGGCGTCGAGGTGATGACGCTGGAAGCCACCGAGACGAACCGCCTGGCAGCGGAACAGGTGGAGGCCGGTGGCAATGGAGCGGATCTTACGCGGACGGAGTTGATTGACCGGCTCCGAACACGAGCGGGGAACCGCGCTGCCCTGCGCTTCGCCTCTCTCTCGGCGCACGTTCCCGAACGGACCTTCAGCCTGCGTCCGGTCGAGGAGGATGCCGGCGAGGAGAACTGGCAGACGGACGGTGAACGGCCTGTGCTGCTGCTCAGCCCTCCCGAGCCCATCAACACCGATGGCATCCCTGTTGGCGTGCCTGAGGCCTTCTACTGGCGCGGACGGCGCTACCATGTGGGTCTGCATGAGGGGCCGGAGCGAATTCGCTCCGAATGGTGGCGGCGCGATCCTGATGCGGTCCGCGACTATTACCGGATCCAGGAAATCGGCGGGAAGCGCTTCTGGGTCTTTCGCCGGCGGGGGACGGATCTGGACGGCTGGTTCATGCACGGCCTGTTCGCATGAGCTACGTCGAGCTTCAGCTCACGACCAACTTTTCGTTCCTCCGGGGAGCTTCGCACCCGGACGAATACGTCCTGGCCGCCGCCGCGCTGGGCTACCGGGAGATCGGCATTGCGGATCGCAACACGCTGGGCGGCGTGGTGCGGCTGCATGTGGCTGCCAAGCAGGCGGGGCTGCGGGCCGTGATCGGCTGCCGGTTGGATCTCACCGACGCACCAAGCCTGCTCGCCTACCCGACGGACCGGGTTGCCTATGGGCGGCTCTGTCGGATGCTGACGGACGGACGGCGCCGGAGCGTAAAGGGCGAGTGCACCGTCGGCTACCAGGACCTCCTCACACACGGCGCGGGCCAGATCCTGGTTCTGCTGCCGCCTGAGGGACGTCTGACCACTGTCCGGCTGCACGGCTACGCCGAAAGCCTCCAGCGGCTCGCCAGCGACTTCCCAGGCCACATCTACGCGGCTGTGAACCTGCTGCAAGCCGCTGGGGACCAGAAGCGGCTGGAGCGCCTTGCCGCCGTCGCGGATGGACTGGACGTGCCTCTCATCGCCACCAACGATGTCCACTACCATGCCCGGCACCGGGCGTGCCTGCAGGATGTGCTGACCTGCATCCGCGAGAAGACCATCCTGGCCAGGGCGGGACGCAAGCTCTTCCCCAATGCGGAACGGCACCTGAAGGCACCGAAGACGATGCTGCAGTTGTTCGCCTCCCGCCCGGATGCGGTGGAGCGGACGGTAGAGCTTGCCTCACGGTGCACCTTCTCCCTCGAGGAGCTGCGGTACGAATACCCGACCGACCCCGTGCCGCCCGGTGTCACGCCGCAGGAGGAACTCGTCCGTCGTACATGGACAGGAGCCGCAGAGCGCTGGCCGATGGGCGTGCCGCCGAACGTCCATGAGCTGCTGGAGCGTGAGCTGCAGCTGATCGACCAGCTTGGCTACGCGCCCTACTTCCTGACGGTGCATGACGTGGTCCAGTTCGCCCGCAGACAGGGCATCCTGTGCCAGGGGCGAGGCTCGGCCGCTAACTCGGCCGTCTGCTACGCGCTCTCCATCACTGCCGTCGATCCGACCAAGCACGATCTCCTCTTCGAGCGCTTCGTCTCCGCTGCCCGCAACGAGCCGCCCGACATCGATGTGGACTTCGAGCACGAGCGGCGGGAGGAGGTGATCCAGTACCTCTACCGCACCTACAGCCGCTCACGGGCCGGGCTGACCGGTATCAACGTCACCTTCCAGTCCAAGCTGGCCATCCGCGAGGTCGGCAAGGTGATGGGGCTGTCGGGCGATACGGTGGACGCCTTGTCCAAGGCTATCTGGGCCTGGGGCAGCGAGGAACTGGACGAGAAGCGGATCCAGGAAGCGGGCATCGACCCCACAGAGCCGACCATCGCCCGAGCCATGCAGCTGGCCCAGGACCTGGTCGGGTTCCCCCGGCACCGCAGTCAGCATCCCGGCGGCTTCGTGCTCACCCGTGGTCGCCTGGATGAGGTGGTCCCGGTCGAGAACGCCGCCATGCCGGACCGCACCGTGATCGAGTGGGACAAGAACGACCTGGACGATCTCGGCATCCTGAAGATCGATGTGCTGGCGCTCGGTATGCTGAGCTGCCTGCGCAAGGGCTTTGACCTGCTGTCAGCGCAGCTCGGCCGACCGTTCAGCCTCCCCGACGTGCCGTCAGAGGACCCGCAGACCTACCGCATGATCCAGCGGGCGGACACGCTCGGTGTCTTCCAGATCGAGAGCCGGGCCCAGATGGCGATGCTGCCCCGGCTGAAGCCTGCGACCTTCTACGACATCGTCATCCAGGTGGCGATCGTCCGGCCCGGGCCAATCCAAGGCGACATGGTCCACCCCTACATCCGCCGCCGGCAGGGGCTGGAGAAGCCGGACCTCCCGACCCCGGAGTTGAAGCGGGTGCTGGGCAAGACGCTGGGCGTGCCGCTCTTCCAGGAGCAGGCGATGCGCCTTGCCATGGTGTGCGCTGGCTTCACGGCGGAGGAAGCCGATCAACTGCGCCGTGCCATGGGCGCCAAGCGCAGTGCCGACCGGCTGGCCGCCTACCAGGACCGCATGGTCACAGGCATGCTCGCACGAGGCTACGACCGGGAGTTCGCTGAGCGCTGCTACAAGCAGATCATTGGCTTCGGCTCCTATGGCTTCCCCGAGAGCCACTCTGCGAGCTTCGCTCTGCTCGCTTACGCCTCTTCCTGGCTCAAGTGCCACTACCCGGCTGTGTTCTGCGCGGCGCTGCTGAACAGCCAGCCCATGGGCTTTTATGCGCCGGCGCAGATCGTCCGGGATGCACGGGAGCATGGGGTTGATGTCCGCGCGGTGGACGTGAACCACTCGGAATGGGACTGCATCCTGGAACACGGGCGCATGGGACCGTCCGTGCGGCTTGGGATGCGGCTGATCCGGGGACTCCGCGAGGTCGATGCCATTCGCCTCGTTGCCGCTAGAGGGACCGGCTATCGCACTGTCCAGGAGGTCTGGGACCGGGCGCGTTTGGGTGTGGCGGCGCTGGAACGGCTCGCCAACGCTGATGCATGGCTGTCGATCGGCCTCGGCCGCCGTGAGGCTCTGTGGCAGATCCGTGCCCTCGGCGCGGCACCACTGCCCCTCTTCGCGGTCGCCGATGCCCGCCGTCTGCCTGGAGACAACCGCGGCCCGGTCGAGCGGGGCGATGAGCCCGACGTGATGCTGCCGTCGGTGCGCCTGGGTGAAGCCATCGTTGAGGACTACAAGGCGGTGTCCCTGACGCTGCGCTCACACCCGCTGCAGCTGCTCCGGCCAAAGCTGCGGGAGCAGGGGTACAGCCCGGCACGCGCGCTGGAGGGCCTAGCGGACGGTGCCCGTGTTGGGATTGCTGGACTCACCCTTGTACGGCAGCGGCCCGGGACCGCAAGTGGCGTGGTCTTTGTCACCATCGAGGATGAGACCTGGCATTCCAACGTCGTGATTTGGTCATCCGTATTTGAGAAGCAGCGCCGGATCGTACTCGGGGCGTCCATAATGGGCGTTTGGGGACGCGTTCAGAAGGAAGGCGAGGTGATCCATGTCGTTGCCGACCGGCTGGTGAACCTGTCGCACCTGAGCGCTGCACTCGTCAGAATGGACGATCCAGCCGAGAGTGCAGAGGTTGCACCACCCGTGTTCCCGGCGGCTCGAGATTTCCGATAACATTCAAGTGCGTCGGGATGTTCTGTCCGACTGGGGCACCCTAAGCCAATGAACTGGCATGAGCATCTCAGCTTGTTAAACTGGCATGCAGCCGATCCGAAGGCTCCGCGAATGCATTCGGTCCTGGGCTAATCTACCGACTAATCTTGAACGCGCTATAATCTCGAAGGTGCAAAATCCCGCAACGGCGGCAAACCCGACCGCGCTTCTACTTTTTTCTCCTGTTTCTCTTCTTCAGACGTCGTTGGGCCGCCTTTGTTTTTGGAACATTGGCATATTCACCAGGGTAATCGGACTCGAAAACGTTGCGTGACCATAAATCAATCCCTAGCTCCCTAATGTCTTTCCTCGCTTGCTTCTCGTTGCTCTCGTTCCAATTCTCAAAAGTGTAAAGCCCTAGTTCAGCTCCTCTCCCTGTTGATTGCAGTATGAGGCCTAGAACCTTTTTGGTGCTTGGTTGCCTGTATCTGACAACGGCGGCATATTTCGCGAGAAGCACTCGCCGTGCCTTTATGTAAGTTTGAGGATCTATTGGTTGCGGCCCCTCGCAGAATGCAAAGACGAATACTAGACCAGCGTTATCCGGAAATCCGTATGCTCCTGGATGAAAACCCGAAGGTGTTCTCACGGAGAGTTTTGCCTCGATATATCCCGATACCATCCTACGCTCAAGCCGGGATAAAGATGCCATCAAACGGAGCCCTTCCTCGTACTCCCCGTAACGAGCACCAGTTCTTTTTGCGTGATCTATGACAACCTTACTGAAAGTTTCTATTAGGGAGTCCCAACGATAGCTAATTAAGTTAGCGCTCTTCTTGCCTGTGTACTTTTGGGATGAGCTAAATCTATTCCACAGCCCATCAAAAATGATGTGTGCTTCTTTCAGTTCATTATCAGCTCGAGAGTAGTGCTGCCGAAGTGAGTTCTTGCTCATAAGGTATATTGCAAGGAGATCCTCCTCCTTTGCGGCTGCGACGAAATTCGATGCAAAGAAATCCTCCTTCTCAGAAAGGTAGCTGCAGAAATCACTTATAGTGTTCAACTCCGACAGAAGAATATCGAGCGTGATGTCATCAAAAACATGCACGAACCCTTTAGGATTTGATCCATTAAAAGCAAATGCTTTCACAAAATCGGCATCGTTAGCCATATCCGAGTCGGAAATATTAGTGAGCCTCAAACTACCACTACCTCCTCCAAGCTCTGACCGAGCCCGATCGGCGGCACCCAAAGCGACGGCTACTCGGTGAAACCGGATGTTATTTATGCTCCTGAGGTCGAACGGAAAAGGGACGGATGCTTTCTTGTCCAGAAAAATGCGATCAGGAAACTCGATCATCCATCGTTCGGCGCCATATATCTGGTCAACCGATTTGTGTATAGATCTTCGATACCAACGGTTCCAGTCAACGCTTAAGCTGCCTGTATTTTTCATAGAACACGATTTATCTGAAAATATTATAACATTGTTTCCGAAAACTACCAAAAGGTCGCAGAGTTCCTTTCCTTCTCCTACGCCATTTTTGATGCCTCTGTCCGTATATGGGTTCGAATAGCTCCATAAAGACAGAAACGATTTTTCACAAAGCTTACTAAGGTACTGCTCCGATGGTGTGCTTCCTCCAATCATTGATACGCACCTTCTCTAGGAAGATTAGAATTGCGAGCAATCGGCAATCGTCTGACGCAGGTAGCTTGTACTGAGTGCCGGTCAATGAGCAAAGGGGCAAGGGTCGGATTTCCTTGCTGCCCTTCCCTCAACGACCGTTGCCTTTTGAAAACTACGCTGTTCATCGCGACCAGTTCCCTCGCGCCAAATATCGTCCGACAACTTGGACGGCCTATGAGGTCGAGCGAGGTAAACGCGGCGGTATGACATTCTGATTCAATGAAAATGCTACTCAGGCCCGGCACGCCATCCTGCGCCGCAAGCCGTCGCATCACACGGTGGTAGCGATCGTAACCTCGCAAGCATTGAGGCGTCATACACTCCTCCGTAGCGCCTTACGCAACATTCGAGTTCTTCTGCTTCCCATCATAGGAACCCATCACCTGCGTGATCGTGGAACAACTCAGCGTCACGCACGTAGCCGGACAAGACATCTACGCTTTTGTGTCGGCTCACCTCCTGCATTTTGAAGATGGAGGCGCCGGCGCGGGCGGCGGCGGTGAGGAAACCGGCTCGTAAGGAGTGCCCGGCAAAGTCGGCAGGATCGTAGCCAGCGGCCTCCGCCCGGGCCTTCACCACCCGTGCCACGGCCCGGTCGCTCATCGGATCAGCGGTCACCCTCCCGGCCCGGTCGATGCGGCGGAACAGAAACCCTTCGGTGATACCGGAGACCGTGATCCAAGCTTCGAGCAGCCCAACTGGCCTCAGCCTTCGGCCATCCGGGATTGCCAGAACGGCTCCCTCCGCCTCTTGATCCGTCTTGGAGCGGGCAATGGTGACGCGTAGGCCTTCCGGGACACGGGCGACATGCTCAACGCGCAAGGCGACAATCTCCGACCGACGCAACGCCCCGGCCATGCCGATGGCCAGCAGGGCGCGGTCGCGGACGGCGCGCAGGTCCTCACCTTCTATGGCGCGGAGAAGGTCGCGCAGCACGTCGGCGTCGGCGGCGGCTTTGCGGCCGGGCGGTGCGCCGTGCTCGCGCTTGATGCCGCCCATCACCTCCAGCAGCGCCACACCACCTGGTGCCTTTTGCGGAGGCGGGTGCCCGGCGCGCCGGTGATGGTAGCCGATGGCGGCGAGGCGGCGGCCGAGAGTGCGGGAGGATTTGCCGGCTGCCGCTTCCGCGGACAGGAACACGGCGACCAACCGCGGGTCAGCGGGCAGGGGATCGATGGCCCGCTCCGCGCACCAGGCGGTGAAGAGGCGCCAGTCGCTGGCGTAGGCGCGGCGCGTGCTCGCGGCGCGGGAGGCGTCGGCGTAGCCCTGAGCCCGTTCGATCTCCTCGATGTGCAGGACCGGAAGAGGGGCTCCGGAGCCCTCATCCGTCGCGATCGGCACGAGTTCCCCGCCCACCAACACGTCTGTGTCCGTCCCGTCCAACGCCCGCCCTTTCCCTGCTCGCCGTCTGTCCGAGAATCCGGGTTATCGGACACAGAGCTTAGCCTGGGCGGCGCTGCCCGGCAAGCCCCTCCCGGCAGCCAGCATTTTGTGCCATTTGAGCACTCAGTCGCGGCAGTGTTCCTCGCGTTTAGTATCATGATCCGTACTAACTTATTGAAACTCAACGAACGTTGTTTTCAGCATACCACCGGCATTTACGCTCGATCAGACGAGGGGGGGTGTTCACCAGGCGGGATCTCCAACGGCCCAAGCACGCTAGGCGCCCTTCCTCGGGCGAGGTCGTTCGAATATGATTGCGCAAACCCCTACCTCATCGAAGGCGCGAACCTAAGGAACGCCGCGGAGCGGCAAATGGCTTGCGCCTCATAAGGTCGATACCGTCTGATACGGCCCCATGATGAACCGCCTCGCCGCGACCCTCGTGGTCCTCCTAACATTGCCAACACCCGTGCTGGCTGGCGCAACCGCATGCCCCGAGAATTTCGCCGGTGGGCAGGCACCCGACCTGACCAACACCAAGCTGGCACCGCGAACTCGTGAGGTCTGCTTCCGAGGTTTCGCCGTGCTTCATTCCGGCCTTACCCGCACCCCTCTCTATGCAGCGGAGCGGATCACCAGGGACGGGCTGAAGGCAGCGGCCGATACCCCGCGCAAGGGCAACTTCTATGAAGAGACGCGGCTCCCAGCTGAGGAGCGGGCGCGGCTGGATGATTACGTCCGGTCAGGAATGGACCGAGGGCACCTCGTTCCAGCAGCCTCTGCCGTCGACCAGGCGGCCCAGCAAGAGACCTTCTCACTGGCCAACATCGTCCCGCAGAATGCGGCGCTGAACCGCGGCCTGTGGGCTGGGATTGAGGGTGTCGCTCGGGACCTGGCCCGCAAGCGCGGCGAGGTCTACGTCGTCACCGGCGCCATATTCCAGGGCGAGCGCTTGCAGCGGCTGAAGGGCAGGGTGTTCGTGCCGACCCACCTGTTCAAGGCGATCTACGATCCGAAGCGCAAGGAAGCGGCGGCTTACGTCACCCAGAACGAAGACACGGACCGCTGGGAGGTGATCTCCGTTGCCGAGCTGGAACGGCGGAGCGGCGTCGATCCGTTTCCGACGCTCCCGGCCTCGGTGAAGGCAAGCCCCATGGCGCTGCCGGCACCACGCCTGCCGGGCCAACGGCGTAGTAAGACAGCCGACCAAGCCCCGGAAGGCGAGGGGACCTGGACCGACACTCTCAAGCAGCTGCTGCGATAGGATCACATCATGAGCAAGACCCCGACGATCAAGCCCTTCGCCAATGAGAGTGAGGCGGTGACGATCGGCGAGATGAGCATCGAGAACCACACCGACCGCGTCTCTGTGTTCGGAGAGCTGGACCTGACCAGGGACAAGGCCGGGCTCAGGAACGCCCGTGCCCTCAGGTCCATTCTGGACAGCGTGGTCCGCGAACTGGAAGCTGACAAGGATCTGCCCAACCAGGTGCCGCCCGTTGAGCCGGAAGGGTCAGACACCGTCGACAACCCATTCTCCTGAACGGGGAGGGTGCTGGAACGCCAGGGTCTAAGGAGCACACCCGCAACGCATGCGAGTTGGCCGGACAGGGCGAACTGCGCCGACTGGAAGGCATGCTTGCCAAAGCCTATGATCATGGACCCAGGCACCCACAGGGCAGCTCTCGACCATGGTGTACAGCACGATCTCGGAGGCGACCAACGCCGTTGAAGCATCAATTCTCACCTACCGCAACGTTCGCTTCTTGTTGGAAGAAGCCTCGGGGCACGCCAGTTCCATCAGTCTGAAGCAGGCTTCCCTTTCCCGCCGGGAGGCGTTCCAGCAACTCAGGGAAATCGGCCAGCAAAGAGCACAATCGGAACGTAGCTTACGGCAGACGGCACTGGCCGCCCGTCGCGTGCTGACGCCAGAAGCTATCGAGGCTATCGCCCTGCGGCATGATGGGAAAGAGAGTGACGACAGTGCGTTGACCATCATCCGGACGGTCCTTTTCCGGAATGGACGGCTCTGACCTCCCCAACGTCCAACAAAGCATCTTAAGCGCATAAGTAGTAGATGGTAGGTAATGGCCTGGCGTTCATCATTGGTTAATCCTGCCCAGGCTTAATGAGGGCACGCAAGGTTGCGTTTCCTCCCTAGACTTGGGCCGCACTGAAAAGCTGCGGCCCTTCTTTCCCGCCCTTGTGTCACTACAATAGCATGTAAGTGGCGGAGCTATCGGCGCTCTACGAAGCCGGGCAGCAAGGGACAGTGCATTTGCAGGAACCACGGAGGCAAAGCCGAATGACTTCCGACGCCGTTGCCCAAGCGCGCCATCAGCTGATCGCGGCCATCGTAGAGTACAGTGACGCTAAATCCGCCCTAACCGCAGCTTCCGCGATTGCCGCCCAAGCCAGTGTGGGTCGTGATATCCTCGCCCGTCGCCGTAGCTTCATTGCTTTGGAAGATTTCGGAACGCGCTGCCGTGGAGCCGAGCGAGCCTTGTCCCAGACGGTGCGAATGGTTCGGCGCACCCTACCGCCGAAAGACATTGAGGCGATCGCACAGAAGCTCGACGACGCCGACAAGGACGGAACTATCGTCGCCACGGTCCGGGTGGTTCTTGCTGAGCGCAGGCGGGCGAGCGCCTAGGAAGTATCGATGCCCTCCGCTAGTTAGTCCCAGACAGGATCGAGCGTGTCGTCCTTCTTCCGTTTGCGCCGCTTGGCAAGGCTCTCCTTCCAAGCGGCCTCGGGATCGGCACCGACCACCCGCCAGTGTTCCCGAACCTGGGCATAGCGGGGGCTCGCCTCGGCCAGTGCCGCCTCCAAGGCTCCGTAGCGCCAGAGCTGGTCATCGGCCAGCCGTACCAGCAGCGGGTTGGGGATCATGATCTCCTCCATGTCCATTCTGGACAGGGCGGCAACGGCCTCAGCTTCCTGTCCCGGCCCCAGATCCTCTGCCAGAGCCATCAGCCCAAGGGCGCTGGATCTCGATCGGCCCATCTCACAGTGGATGCACAAGAGCGCGTCTGCCTGCCGGTCCCGGAGCGCTCGGACGAATGCGAGCGCCTCGGCGACGTGTTCATCGGTCGGGCCACGCTGCGGTCCATACTCTGCGATCCCGATATCATCGAAGCGTAGGGGCAGCACGGCGCCAACCTCGCCCATCACGGCCTGGGTTAAAGCGAGATCCAGTTCCGCCTGGCCTCGCACGGTGCCAGTGCCCCGAACGCTGATGATCCCGTCCGCGCCCTCAGCGCCGCCGGCGAGGATCTGCTCCCTGGATAGGACACGAACCCGAAGCGTCATGCTCAGCGACCTCCTGGAGCTGCCACGGCGTTCACCGCGGTCGCCAGAGCCTGTAGGGCTACGCTGTCGCCGGTGAGGAGGGCAGTGGCGGCTTGGATTGCCGCCGCACTGGGTACCCGCCCGTTACCAGCGTGGGAGAGGCTCTGAACGGCTGCCTGCAGGGCGAGGAGGGAGTCATCGTCCATTCCAGCATGAGTACCCTGGTGCGTCACCACTCCCCTGTCCGTGTCTGACATGGTGCGAGCGCCGCTGGTCTGTGTCTGACGGAGCGCGGAAGCGTTGCTCAGCATCTGCCGCATGCCATCGCTGACCTGCTCCACCTGGCCGTCATGCCATGCCCGCAGAACCGACGCCACGAGCGCGAAGGCGGGCTGGAAGCGCTCATGGCCTCGGACGGTGAAGCACGCATCCACGCCTTCGGAAAACGGGCTGGCGGGCTCGTAAACGCGGGCAGCGTAGCCGCCGCGCTGTTCGGAGCCTGCGAACTTGCCGATCACGACCTCGGCGATGGCGACGCTGGAGGTAGAGCTTTCCCGGGTGACGGTGACGCGCAGCATGCTTGCTCCTCGGTGCGGTTCTCGGCGAGAATAGCACAAACCAAGAACATCGGTCAGCAGCAGGCTACGCCAGCAAACGCGCTGGCCAGCGGGCGAGGGGAATGGCGGCTATGTTGGACTGTCGGGAGGAAGGGCACCACATGAGCGGCATGGAAAGCACTCCCCTGTCCGTGTCTGACATGGCTCTGCCATCGGGCGGCGGTTCCGTGTGCCGGGATTGTGCCGCGGGCTACTCCTCCACGGTTCAGCGCTGTCCAAAGTGCGGCAGCCGGCGTGTCAAGTCGCACCCCGAGCTGCACGCCCTGAACATAGGGCATCTGGACTTCGACTCGTTCTATCCGTCCGTCGAGAAGCGTGACCGGCCGGAGCTGGTCGACAAGCCAGTGATCGTTGGTGGCGGGGCACGAGGTGTTGTGGCGTCCTGCTGCTACATCGCCCGCATGTCTGGTGTCCGCTCGGCCATGCCGACGCACGAGGCGCTCGCCCGGTGCCCGGAAGCCGTCGTGATTCCGCCGGACATGGCGAAGTACAAGGAGGTCGGCTATCGAGCGCGTGAGATCATGCGGGCCTACACGCCGCTCGTGGAGCCGTTGTCCTTGGACGAGGCCTACGTGGACCTGAACGACGTCCGCCAGCAGCTCCATATCTCGCCGGCGCAGGCGATGGTCGAGATCACCCGGCGTTTCGAGACCGAGCTGTCGATTACAGCCAGCATCGGACTCAGCTACAATAAGTTCCTCGCCAAGGTCTCGTCGGATCTGGACAAGCCACGCGGGATGGCCGTGATCGGCCGCGCTGAGGCTCTGGCCTTCCTGGCTCCGAAGCGGCCAACCATCCTGTGGGGCGTTGGGCCCGCAATGGAGCGCCGCCTGCACGACGACGGCATCCGCACAGTTGCCGACATCATGGAGCTTGAGGAGATAACCCTGGTTCGCCGCTACGGAGCGATGGGCCGAACCCTGTTCCGCTATGCGCATGGGCGGGATGACCGGCGGGTGGAGCCGGAATCGCCCAGCAAGTCGGTCAGTGCCGAAGACACCCTGGATTGGCCGACCGCCGACTTTGCAACGCTGGCGGCCGAAGCACGCCGGCTCGCTGTTCGGGTCGAGCAGCGTATGTCCAGAGAATGGGTGCTTGGCCGATCCGTGACCCTGAAGCTGAAAACCGCGGATTTCCAGCTGCTCACCCGGTCCCGCCGGGTCGATCCCGCAACGCGCTCGGCCGAACAGATCGTCGATATGGTTATGCCGTTGCTGGAGCGGGAATGCGATGGGCGGGAGTTCCGTCTGATCGGAGTGGGATGCTCCGATCTCGTCGAGCCTGGCGCCGAACCAGACCTGTTTGGGTGATTTTCCACTATTGTTATCGGGGTGGAAACCAATGCCTTCCTGGGATAGGTTCCTTTTTCCTCGGCCACGGGCCGAGCCTGTCCTGACCTTAATCGCGGTGCCCGCAATGCCGACCAGCACGTCGAAAGCCCCTGTCACGAACCGGCTCCTCCTCATTGGCAGCAATAAGGGACAGTTGGAGGATCTCCGGTCGCAGCTCATTCAGCATGGGTACGAGGCTGTCGTGGTGGAGCCCGAGGCCTTGATCCGCACTTCGGAAGAGCCCAAAACCGCAGCTATCGTCGCGGATCTACGCTCCGGTGAGATGGATATGGTTCCGCTCGTGGCGAGTGTTCGTCGTCTGCCGCTTCCATTGGGCAATGTGCCATTCATGGCCCTGCTGTCGAAAAGCGAGGCAAGTGAGGTGGCCCGGCATCAGGCAGCCGGGGTAACCGCGGTGATGACAGAGCCTTTCGCCATCGAGAGCGTGATAGAGACCTTGCACAGCTGGGAGCCAATGGTCTCACCGGACCACTCGTACCTGGATGGTTTTGCGCTCACCGCCCTTGTCCAGAACTACGGCCGAGAGAACTTTGCGGCGCTTCTGGGCGGCTTCTTCGAAGAGGCGAGGGGACAAGTAGCGCTCATCAACCAAGCAACCGACACACGGGAGATCGAGCGGCTGGCCCACACCGTGAAGAGCACTGCGCGTATGTTCGGTGCACACGCTCTGTTCGAGGCCGCAAAGGATCTGGAGCATGCTAGCCCAGAGGCAGCTTCACCAGAGCACCTCTTCGCCCGGATCGAAACCGTAAGCGAATTGCTCCAACTGACAGAGCGCTCCTCCGCGGACCACGGCCTGCTTAGCCACACCTGAGTCGATGCTCGAAAATAGAGTGTCGGGTATGCGCCCATACGGCAACGCACCGCATGGGCACTTTACTTCATTGAGTGACGCTCTGCCTGAACCGCCAGAATTCGCTTTGCTCGATGAGCGTCTTGGCTTCGGCTTTGTTCGAAACACCTAGTTTTTCGCAAAGCTGGCGCATGTGATATTTGACCGTAACCTCAGCCTTATCGATCTTCTTCGCAATGAAATTGTTTGCATACCCCGCCATGATGTAGTCGATCATTTCAACATCACGAGGGAGCAACTGCACATCGTTTCGGCCAGGGAAATTCCCTCGCACCATCATGGATTTCTTTGTCGGTTTCTTGCCACTCGCAATGACGGTGCGCTGGTTGGTCCCAGCTTGCGGCGACACAGGAGCCGGCGGTGGAGCAACGCTCACCGGCTTCTGGTGCGACGCTTGAGCGTCCAAAGCGCCCGCCTTCGTGTCGAGCTTCAACTCTGCCTGAGAAGAAGCGCTCGCCGGCTTGGTGGCGCCTGCCGAAGAACTCTGAATGGATGGAGCCGACGCAGCTAGGAGCAATTCGGCGGGAATATATCGTTCCCCAGCGACGACCAAGCTAACAGCGGCCATAATGCTTGGCGCTCCAGCCGACTTTGGGATAAAGCCGGACGCTCCAGCCTCAAACGCATCGGACACTAATTTTAAGCTCGCTTCCGCTCCAGTCATGAGAATGACGCGAGCAGATGGACGGACGTCACGAATTTTACTGATACCCTCGACGCCATTCATCCCAGGCATCAACAAATCGAGAATGATGATTTCAATTTCGCTATGCTTCGCGGCGATACTCTGGGCTTCTTCAAGCGTGCTGGCAGTCAAAACATCCCAACTGGGCTCTTTCGTTTGAAAGAGCATCTTCATCATATCCCGGAGAATGCCATGGTCATCCGCGAGAAGAAGCTGCATTTTCTATCCAGTTCCAGCGGCCACGTGGCCAGTGAAGGTTATACACCCGATACTTCGTCAAAAGCGCTGTCTGCATCAGCGACTCAGCCCGACCATCCGCGGCATTTCAGGACATGCCGGAACACCGGTCGATACCAGTCACAAGAGCATTGCGCTTCCACAACCCACCGACGCAGGTCGCGCCGCCTTTATACCCTATCCAAAAGTTCAGGGAAGAGGATTCTTCAGTTTTCTATACCGCCTCTCGCTGATAATGATTCTCATCAAGAGTTGGCGTGGCCTGCTTGATAACAGTGATGCTCGCTCGCATTGCCCAACACCGCTCACTCCGACACAAGCGATGGCAGACATGGAGTCGAGAGGATGTGGCATACAGAATTTTCCTAGACGATAGGCAAGATTTACCTACTGTCCCGCATGCCAGTACGATCCCGACCGCGATAATATTGTTGCAACAGGCTCTGCATAACGCGGTTGCAGCGTCCTTCGGGGGCGCTGATGCGTGACGCGGGAACGTGGACGGAGCGTTCGGCGTCGGATAGTGATTTACGCCTCACGCGGCTTCGTTGCGAGCATTCGACGGCGCAGCCTTCAGTTTTCCCCTTTTCACCCTTCGCCGACTTGTGTAGCCTATGCCCACTTTCGATCTGTGTGCTTGATGCCACTGATTAAAGTGAGCTGCGGTGCCATGAGGTGCTAAAGCTGGCCTAGCTAGGGTCCAAAAATAGCGTTGAAGCTAGTCGCCATCGCGCGGCAGCACCCGCGATAGGGATCTCACCGAGACCCATCGCCAAACCCACTCAGGGGACCACGTCCCCTGCAGGGGGAGTGGTCTGTCCTTTCCAGACGGAAGGAGACCATGATCGACATCGACGTTCAGGATACACGTGGGCTTCGGCTCGTGGGCACGGTTGCCAACCATCCTCGGTTTGAACCGGGAAGCTTGGTCACCACATCCCCCGTCCAAGCCGTGCGTGAGGAGGAGGATGGCCGCGTTGTCGCAATGACGGCCACTGGCTCGGAGTACAACGTCCAGGGCCTCAGCTTTACCGCGCTGAGTGCCTGGATCGATCACTTCCGCTCCATCTCCTGATCACCGACCGAGAGGCGTCTGCCTCTCGAACCAGCGGCCCGGATTCCGGCACCGTTGAACAGCTTTCCCCAACCGGGGCGCAGGTCGCCCCGAGGGGGTGCTGCGCCTTCAAACAGAGGTGCACCATGTTGAAGCTGCAAAAGACCGTTGGCCTGCTCGCCCACTTCGCATTCGAAGAATACGGCCTCAAGCTGACAAAGAAGCTGCCATCCGACGTCGTGGTGGCCGAGCGCGAGCTCGAAAACGGTGATATCATCCAGCTCCTCCGCCAAACCGCACGGCTTGGTGGCTGCTATCGGGTGATCGTCCGGCCGTCCGGAAACAAGCGTCCGTGGATCGGTCCCCGGACCAAGCGCGAGGACGCTAAAGAGAGCATCTCTCGCATCATGCGCATGGCCCATCCGGGCTTGGCGTGACACACGGCCGTGCTGGCAGGGAACTCCCTCCAGCATGGCTGTTCACGCTGAATGCGCTTTGGTCGGGAATGCCAGGCAAACGCATTTCCGGATCGCTTGCAACGCAACGGTCCAAGGAGGCGAGCATGAAGGTCAGTTACGATGCGGAAGTGGATGGCATGTACATCCGTTTCGAGGACTCCACCGCCTATGACGGGTCGGAGGAGATCCAGGCCGGCGTCGTGCTGGACTTCGACACGGAAGGTCGCGTGATCGGCCTCGATGTCACTGGGGCGCACAAGATTGTGCCAATCGGCGACTTGGGGATCATCATCACGGCATCCGAAGCTGGTCCGGCGGCTAGGGAGTATGCACAAGCGTTGGAGCTTGGCCGCTCTCTTGCAGACCAGTTCCAGCGTAACCAGCGCAGGCTCGCGGGCTAACCGCCTCCTGCGCAATCCAACAACCCCTTGGGGCACCACCGGCCCCGCCGGGAAAGGTGTGCCCCCATCATTCAGAAAGGCGCACACCGTGAACGCACCTAAGACCTATCTTGCCGAATGCAGCGGTTCCAACGAGCACGCTAGCATCCCGGCAGTTGCCGCCTTCGAGATCGACGCTGCCAAGGCCGCGGAGATCCTCAAGTTGGCTGCGGTCGTGACGGCGCACAATCTGCACAAGGTCGAGAAGTTCGACTACTCGCCCCGGTGGCTCAAAACCGATCCGTCCGACCCCGACCAGGATGACTGCCTGGCCGAGGACGGCGAGGACGGAGAGCCAACCGACGACGAACGTTCCGACCAGGAGGAACGAACCGAATGCGACTGCCTGAACGTCTCGGCAGACAGCTTCTGGTTCTCCTGCCTGATCAAGCACACCGACGTTGAAGTCACCTGTGCCAACCAACCGATCCGCGAGCTGGCGATGCATTTCGGCCTGGAGCCCTCCACGGGCGCCCTGATCCCGAAAGACACCACCCGCTGATCTGAGCCAAAACCATCCCCAACGGGGCGCGTCTGTGCCCCATTGGGCCATGACGCGCCTCTATCCCCCGAAGATATGAGGTTCACCATGGACATGCTCGACACCGCTCTGCCGCGCCAGATTTGGCTCCCCGCCTTTCGCCGGCAGCGGATTTCAACGGAGATTCAGCTTGGAAAGTACGCCCAGCCGGGCGAGCACTCCACGCAGGACATCCACCGCCGTGTGGTATCCGCTGTCCTCGACGGCGATCCCCGGGCTGATGAGTTCTACGATCCGGTCCTGGAGCGCATGAACTCGTTCGAACTCCTCCCCGCTGGCCGCATTTTGGCTGGCGCTGGGTCAGAGCGCCAGGTCACCTGGATTAATTGCTTCGTGAACCGTCGCCTCGAGGATTCCATGGTCGGAATCATGGGCGACGGACTGCTCCGGATGAGCGTGACGCTGCAGCGCGGCGGCGGGATGGGTACGGACTTCAGTCCGATCCGTCCCAAGGGCGCGTATGTGGCAGGCACCGGAACACCGGCCTCGGGCGTGATCAGCTTCGCGCTGGTCTTCGACCAGGCCGGCAAGACGGTCGAGAGTGCGGGTGAGCGTCGCGGCGCCCAGATGGGCACCCTCCGCGCCGATCACCCGGACATTTTCGACTTCATCGACGCCAAACGCGTCCCTGGGCAGCTCCGAGGGCTCAATCTCTCGGTCCTTGTCACGGACGCTTTCATGGCGGCCATCAACGCGGACGCCGACTTCGACCTGGGACACCCGGTCCGGCCCTTCAACGAGGCAAGCATCGTCGAGGTGCAAACCCGGGACGGCCAGCCCTGGTACGTCTACAAGCGGGTCAAGGCGCGGGATCTCTGGGATCGCATCCTACGGGCAACCTACGCCTATGCCGAACCGGGCGTGATCTTCATTGATCGCGTCAACAGGCTTAACAATCTCTCGTACATCGAGAGCATTATCTCCGCCAACCCATGCGGAGAGCAAATGTTACCCGAGAACGGTGCATGCGTTCTTGGGCAGAACTGGCTCCCTATATTTGTGAGGAACGCCTTTACGCCTCAGGCATCATTTGACTTTGACGCCATGTCTGAGGCGGCCGGGTTGATGGTTCGTGTTCTGGACAACGTTATTGACCGGAGCCCGTTCCCTTGGCCCGAACAGCGGCAGGAAGCGCAAAACAAGCGTCGCATTGGCATCGGTACGCCGGGCGTCGCGAACTGCTTGATGATGCTGGGCCTGCGCTATGGCTCGAAGGACGCACTGAAGATGCTCGCCCGGATCAAACGGGCCCATCGAGATGCGGTCTATCGGGCGAGCGTGAACCTGGCGAAGGAGCGTGGGCCGTTTCCCATGTTCCAGGCGGAAGAGTTCCTATCCCGCCCATTCGTCAAGCGCCTGCCAGAGGACATCCGTGAGGGCATCGCCCTCCATGGTATCCGCAACGGTGTCCTTCTGTCGGAAGCACCCACCGGCACCACCGGCCTGTATGTCGGGAACCTGAGCAGCGGAATTGAACCGGTCTTTGCGTTCCGGTACATCCGCAACCGACGGGTTGGCGAAGACGTTGTCCCGGAAGAGGTCTACGACGCCGGATATGTCCTGTACTGCGACCTGCACGGTCTCGATCCTGCCGCGCCGGACACGCTGGAAAAGCTGCCGTCCTTTTTCGTGGACGCGCAGACACTAACAGCACGCGATCACGTGCTGACCCAGGCGGTGTGCCAACGGTACGTCGACTCCTCGATCTCGAAGACGGTGAACCTCCCTGAGGACACCAGCTTCGAGGCCTTCAAGGACGTCTACGACCTTGCGTTCGCGACTGGCTGCAAAGGATGCACCACGTACCGGCCCAACCCGGTTACGGGGAGCGTCCTCCAGGTGATGCCGACGGAGAAGAAGGAAGAGCCGACGCCCGCTGTGGCCGAGGTGATCCCGCCGGCACCGTCCATCACCACAAAGCTGCCGGACGAGCTGGAGAGCAAGAGGCTGAAGGTTCGGTTCAACGACCAGACCTTCTACCTGAACGTATCGCGCTTTCAGGAACCGTCTGGGCGGCTGCGAGCGGTCGAGGTGTTCGTATCGACCGACAGCCTGGCAGAAAGCGAACTCGCGACGGCCATGGCAAAGCTGCTCAGCCACATCCTGCGCTTCGACGCGGACCCACTTGGCGCTCTCGCCAAGCTGAAGTCCGTGTCAGGAACGGACGTGGCATGGGTTGGGGGAAGGATGTTCAGGGGACTCGTGAGCCTCATCGCTCACACGCTCGAAACCTACATCCTCTCCTTGGAAAGCACGGCGTCCTGCGAACCTGGCTGCAAGTGCCACTCCTCCCAATCCGCGGAGGAGCCAGCAAAGGCAGCTAGGAGCAAGGCCTCCACTCTCGCGGGGGCCACACGCTGCGCCAGCTGCGGAGAGATGTCCTGCATTAGAGACAACGGGTGCGAGCGTTGTCTCGCGTGCGGAACGGGAAAGTGCAGCTAAACGCCTAAGCAAGCGCCCGGTGGCCATTACGGACATCGGGCGCTTGCCCCATCCTAAGCCGCCAAATGGAAAAAACCGTCAGAATGATCGCCATAGGCGTCGTCTTTCCACGGCGCGGTGACATCCCCTCTCTTCGTACCCTATCCCCATGATGAACTCGCGCAAACTCCTGTGTCAGTCCCTGACGGCCGCTCTCCTGGCTGGGTCGATGGCGATGCCTGCGTCCGCCCAACAGCAGGGGGTCTTCCCATCCGCCTTCTTCGGCGACAGTGAACGAGGTTGGTTCTGGTACGAGGTCGAGCCCGAGCCAGAGCCTGAACCCGAGCCTCCGCCGCCCAAGAAGGAGGAGCCCCCGCCGGCACCTCCGGAACCCGCCCCAACACCCGTCGCCATGATGACGCCTCCGGCAGCCCCCGCGCAGCCGGAGCCGCCGCCTTTTGGGACGGCCGAGTGGATGCGCCAGAACCTTCCGAAATTCCGGGACCGGGCACTGGACGAGCCCACCGCCGAGAATGTGCGCGCTTACTTCTATCTCCAGAAAATCGCAGTCGATAAGGCGCAGGCCTTCACCGACATGCAGCAACGCGTCGTCATGGGTGATCCCATGCTCGACGAAGTCGGCCGCCGTCCGACCGCGACCTACGGCGCGAACCTTCAGAACCAGGTCGCCGGCGCCGCCACGGACGAGCAGCTCAAAGCCATCGCCCAGACCGCCGGGATCTTCTTCTTCTACCGCTCCGACTGCCAGTACTGCGACCGCCAGGCACCCGTGCTCGAGGCGATGGCGCGGAACTACGGCTTCGAGGTCGTCGCCATCTCCCTGGATGGGAAGCCCCTTCCAGGTGGGCACTTCCCGGATTGGCGGCCTGACACCGGCCAAGCCTCGAAGCTCAAGGTCGAGCGCACGCCGACCATGTTCCTGGTCAAGGCTCCCGACGGCTTCGTGGCGCTGGCTAACGGTGTCCTGTCCATGGAGGACCTGCGCCGTCGCATCCTGCTCGGCGCCGTCACTGCGGGCTGGATCGACGAGAAGAGCTTCGATCGCACCCGTCCCGTCGATGTCGTCCAGCAGCTGCCAGCCAAGCTGGACCCCGAGGCGGCCGGCATCACTGACCCCAACGCCCTCGTCGATTATCTCCGGTCCAAGGTGAGGAACTAGCCCGTGACATCACTGCATCGCTTTCTTCGGTCCAGCCTCCTCGCCGGATCCTGCGCTTTGGGACTGGTGGTCGGCATGGCCCAGCCGTCGCACGCCGGTGGCCTCAAAAACGAGATGGACAGCCTGTTCAACTCCATGAGCAACGTCACGGCACCCGGGGTATGGGAAACCCAGAGGCGCGGTGTGTTCTCCGGCGGCTCCGTCTCAGCCCGCAACCGCATCATCAATGAGAACCTGATCTCAGTCGTGCCTCCGTCCTTCGAGGCCGGGTGCGGTGGCATCGACCTGTTCGGCGGGTCCTTCAGCTTCATCAACGCCGACCAGTTCGTGCAGCTTATGCGCGGGGTGGCGGCGAACGCTGCAGGCTATGCCTTCCACCTGGCGCTCAGCACGATGGCGCCGGACGTGGCCCAGACCATCGAAATGATGCAGAAGAAGGTTCAGGAGCTGAACCAGTATTTCGGCAACTCCTGCCAGCTCGCCCAGGGCTTGGTCAACGATGTGACCAGCTCGTTTGATCTGAAGGGAAAGTCCAAGGCGAGCGTGATTGGCTCTATGGAGGGTGTGGGCGATATCTTCACCAGCTGGACCAGCTCGAACGGTAAGACCCCGAACACCAATGCGACCGAAGTGGCGCCTGGCAAGGTCAATGAGAAGATCCGCGGCAACCTCGTGTGGAGGGCAATGAAGCGGAACGGGGTGAGCGGCTGGTTTGCCTACGGCGACAACGAGCTGCTCGAAATCGCCATGAACATCACTGGCACCGTGATCGTCGGTGAGGACAAGCCGACGAAGGACAACGCTGCAGAAATGGCGCCCGAAGCCGTCCCCCTCAACACAAACCGCGTTACCATCCGCGACCTAATGGACGGTGGCAACATCACTATCATGGGGTGCCAGGACGGATACGATGAGGACGAGTGTAAGAAACTCGGTGAGAAGAACCTGAACGATGTGAAAGGCTTCCGGCATCTCGTGCTTGAGCGCCTGATCGGGAACAGTGGGCAGGTTGGGATCATTCAGAAGCTTGCGCGGCAGGCTGGCCCGCTGACCGCCGCGGACGCAGCCTTCCTCAGCCCCCGTAAGGACGGCTTGGCGTCCATGGTTATTCAGCTATCCAAGCACGGCGAGGAGGTCGCTACGGAGTTCGCCCGCGCTGCAGCCCCGCACCTTGCTCTTGAGCTTGCAGAAGTCGTGATCGACGGGCTGGCAACCTCTGTCGCCGCTACTGTCGGAACCAGCGACGACACCTACGCCAAGGATGTCCAAACGAAGGTTTCGGAAGCGAAGCGCCAGATTGAGGCCGAGAAGATCCGCTTCCGGACCGAGATGGGCAGCCGAACCGAAGTCATACAGTACTACACGAACCTGATGAGCGTGGCGCGCAAAGCCAGGCTGGCCATCGTTAACAGCTCTGCACGGAACTAAGATCATGGATTGGACAATTCACTCGATCGGTGACGCCGGGTTTCTTGCGGAAATCCTGAACGCCGTCGCAATGATCGTCGGAACCGGCGAGTTTGGTGCCGTTGCCCAGATTGGCCTCTTTCTGGGCGTTCTTTATATCTTCATTCAATCGGTCTTTGCAGGAGCACAAAAGATCGAATGGCAGAAGGCATTGGCGGCTTGGATCGTCTTCCAAGTCGTGTTCGGCTCCGGAGAAACGGTCATCATTGAGGATGCCTATACCGGACAGACGCATGTCGTCGACAACGTACCCCTCGGCGTGGCGGCCTCCGGATCGCTGATCTCGGAGATCGGCTACCAGATCACCTCATCCTTTGAGACCGGGTTCTCTAGCCCCGCCATGACGACACAGGGCTTTGGCAGTGGGATGGAGACGGTAAAGGCTATCCGCTACAATTCCCTGAACATGTCGAGCTTAGGGGCTGCCAACAACATTGGCGGAGGCAACTTCTGGCAGTCTTGGACCAACTATGTCCGCGAATGCACGAGCACCAAAGTAACTCTGGACGCTTCTGGAAAGACTCTCAACAGCATTGTTAATAACCCGAGCGTTCTCGCGGCTCTAGAGTTTTCAGACGTCAATTTCACGACGATGATTCAGGTATCGCCGACCCCTGAAACGCTGTCGTGCGCCGGCGCTTATATCAAGCTGAACACCTATACCCTCACAACATTCTTGCCCGCCTTCAAAACCATCATCCTATCGCGCGTGCTCGGCGTCGCTGCCAACGAGGCTGCCGTCACGATCAAGGTCCAGGATGCGCTCGACGGATTGGGTCTGGCGATCGACCAAAACGATCTCATCCTCTCGTCGGTTCTTGAACCCATTTTCAATGAAGGCATGTCGTTCCGCGCTGAAGACGACATGGACTTCAATTATGCCTCCGCCATCCGGGACGCAATGAAGCAGAGGGAGATGTCGTGGATGGCAGAAGCCTCGCTCTTCCAATCTATCGTCCACCCGATGCTGACCTTTCTGGAAGGCTTCGTCTACGCCGTGACGCCACTTATGGGGTTCCTGATCGTCCTCGGGCCGATGGGCCTGGCGGTCGCAGGCAAGTACATCCTGATGCTGATCTGGATCCAGCTCTGGATGCCCGTGCTGGCGATCACCAACTTCTACGCTCACTTCATCCTGGCTGGAAAGCTGGCCACCCTGTCCGCCACGGGCATGGACCTGACGTCGATCGTAGGCCTGTACCAGTCCGGTAACGAGATCCAGCGGTGGCTCTCCACGGCTCAGATGTTGGCGAGTTCCACGCCGGCACTGACCCTTATGCTGATCTACGGGTCGTCGGTGACGGCAACTCATCTGGCTGGTCGTCTCCAGGGTGGCGATCATGTCGACGAGAAGCGGATTGCGCCGGACCGGGTTAATGCATCTCCGATGATCATGAAAACGGCCCAGTTGTCGCACGATCCGACCCGCGGCGTTGGAGCGACCGGCGCCGCTGGTATGCTCCAGAGTTTCTCATTCAACAGCAGCAGATCCGATGCCGAAACCTCCGCCTGGGAATCTTCGCAATCATCGTCCAAGCGATTCTCAGAGTCCCTCTCTCAAGCCGTCACAAACAGCCTGTCACAGGGTCAGCGCGGCGGGCAAATGAGCATGTTCAAAGCGGGCACCGGAGCCGAACAGTCTGAGGTGCACCAAATGGTGATGCAGCGAGTACAAGGCTTGGCAGAGAAGCATAACATTACGGATAAAGAAGACTTGCAGCTAATGGCAAACGCCGTCGCAAGTGCCGCTCTTGGCGCGAACTATAGTCTGAAACGGTTTGGGAAGGCTCCGAAAGGATCGGGACCCGCTGCCACGCCGACTGATGTTGGCGGGACTGGCGCCAAGGCCGAGTTGGGGGGAAGCGGAAGCCTGACAGGCCTCTGGAACAACAGCACGGCTGCCGCCGTCGAAAGTGACATTCGAAACTCAATTGGCTCCGATCAAGCCTTCCAGAGCGCGTTCAAAACCTCTGCAATGAAGGAAATCAGCAACAACTATGAGACTAGCTTTGCTAAGGGTGTGAGTGTTGAGACCGGCAGCAAACTGGATCAGCAAGCGGACGAAGCAATAGCCTATCAGGAGAAGTATGCTCAACAGTCATCTCTGTCTCGGGGAAGCGGCACCGCTCAGGTCATGGATGGAGCCCAAGCCGCTACACGGGTGGCTGAATCCGGCGCTATGTCCACGTTGTACGCAGCAATCGAGCGCCGTCCCGGGATGCTTGGTGCGGTCAACAGCTTTATGGTTCAACGCCCCGACATCGCTAAAGCGTTTGGAGGTGATACGAACAAGGCGTGGGCCTACGCCGCGCTTGTTACACTGGACGGTCAGAACCCGAATGCAAGCACTCGAGACTCGCAGGAGCGGTCCGAACGGCACGACGATTTAGACAAAGTACTTAGCCAAGCACGCGGTCTGGAACAATCCGCCCCGAACGGCAGCAGTGTTGCAGGTATGTCTGCGTCTAACCGCGGAGTTCAAGAGAGAACTGCTAACGAATTGGAGCCGACGGGAGCCGTTCAGAGCCGGGTGACTAACTCGACGGGAAATATAAGCGTTCCTTCAGCTCCTCAGGTCCAAAGCAACGTCGAACAGGGGCTTGCAGCAAACGCGCAGGCCTCAAAACCATCCAATCAGGAGATAAAAGAACGGTCAGATAATTATAAGCTGGAGAATGAAGCGGAGCACGCTCGGCTTGCAGCTCCTTTGGCTGCTCACGTGCAGGCACATAGGGACGCTGTCACAAATGAGGTAACGCCGGTCGAGCCAAGCTCGCTTTGGGGCGGAACGCCATCAAGCCCCGCACTCCAACCGACCTCTCCGAATCTTTCCGCGCCAGTAAACGCTCCAACAGCAAAGCCGTCCATGAGGGCGCAAGGCACGAGCACCGTACCCGATACAGATCCTCAACCGGACCAGGAGCCCGCAGGTTCCAGTGGCAGTCATCCCGGCCCTTTAAGCCAAAGGTCAGCTCCTAATTAATAGGCCATATCGATCAACAACGGCTCGGTCACGTTCGTGACCGAGCCGCTTTCGTATGCGGGTGTTGGGGTAAGACAGTCATATCTTTGTCAGATCCGGACCAGGGACGGTCTCACGCGTGTCGTGATCTGACGCTTTTCGCCACGCTATGTCAGATACGGATCTTGCCAGCTGTTGCATTCCGATAAAGGTGTCGTACCATGACGGAAAGTTAGGCCCGCTGAACGAGATTTCTATTATGGACATCGGCTTCATGTTTGTAGCGCTGCTCGGGGCCCTCGGCATGGCTGGAGGCATGGTTGCAGCGTTGCTGATCTGCTTTCGTCTCTTGAAAGAGGCAATTAGCTGGGCACTGAACAAAGAAGTAAGGACGTATGTGGATGCACATCCGACCGATGTCTTCGTGCCTCTTGACATGATGCATAAGATGCATTTCGAGCCGAGCAGCGCCGAGTATCAGATGATGAACCCAAACTCAGCGGTGAACAGCGCCAGAACCTCGACATTTTCTGATTGATTTACCTAGCTTACGCCGTCGGGCTCAAAGCTCGATGAGCCCGACGGCATTGACATTTCGAGCACATTCCCCGTCACCCGTTTTTTCTCTGCAAAACGCTGCCTGCAGATCGGGCGGGTACTGTGCTGGCGCGTCTGCATCGGCGCACCACCTCGCAGCACCGCCCTCCTTGAACAAAGCCACTCTGCCGCTCTGGTCTGCTTATCAGCAGCGCAGGAACGTCATCCTAGGTTGCGAGGATGTGAGAACGAGTCCTGCTTCGGCCATTTCAAGGCCCAATCTCCGCTGTGTACCGCCAGTGTACGGCCAGTCGCACTTGCCCCGTCGATTCATACCGCAGCCGAGCCCTGTGTACCGCCAGTGTACGGCCAGTGAACGTCCAGTCGCACTTACCGTAGCCAAGTCCATTCCTGACCAGCGAGTAGATCGTTCACCGGCCGCTGGTCGGTGTAGGACTGGAGCCCCAGTCTGCCAGCCGGAGTGCGTCGGAGATCGCTTCATAGACAGCCCGAACCTTCGATCGAGCCTGCGCCTCCTTCGTCGAAACACCCCATAGGTCTGCTGCCATTACAGGGCTGGCGCATTTCACGGGTCGCAGCGTTTCGAGGAAGGACGGCATGTAGGATGGTAACAAGGCAATAGCCTCGCCGGCCGCAACCACGCGTTCGATCGAGCTCACCGACGGGGAGCGAAACAGCTTCGTCTTATTCACCCTGGCCAGCTGGTTCCATGGTCCCATGGCGGTGGGTAGGTCCAGACGCTCATATATAGTGAGCGTGGCCAAACGATAATCGGCAAGATCCTCGAACTTGCGTGGCTCACCGTGGCGAGCAGCGTACTGGTCGGTCATAAGCGGCACGAAACGGATACTCGCCAGCTTTCTCACCAGCTCATCAGCGCCCTTCGGAACGCTTGCTGATGGTACGAGCTGGAGGAGAATATCGTCCTTCTCCCCGCTCTCCTCAGACAGCAGTTCCACATCACTGAGGTCAATCCTAGCGATACGGTCGATGGACCGCTTGAAAGGCCCCATGCGGTGCGAGTTTACAATTGGAGTGAGGAGGGTGGAGATGAGCAAGTCGTTTGCTCGGATGCGAACTGGGTTGGCGTTGTCAGCGTCAGATGCCCAGGCTTGGACCTTCTGGGTTTGCGTCTCGATCTGAACGAGGATGTCCAGGAGGTCCGCGGCCTCATCCAGAATGCGTACGTTCGCGCCCGGGCCGCTGGATCGCTCCAGCAATGGACGTCCCAGGTCTTTTTCCAACGTAACGATGCGACGGCTTACCGTCGCCTGATCCTTTCCAAGTACCCCGCCGGCGCCCCGAAAGCTCCCGGTTCTTATGACCGCCAGCAGGTAGCGGAGGTCGTTCCAATCGAATTCCAAGTCGCTCACGATGGCTCCCCAACCCCCATTCAGCCGCAGCGCCACGATGCCACAAACGAATTCTTATCCCTATCCATAAAATTTTAGTTTATGCAGTTTTGCGGCCTATTGATGCAGAAATACGTTCTTTATTTTAGGAGGGGATTGTGGCATTTTTTGGCTAGGACAAATTTGAGCTATTTGCTCAGGTGATCCGCAGGCTGCGTTTTAACGACCCAGTTAGAAAGTCGTCCAAAAGTATCCATCAGAGAAAGATCCCTGATTTTATAGGCTTAGGCTGCCCTTCTGCAATGCAGGGCGGCTTTTTTGTTGTCGTATCGCCTTTGCGACCGGTTTTTTTCTACCTCTTTTGGTTTTTTATGCTTGATCGGTTAGCTTCCTAAGGGGTATACCCATCCGCAAGACAAGTTCACTACAGCAAGGCGCGGCCGCCATGACCCACTTCCGGATTTTATACCAGGGCGACCGCTCCCCCTTCTCGGTTGCCAAGCGTTGCTTCGCGAAGGCTGTGGTGGCGACCAGCTTAGCGGCAGCTTCGCTTCAACCAGGTGAGGCTTGGTCCCTGGATCTTGCTGGGACGGCCTGGGAGACGGCGGCAGTGGGGCAGGGGATCGACCCTTATCTGCTCTTTTCCGTCGCCCTGGTCGAGAGCGGCAAATTCGAACAACGGTATGCCCGTCCGTGGCCATTCGCATTGAACTCGCCAAGTGGCAATTTCTATGGGCGCAACCGTACTGAGGCCGAGCAGCGTTTGGCTTCGCTGCCTGTCGCGGAGCGCAAGCGTACTGCGGTCGGCATGATGCAGATCTATGTGTCTGCCCACGCACACCGCGTCACCAATCTTTCCGACCTGCTCGATCCTGCAACGAACCTGAGACTGGGAGCGAGCATCCTTCGCGAAGGGATCGCCTCCAAACCCGGCGATCTTGAGTGGGGTATCGGTCGATACAACGCATGGCAGGTCGAGAACGAGCCCGTCGCGCGAAAGTACGGACGCCGGGTCCTCAAAGTTTACCAGAAATTGAAACGCCTCTCGGGGCGAGACGGCCTATCCGTCGCCTCTCTATGGAATTGAGGGCCGGATAGGACCGCCCGCTTCCGGAAAAGAGCGTCATCACCAACATCAAGTATTTGGCATCGGCCGGGCCGATGGTCAGGGGAGAGTGGATCATGGTTGAGGCGATTGTCCGTGAGAAGTTGAAGGAATGCGAGACCTTCGAACTGATGGTCAACCTTATCCGTCGTCGCGGTCGTTCTACGGTTGTCGCTTCCATCACGGGATATTCGAAGGCAACAGTGAGGAAGCTTTACAAAGACCTCCACGACGGGTGCTCTCCTCCGTCTGGTCTTCTTCCCGAACCCACCGGCATCGTTCGTACTCGCAAAGATGTTCGTGAGGCATCGCTGCTTATGAGCCTGTACCGTAACGAAGCAGCAGTGGACACCGAAACCACGTATGATGTCGCCGCGCTGATCAGGGCCTTCGATGCTTATCTCATTGTTCGCACCGAGTATGATGTTTCCCCGAACACCTGCCTCGATATCAATGACGCGTTGATCCTTGCCCGTGAAATGCGCATGGAGTCCGCAAAAATGCATTTGTGCGGTTGCGGTCAGCATTTCCTTGTTGTTGAGGGCCAGTTGCTGAAGCCCTTCTGTCCGTTCTGCACTGGTCAGGGTGGGACCAAGAACCGCAGGACCAAGGCTCTCACGCAACGAGAAACCGCTGATTTGAACCAGGTCGCTGAGGACAATGTCGCTGGATGTTGCGCATCTGTTGATTTGGATACCTCTTCGACCGAACCCGTCGAAGATCCGACTGCTGAAGCGGAGCCTGTTGACGCTGTAATCTCAACAAACATCGAATTCACACCGGGCACTGTCGGTACCGTGGCTGCGGATTTGAACACCGAGACGGCGGCAGAGGCATCGACGGCTTCCGAAGTCAGTCAAGCTGTTGGGTTCGCACGCCCAGCCAACGATAACGTTCAAGGCGAAAGCTTTACGCAGCGCGTGGTGGCTGCGCTAAACCCAGCCAATGCCGCAGTTGGCATCGAACCGGTTGACGCGCCGGCAATAGTCGCTGCCAAAAGCGCATCCAACTTTGCTCGTCAAATGATTGCCGGCGGATCTACACGACATCCTAGCCGCCAGCGGTTCGGCTTTTCACGGCTTGCTGTCTCACGATGCAGTGTTCAGCGTCGTCAGATCCGGAACCCAGCGCGTGCTTTTGAGGTCGGGCATCAGCCCATCGTTACAACACCCCGCTCACCGGAGCTACCCGCGGCCACACGGTACCTTACAAGCGCCCGGTCGTCGCCGCTATTTGGTCACCGGATGCTTGGCAACGCACATCCTGGGTCCTGGAACACGGTGACACGCTGCTCAGCAGCCGACCATAATCCAACCTCTGTCCCGATTGCCTCGCGATGTTCCAGCCTAGTGGCGCCGCTGAACTGGCGAGCTGTGGACGGTACTGCTTCCTGGGGTGATGGCCGAGGCAACCCCTGGCAGTCCAAAGCATGTGTGACGTACCCGGCGCGGGCTGTGCCCCGACCGTTTCCGATCACGCCGTCCCGAATGGATCGAAGAGCACTTCCGCTGGACACTTTGTCTATCCGTTTGACTGGATAGCGTGGTTCGGCCGGTCCAATCCTGTCGTCCGTACGCTCAACACCGCACTTATTCAGCGGCCGCAGTCGTGTGTCGGCTCGAACGATCTATTCTGATGATCTGAGCTTACAACACCCGCGATTTGCGCAAGCAATCGGGGACGGTTTGCGTGCCTGTTCGACACCTCGTCTCGTTTGCACGTCTCATCAGCGCTGGGCGGCGCTGGGAGTGGTGTTGGCTTACACCAGTTAACTCAATCCTACGGTAGCAAGAACCGGGTCGCAGAGCGGCCACGGCTTGGGGAACCATGCCGGACACAAAAACCTGTCCGGAGGACCGCAGCCATGTCCGCACTGAAGAACAAGACAGCGATCATAACGGGAGCCAGTTCCGGGATCGGCTATGCCACGGCAAGGCTGTTTGCGACAGAGGGAGCAAGCGTTGTTGTCACCGCTCGTCGTCCTGAGGCGCTGAACAGCCTGGTCTCCGAGATTGAGAAGTCTGGCGGCCGTGCCGTCGCCGTTGTAGGGGACATTCGTGAGGAGAGCCTTGCACGCGCCCTCGTCGAGACCGCGGTGGATCGCTTCGGAGGCCTCGATATCGCCTTCAACAACGCCGGAACCAACGGGGAGATGGGACCGACACCGGGCGTCTCCCTTGCCGGCTGGGAGGAGACACTGGCAACCAATCTCACCGCTGCGTTTCTGGGCGCGAAGTACCAGTTGCCGGCCATGGCGGAGCGGGGCGGTGGCTCTGTGATCTTCACCTCGTCCTTCGTCGGCTACACCGCCGGCATGCCCGGGGCGGCGGCCTATGCGGCGAGCAAAGCCGGGCTTATCGGGCTCACCCAGGCGCTTGCTGTTGAGTTCGGGCCGAAAGGGATTCGTGTAAACGCACTCCTGCCGGGCGGGACCGATACTCCCTTGGCCGCGGCTTGGGTTCAGACACCCGAAGCGCTCGCTTTTGTCGAAGGCCTGCATGCGCTTAAGCGGCGGGCGGTGCCGGAGGAGATTGCGCACTCGGCCCTTTACCTCGCATCCAGCGCATCTAGCTTCACTACCGGAGCTGCGCTCCTGGCCGACGGCGGCGTATCGATCAACCGTACCTGAACCAGGCCTGCGCAGTTAGGTTGGGGCGTGCCGTTGGGTCGATGCGAGCTCGCGCTCATGGGGCCGCCCCAGCCTCGTCCTGTTAGGCGTTAGACACTGCGGGAGGGAACCATGCTCATGCTGCCCCTACCACCCAACCCAATGAACCCGTTGGGCGTCGTCTCGGGCGCGATCGCCACAACGGCTACCTTGGCCGGGCTCGGCGTTGGAGTGGCACTCGGCGCGGGTTTGCTGGCTGTCGGCGCTGTTCTGTTCCGCGACCGAACAATGGACAGCGTTCGTACCTCCAGCCGCTACCGGGACTTCCCGTCCAGGCGAGATCCCGAGCCGCCGCCCTTTACGTCGACGGCAACCGGCGCCTCTGGCCCTCCGTCAGGCAACGCAGGGTCCATGTCCACGTAGGGACCACGCCGCGAGCGGATCGGGCGAAACGAGCGAGACGATCATGGAGCCGGGATCTCTCGAAGCGGCCAACACGCCTTTGCCCGTTACCAGAACTCTCAGCTGGGGCCGTCGAGCCTCAAACACACACTGGCTGTACCAGATCGGCTTTGATGGCCAGGACCGCCCTGTTCGCTTCGAGGTGACCGGGAACAGAGGCGAGGTTCCGGCTCTGGTCATTGCATGGCGCACTGCCGACAGAAGGTGGATTGGGCAATACCGCTACTCCACGGGATCGGCACTTGCTCACTTGGCACCTGAGGACATTGAGATGGTCGATCTTGCCGCCAGAATGGCGCTCATCTGCGCGAGCGGACGTTCAGACACTGGGAAGGGGGTGCGGACTGCAGGGACACCGCTCACCTTGCAGGCAGGCTCAATCGACCCGTCCCAGGACGTATCGGACCGTCTGGCCGGTGAGCGCGCCCGCACCGTACAGGAGCACTACGGTGCCTCCACCGATCATCGCATAGGCGGTGAACCAGTCGAGGGTCTCCAGCGCCCTCGTCATACCGAGATCGTGCATCGCGCTCATCTGCAGGGCGATTGGGAGCTGGAGCATGACGAAGGTGGCCTTCGGATCTCCCGCCGACAGCCCGAGGGCGATGCAGGCCAATGACGCGGCGACGTAAACGCCGCTCAGTACGAGCCCTGTGATGCTGATCCTATGTTGCGGCGTAGCAGGTTCTCTCATGCTCTGTCTCCATGTGCTGGGCAGCGGCGACCGTCCAAGCGTCTGTCCATTCTGGACAGCGGGCGTACCGGTTTTCTGAACTCGCAGGCTTAAAGCCGTATGGACCAGAGCTAGATCCGCCGGATGCCAGGGTCATCCGGGAGCCTTTCAGGGCATTCAGCGGTTCTCTCCGTCCGCCTAGTGGCTCCTGCCGCAGCGTTTCCTAACCAGAGAGGTGGAAAGACGCCGCAGCGGCAGGAGCCTCGTCAGACACAGACCAACGATCACTCCGTTCCCATGAGGCTGGCCAGCCCCTTGGACCGGAGCTTCTTCCGTTTCTCCTCGGCCGACGGAGGTGGAGGCGGGGGCGGAGTCAACGCCATGGCAGGGACCGCGCCCGCCTGTGCACCAAGGAAGGCGCCTGATTGCACCTGGCGTTCATAGGCCAGACCGAGCTGGGCCAGCACGCGTATCCGTTCCGCTCGATCCCGTGTAGGTGTCCGGTCCAACTCTGCGAGCAGGGTTGGATAGGCGGCAGTTACAAAGGTCAAAACCTTCATGCCGCGACCGCGCTCCAGAAGCCGCGGGCATTCGCTAGTACGGGTGTGTCGGGCAGCACGATTTTGCTCTTGGGGAACACCTCTCGGGACGCTGTTTCGTAAGCCTTGGCGCCACCGCCAACGATCAGCACGATGTCCACGGCGCGATCGTTGGACCGGAGCTGCTGCTTCATCTCCTTCAAGGCCTCGACCGCGACCCGCTGGCTGGCTTTCTCCATGTAGCCCGTCAGCTCGACCGACTGCCCGAACACCGGAACCGAGGTCTTGCCTTGCCGGACCGCTTGCTCGAGGCGATCCACGCCGGCGCTGCCGCCATGCTCCTCTTGGATGAGTCCGTTCATGGTCTCGATCAGAACTGACATGGCGCGCTTGGAGGTGCCGGAGCTGGCCTTGCGGATCTCACCCTCCTCGATGGCGATCCAGTCCACCGAGAAGAAGCCGGGATCGATGACCATGATCCGGGACTCCATGAGCGCCTCGGCATCCTCGTAGCTGTTCACCAAATCCAGATACGCGCCGAAGGGCTGGGGAACCACCAGCACGTTCTCCACCGTGATGCTCCGGCCTGCCGTGACCTGGTGCTCGCCCGTGAGCCGCGTCTTCAGGCTCTCGCGGAAGGGCTGGTCGAGGAACTGGCTGACCGGCAGGCCGGTGATGAGGTGATCGACCTTATCCTTGCCGCCCAGCAACAGGGCCGCATGGAACAGAGCCCGGTAGGCGTCGGAGGCGGGATAGTCGGCGTGCAGCTCGCGCATGGAGGTCTCCAGCCGGGCCTGATCGACACCGGCCACCCACTTCTCCCCATTCACGTTCACGACAATGGCATCCGCATCGCCTTCACCCTTGCCGAGGCGGATGGGAAGGTCCGAGAGGCGGCCGGCACCGCCTGGCAGGACACGGGTGACGGTCGGGCGCGCGGTGCCGCCCTCGTCTACGTCACCAAAGGCGAGCTTCAGGTTGCTGTATCCGATATCCAGGCCGATGACGAACATGGCAGGGCCAATCCTCTTGCTGCGGTCCGTGGTTCAAGCTGGACCTGATGCGCAAGCCTAGGCGGATCAGCCCGGTCACCGCGCCGGAGATAAGTTCACTCCACCCGCATCATTCTGCAGGAATGCCACTGGACGAACACTGGGCGTACACAAGCGCGGTCGATTAGGGCGCAATTCTTGAGGAAATCCATACAAAGTCGACTGGACGTACACTGGGCGCACACTGGCGGTATACAAGCGGCGAAACGACGCAAATCCGGAGCGTGGCCCGCGGTAATCGTGGCCGCAATCCGCTGTGACTGACCCTCCCTCCCTCCATAGCTGAAGGAAGGCGGATCTTGGGAAGTCTCACTGCCGTGCTGTTGACCCATGGCACCCCCCTCTGTGTCAAACAACTGTTTGTCACAGAGGGGGAACAGAATACTGATTTCAATCGTCTGGAGCCTGGCTCGGGAGTTTTTATAGCCTTACGTCGGTACCGTGGTACGGCGCTGGGCACAGCCGTTCCATTTGTCACAGAGCGCCCCCCTCTGTGTCAAACAACTGTTTGACACAGAGGGCTCCCTGTTTCTATCATTCAAATGAGCCAGACCCGGATACCTGCTGTTGACCCATGGCACCCCCCTCTGTGTCAAACAGTTGTTTGACACAGAGGGCGTTTATCTTGATGGTTAGGCATTCGCGGTCAGGGTCACTCGCAGTGTTGACCCATGGCACCCCCCTCTGTGCCAAACAGTTGTTTGACACAGAGGGAATATGTTTTTGCGTTTAGCACCTTGAAATCCCGTATTGACACACAGGAGGAGGGTGTGTGTCATCAGGTAGATATTGACACAGAGGGGGGGTTATTCGGTGGATCTAAAATCGATGCTTAAACAGGCTTCGGCTAGCGGCATGACGTCCGAGGAGATGATCCGAGCGGTGCTTGAGCTGGAACAAGACCGCCTCTGGGAAGCATCCATCGCTGTCCATGCTGAGTTCATGGCCGAATACGAATACTCCAAGGCAAACCTGCCGCTGTCGCAGCGTGGTCGATACGGGTTCAAGATCGAGAAGCGGCGGGTTGGTGTGACCTTGAAGTGGGTCCGCTTCGAGTTTTTCGGTCCAAAGGGAAAACGTCGTCGAATGGATCGCGCGGTGAACCGAGGCGACGAAACGGCCTATCCGATGTCCGCGTTTCCTACGGCCCAGCCTTGGGAGAAGACCTTGATCCGGGAGATCGAGGAGAAAGCCGAACCGCTCCGCATCTGGTCGAACAAGCTAGTCCGCATCTCGCAAATGGCGCCCAGTCTCAACACTGGTGCTGGTGCCCCGCAGATCACCCGCGCAGACCCCCAAATAGCCTTGGAAGAGGCAGGCGCCTGAAGAGGGCTTGCGTTTCTGACGAAATCCGTAAGCTGACGGGAAGGGGCAGGTCCGCCCCCCCTGGACAGGGAGCCCGAGCCGGGCGAGGAGGTCAGCGATGTGGGACGAGCAGCTTGAGTTCTGGGGCGACCTGTTTGTCGGCACCCGTCTGCACGTGACCGGCGTGACCTTTGAGACCTTCCTGCAGAACCCGCTGCGAGCGATCGCCGAGTTGGAGGACGGGCCTGCGGTTCGGCGCTGGGCTCGTTCCCGCTCGGTCTCGGCCACTAAACTGGCGCAGATGGTCTCCGGGCCGCACACGGGTCCTTCCGACGAGGCACGGCGTCAGGCGGGTATCGAGGAGCATGCACGCCATGACGTGCTCGTGCGGCGCTTTATGCGGGTCTGAGGGAGGGCGCACCGATGCGTGTGGGATGGAAAGAGCGCTGGCAGGCAATACGTGGGCAGCTGGCTCACCGTGCGTGGCTGTACCTGGAAGGCCTGCCTCAGGAGCTGCGCACGGCCAGTCTGCTGCTGTCCGAGCAGGAGATCCGCACGCACCTGCCGGTCCCGCTGCACGGGATACCGGATCAGGTGTTCCTAACGGCAGAGGGGCTGATGGTCGTGGTCGACACGAAGACGCGCCCCCTGGCTAGGGTCCGGTTCTCGGATGTCGTCCAACTGTCCACCTATGCCCTCATCCTGGCGTCCACTACCGATCCGCGGCTTGCTCATCGCCGTGTGGCCGCCCATGGCTACGTTCGCCTCGTGTCAGGAGTGGACGTGCGGTACGAGCGCGTGGCGTTGCTGCCGGCGGCCGAGGTGGTCGGGATTTGGTGCGACTACTGGCGGCGCCAGGAGCTGCGATCCCGAGCTTCGGAGAAAGCCGCCTAACCCCATCAAGCTTCACGGGTTCGTAACCCCTTGCGGAAGATGGTGGGGCAGTGACTATCCTACATCACCGATCGCAAGGAGAGTTCCGTGCTGGGCCTGTTGGACAACTATCCGCGCCTGCGTCGCCTCAGCCGGACCATCGGCATCGGTTTCTTCGTCCTTGGCATCGCTGGGTTTGGCTTCCGGGTGGCGCAACAGGCGGGGGTGGTTTCCGTGAACCTCGATCCGGACCGCAAGGTTCAGGAATGCGCCATCCTGGAGAAGGCCCTTGTAGCCGAGCGCCTGGCACCCATTGACTTCGTGACGGCCGGGTGCCCGTCGGTTCGTGTTCGTGAGGTCCTGGTGCAGCGGGTGCAGGTCCAGAACTGACAACCCATGCGCCGGGTCCAGAACGGACCGGTAGCTTCGTGCTTGCCGTTGCGTGCAACCCCGTCAGACACGGACAGGCGGTCCTGTAAGATCCAGCTACCGCCGGACCGCCTCTCAGCCTTCGTATCGGCGAGCATCGCCCCCTGGTTAGGACCCCCTGGACAGGCTCAGCCACCCGCGATCGTCTGCATGCGAATGCATGTGCTTCCCACCACACCGCAGGAATCCTGTTATTGGCGGCACATCGGATCTGCGTTACACATACCTCCTAAGTGCACAGCAGTTGGGCACACACGTCCCAGTTCCGACGGTTGAACTCTCAACGAGGGGCGGCCTTGTGGCCGGAGCAGCCATGGCAAAGAAGCCGAAGAAGCCAAAGAAGCAGCCCGGTATGGTTGACCGTTTCCAAGCGGCGAGTAACGACGTCGAGGAAATGGCCGATCTTCTTGAGGTGGTGGGTTTCGATTGGCCTCAGGCCCTGAGGCTCATGGAGCGTGTTGGCGACCTGTTGGGCGACACGGTCAAAGCCGACAGTCAGAGCGACAAGCCGTTGGCGTTCTCCGCCTACGAGAAGGGGCTGGAAGCGTACCAGCAGGTTACCCACGAGATTTGCCCGGTGCGACTGGCTGCTCTGGTCAACGGCGTGCTGGACGAGGTTGCCGGACACCTGGCCTCCGTTGAGGTCGTTACCGAGCTGGGTCAGGTCTGGACACCACAGGCTGGCGACAACATTCCCGAATGGGCTCGCGCCAACGGGTCGACTGTCGAGGTTCGTCCCAAGGAAGTTCCGGGGTCCGCGACGGAATTGAAGACCCAGCTTGAAGCGATGATGATGGACGAGCGCACTCGCAGGATTTTGGGCAAGGCTCGTAAGCCGCCTCCCTTACGCAACGTGAACTGATAGGTCCATGACCGACATCACGAAGCGGCCAGAGCCCAGACGGGTTCTGGCCGCTTCCGTTTTCGCAGGCCTTCTGATTCCTTGCAGGACCACCTCGGTCTCGCAAACCGTCTCCCTTCCCTGAACTGATTTCCGACATCGACGCACGCAAAAGCGGCCGGTCCTAAGCAGGGGGCTGGCTGCTGTTTCCACTGGCATGCCGTTCGGATCGTGCGCGGCTCGGAGGGCGCTCTTGAGCGAGGTATAAAACCCGGGTTGCGGACTAATGTGCGCGGGGCCAAGTATCGCCACGAGGATTGTCACCGCCTTCTGCGTCCAACCCCGACCTGAGCAGCTTAGAGGTCACGGACAGACGAAAGTACCCGGCGTCTATTACTGACAAGAGGGCCCACTGATGAATTGCCGTGTCTATAATGGACACAGGCCCATGGCTTTAGTAACTCTGATTATTTTTGCTCAGCCTCCATTATTCTGTTGTGCTCATATGTACGCAGCGGTAAGCTTCTGGGTATCCCCACCACCCCGGAAACTTCCCGATGCACATCGCTCACACCCGTATTGGGTCTGTTCGCGGCCGCCTGCGCCTATGGCTTGAAGGTCCGCGCCTTTCGCTGGTGTCCTTTGCTCCCGGAACCCGCTTCAAGCTCCACTCGGACCCAGCCAACCACAAGCTGGTCCTGAAGCTGGACGCCAATGGTGAGCGCGCCGTGAGTGGTCGTGTTCGCAAGGCGGGCGGGATTATGCGCCCAATCATCGACATCACCGGCTCCCTTCTGGAAAGGATCTTCCCATCGAGCGCGGAGCAGGTCCGGGTAATCTACCGGGATGCTGAGATCGAGGTGGTCCTTCCGCCCATCGCAGTGGCTCAAGCCAAGCGGGAGGAGGAGGTCCGAGAGCGCCTGAGGGAAGGGAAGCCCTTGTCAGTGGGCACCCTTTGCATCGGCGCCGGTGTCATCGACCACGCCGTGCATTCTGGACTGGGCGAGGCCGGCATCCAGACCGAAGCGGCGCTGGCGGTCGACATCGACCCGGAGAGTCTTGAGGTGGCGCTGACCGCCAACCCGGCGACCAAGGGCTGCCGGATGACGATCGAGGCCAGCATCGATGAGATCGAGCCCGAGATCATGCCGAGGCTGTCCATTCTGCTGGCTGGGCTGCCCTGCACGGCGGCGAGTGTCGCGGGGAGGGCGCGCAAGCGGCTGGCCATGCCGGAGGACGACGAACAGGCGGGCCATCTCTGCCATGCCTACCTCCAGCTTCTGCGGGCGTCCCAGGCACCGGTTACCGTGATCGAGAACGTCCCGCAGTACGCCAGCACCGCTTCAGCGGCGATCATCCGGCGGCAACTCCGCGCCATGCGGTACCGGGTGTTCGAGATCCCGCTATTCGGGCCAGACTTTGGAGCTTTGGAAGCCCGGCACCGCTGGACGCTCATCGGCATCAGCGAGGGGATCGCGCCGGAAACCTTGGAGGTTCCGGCTGAGCCCGGCCCCGTGCGGCGCCTTGGTGAGGTTCTGGAGGATGTGCCCGCCGGCGACCCGCGCTGGCAGGACCACGCTTATCTGGATCGGCATGCCGAACAGCAGGCGGCCAAGGGCAACAACTTCAAGCGCAACCTCGTAACCGCCGACGCCCAGCAGGTTGGCACGATCGGGAAGGGGTACTGGAAGCACCGCACATCGGAGCCAGCAATCCAGTCGCCGTACGACCCGGCTCTCTCCCGCCTCCTGACACCGGCAGAGCATGCCGAGGTCAAGTCGCTGCCCCGGGAACTGGCTGACGCCATCCTGCACGGGCGCTCTGCCACGTCCGCCCACGAGCTTCTGGGCCAGAGCGCTGTGTGGTCGTGCTTCAAGGCTCTGGGCAAGGCGTTGGGCAAGGTTCTCGCCCCCCTGACGATCTCCCACGATGCAGCACCCTCCCGTATGGCGAGGCCACTGGTTCGGCCAGTTGAGCTTCATGCCCAATCCGCCCGTCCATTCCTGACCAAGAAGCAGCCCGTCGGTCTGGGCCAGCTTGCCTTCGCGTGGTGAGGTGCGTGATGACCATCACTCAGCAGTCCGTGTCTGACGCCGCATGGAAGAACGTCGAGGCTGCGCGCGCAAAGCTGGGCCTTGCCGATGCGGGCGCCCTGTACCAGAGGCTGGAAGCCTCGGTCTCCCAGCTAGAGAGGGCGCTCGATCTTCGCTTCCGGCGTATCCGCCTCACGCTCCCTTGGCCGGGAGAGAAGCTTGGACGCTGGTACATCGTTGCCGGGATCTCCGATACCGGTCCTCAGGACAGCCTGATTGTCCCAGTGACGCTGGAGGAGTTGCTGGAAGCCTCCTCCGGGCTTGCGGACCGGATCGCCGAGCAGGCGAAGGCCGCTGTGGAGGCGCAGGAAGCGCTTCAGGAACGTGTGTCTGTGGCGGAGGTGCCCGAACCGGCCAGACCGCATCCACGGCCTTCCCAGCGGGCCGCAGCACCCAATCCCGCCAGCAGGGAGGCACCGAAGGCTCATGCTTCGCCTGCCTCTTCCCGCTCCCAGCAGTTCTCTCTCGGCTTCTGAGGTCCCCCATGGTCAGCAACCCCAAAACCCGTACTCGCCAGAGCGAGCTTTTCCTCCCGCTCCTGCAGGTGCTCGAGGACGCGCCCAAGGGCCTTTCCGCGGCTGAGGCGACGGCGGCCGTCGCCGAGCGGCTCCAGCTATCGCCGGAGCAGCGCCAGGAGGTCGTGGAGCTACCCAGCGGCACCTACCGCGCCTTGGACCGGGATGTGCGATGGACCCGGCAAAAGGCCAAGCTCGCCGGACTGGTAGACCCGTCCGTTCGGAACCTCTGGACGCTGACGGCCAAGGGCAAGCGGGACCTGCGCTTTGCTATGCCGGGCATCGTGGTGACGGTCTTTGAGACGGCCAATGGCGCGATGCTCTGGTCGACGGCGGAGTCCGCCTTCGGCCACATCGAAGATCGCAGCCTGAACCTGATCGTTACCAGCCCGCCCTATCCGATCCTGCGCACCAAGGACTACCAGTCCAGTATAGACGCGGGAGACTACATCGACTGGTTGGTCGGGCTCTCGCGGGAGTTCAAGCGCTCGCTCACGCCGGATGGCAGTCTGATCCTGAACCTCGGCGACGCGTGGCAATCTGGTTCGCCGACGCTGAACCTGTACCAAGAGCGCCTGCTGCTGAAGCTGGTAGACGATCTCGGCTACCACCTCGCCCAGCGCTGCCATTGGCACAACCCGGCCGCTTTGCCGTCACCGGCCCAGTGGGTGACCGTCAAGCGGGTCCGGCTGGCGCAGAAGGTCGAGACGCTGTGGTGGCTCTCGCCGTCGGCAAACCCCAAAGCGAACAACGCCAACTGCCTTGTTCCGTACAGCGACGCCATGCTGGCGCGACTGGCGCAGGGTGGCGAGCGGGGAGCCGTCCGTCCCTCTGGTCACGTCCTGACAGAGGGTGCATTCTCGGCCGACAATGGCGGGAGCATTCGGGGCAACCTGCTCACCGTGCCCAACACCGCCTCGAACACGGCGTACCACCGGCATTGCCGGGACCGTGGGCTGCCGATCCATCCCGCAAGATTTCCCGTGGGTGTCGTCGAACCTTTCGTCCAACTGACCACGGACCCGGGCGACGTCGTGTGCGATCCCTTCAGCGGCAGCGGCACGGTTCCGTCTGTTGCGGAACGTCTGGGCCGCCGCTGGATCGGCATAGACCAGAGCCTAACCTACCTCGCCGGCGCCGTCGGACGGTTCTCGCCTGACGCCTTGGCCAACGTGGCGTGAGGATGCGATGCACCACACGACAACGCAGCACGCCTCCCCACGACGGAACACTCCCAGCCATCGCCCCGTGGACTGGGACAACCCCCGCATTGAGGACCTCGCCCGCGTAGCCATCCGGCTGGCCGATCAGGACCGGATCTTCTTCTCCGCCCACGCGTCCGACGAACGCATCCCACTGCGCGGGATCGGCGAGGAGGAGGCGATCGACATCATTCGCCACGGTTCGGTCTACAAGGCGGAGCCGGGTTTCTATCCGGAGGAGTGGAAAGTGAACTTTCGTCGGCGTCTTCGGGGCCGTGACGCCGCGGTCGCCGTCAGTGTCCGACCGGGCGGCAGGCCAGCCAAGATCCTCACGGTTATGTGGCTCGATAGCTGAAATCCAGTCACGAGCGCAAAACCCGGCGAAAAGTCAGTTTTCCCGTCATCTCTCTTCGGCGCGGTGACACGGGTTTGTCCCGTAAAAGGTAGGGCAGTTCGTTACCCTGAGGAACTTGGCCTTGAAGACCCCCAATTCGATGATCGTCGCTCGCCTCCTGCCCACCCCTGGTCAGGAACAGGAGATCCGCGACATGATCCGCGCGGTGAATGCGATCGCCACCGACCATGCCCGAACCCTCTGGTCTGGCGAGGAGAAGATGTCGCGAGTGGTCACCGCCGAGATCCGGAAACGTTACCAGTCGAGCTACGGCGGCACGGTGAAGCACATCGAGTGCGGGGCGGAGAAGTCGTGTGAGGGGCACGCCTTCTATCGGGCTGCTCCACCGATATTTCAACCGTACAGCGCCATTCCGACCACCAAGCACCTCGTCGAATGGCAGAGCGCGGACACGGTCAAGATCCGTTCGCTCAAAGGCCGCCTGCTGGTTCCTGCTATCCTGTCGCATTATCAGGCCAACACCGGCGGTCGGCGGCACCTGGACGGCATCCTCGGGTTCGCCCAGGAGCACCTGCTGTTCTTGGCAGCGGTAAAGCTGCCGGCTCCGGTCACCCTTGCGGAAGAAACACACCTGGACTTTGGGCTAATCGAGCCGGAGGAGGGTGACATTCCGCCGGCGCCCATGCCACGCGTTGGCCGTCCGCAACTGCGCCGGCTGTTCCCGCATATGGAGGCCCGGGACAGCCAGCATCGCATCAGGCTGGCCAAGCTGGACCGTCCGAGTGCGGTGTCATGAGCGCGATTACTGCCGGGTCCGATCCGGACGGACGGGATGAACGCGAAGCAGCCGAAAACGTGGCCATGTCCGAGATGGCCTTTGTCCAGGACCTGCAGGATTATGGGTACACGGCTTACACCGGCACATGGCACCGGGAGGGCGGAACCTGGCGGGTTGCCGCCCGTTGGGAGCCAGAAGGGCGCCTGACCTGGGCGGATCGCCTGTTCCGCGTCCTGTTCCAAGTCTTTGCCAGGACCGCTTATCCGGAGGCACAGCCCCAACGAACGCAAGCGGGAGAACAGGGGAGGGAGGGCGCATGAGAGCCGTTAAAGCTGGATCGCCGTCGCGGCCGCTTTCGCTGGACGAGGCGATCTCCAGGTTCGGCCCCGATGCCCGCAACGTCGGAGCTTACACTCCAGCGGTGGGGCGACTGGTTCAGACCTTGTGTCGTCTGTCCGGACTGGACGAGGCAACCGCCGCCGACTGGGGCGCCGCCGCGGTGCTGCATGACATCGGCAAGCTGGCGATCCCTCCGAACATCCTGCTGAAGGTGGGCAATCTCTCCGACGGCGAGCGGCTCATCATGCAGCGCCACACCGTCGTCGGATACCGGCTGCTCGTGCCCTTCTGGCCGCTGGCTGCAGACATGGCCCTGAAGCACCACGAGAACCTCGACGGGTCCGGCTATCCGTACGGGCTGCGCGGCGATGCTATCCCGCTAAGCGCTCGCATCCTGCGCCTTTGCGACGTCTATGACGCCCTGCGCTCCGCCCGGCCCTATAAGCAAGCCTTCCTCCATGGCAAGGCGGTGAACCTTCTCCTCGAAGGGGACAGCCGCCTCAAGCCGCAGATGTTCGATCCGGACCTGCTCGCGCTGTTTGCCCGCCATCACAGGAGCTTCGAGGTGGAGTACGAGGGCACGGACAGCACAGCTTCCCCAACTGGGCTCTCTGCGCCTTCACTGCGAGCCGTCGACGATCACCGTGGCGCCGCTCAGGTCCCTTCGGATCTGCGTGTAGGGCGCTCAGACCGCCCCGAACAGGCCTAATCCGGCCCCAAGTCCGTAATGGACCTGGGAGCCGCTCTTCCCGTTGTGCATTGAACGCATCGGAGCAGGGGAGGGGATCATGCGGTCGGCTGCACCTGGTTGGTCTTGGGTCGTTGCCATCGGGGCGCTGGTGGCGGTGTCAGCACCGGCGGCCGCGCACGGTCCGTCGGAGCGCTACTCGACCCCTCTGCGCCCTGCAGCGAGCCAGTCAGGCTCCCAGGAGCTGCTGTGTTTCCAGAACGGACAGGTGATCGTCAGCCTCCCGTCCGTGTCAGACTTGCGGGTTGAGCGCATGCCGGACGGCCGCCGCTACAGCGGCCTGTGGAGCCGCTCTCCCTACGGTTCGCCCGAGCCCTTCAACATCGACGCTGGCCAGGGAACCACCTGCTTCACCAGCGGCGCGAACCGCGGCTTCTTCTTCTCCGGTTAAGGGCTATCCCTGGACAGGAATCCCCGTCCATGCTAGACATTGGGCGTTTCCACGAACTTCGGTTCGGAAGCCCCTCTGCTTGAGCGAGGGTACGGCCTAGCTGGGGTCTAAAAACAGCGTGAAAGCTAGTCGCCATTGCGCGGCAGCACCCAAACACCGTCAGGCGGCACTGCCCCTGTACCGGTGACCATTCCCAAACCCACGGGGTGCCGAGGCTCCCCATTGGGAAACTCGCGCCCGTTTGCCTGCATGGAGATATGCATGGAAACGCTCCTGTTTTCGGGTATCACGAAACTGGTTGAGCGCGCGTTCGAAGCGGTTGCTTTCTGGCTCCTGGCTATGGCGCGCTGGCTTTACACAAAAGCCCGCCCGCAGGCCCAGCTGCCGCACAGCGAGGCAACTGCCGGTCCTCGTGCCGCCCCCTGGCTCCCCACTCCGGAGTATCTGGAACTCGGGCAGCAGCTGGCGGAAGCGAAAGCCAGAATTCCGGAGGCTAGCGCCGCCGGACGTTTGGTCGACCAGATGGTCATCGTTGCGGAGCTGGAAGAGCAGCAACGGCGCCTTGTGCGCCGTCTGTCTGAGGCTTCCATGCCGCCGATGGCTGCCTAAGCTGACGGACAAGCCGTCAGGCTGAACCACCCCACGGGGAGGCCATGCCACCCCGTCCAGGGGATTGGTGTGTCTCCTCGAACACCCGGAGGGTTCTGCCCTTCGGGCGGATAACCCTCCTTTTCCAGAGGAGTTGCGTTACCATGTCTGCTGATAGACTGTTCGAGTACGAGGAAACGCTGCGTCAGGGCGGTGCTCCCAATGCCGAGGTGTTCACCAAGGCGTTGCGGATAGCACTGGACGCACAGACTGAACAGAAGGCCGCTATGCAGACCGAGATCAGTCACCTGAACGACCGGTTCGATGCACTCGATCGCAAGGTCGATGCGCTGGATCGGAGGGTCGATGCGCTGGACCGGAAAATCGACAAGGTCGAGGCCTCGCTGAGCCACCGCATCGACATGGTCGAAATGCAGGTCGGCAAGCAGCTCGAAGTTCTGGAAGCCTCCATCAAAGGGGAGATCCAGAGCATGGGCCTGCAAATGACGAAGATGATGACCGATCAGATCTGGAAGACGCTCGGCGTCACCGGGGCCATGATCGGCATCCTCTACTTCATCGAAAAGTTCGTCTGACCTCACAGTAGGTCGGCGCACCTCAACCAACCCCGGCGGGGAGGCAGTCCTCCCCCAGCGGGGCTTGGAATCTGCCTCCTCGCTTTCCCCTGTCCATTACAGACACAGGAGAGCGACGATGCTCAGCCTCAGCACCAACCAGCTTAAGCTTTACCGCAAGGTGCTCCATCGCCAGCTCGACGGCGTGGAACAGCTGCTGGGACGCAAAGCCACACGCTCTGTCGTGTTTGGCACCGACATCTCGGCCTCTGGCACCGTCCAGACCGAGTATGGCGACACCATCGCCTGGAAGATCGCTTTCGATGCCGAGAGCGGCGACTGGGTGGTGTCCATGCAGGCCGCCCTCTTCTCGGTGGACTCCGTCACGCGCCGCAAGACGCTGGGCGGAACCTTGGAGGAGTTCTGGGTCGAGCTGCAGGACCTGAAAACCTCGATGCAAATCCACCGGCTGCAGGAGGAACTCGACCATGACCTGGACGAGGATCTCCTGCCTGACGTGGATTACGAGGCGATGGACAAGGCGGAGCGGGCCGCAAGGATTGCCGCGATCCCGTCCTTGTCCGACACCGACCTGCGGGAGGGCTATGCGGCGGCCGATGAGGGCGCCGATCGTGCCTGGACCGCCTGGTCCGAATGGGATTGGCACCCGGACTACACCGGGCCGGACGATCCTGGCAAAGACTACTACGAGCGCAAAGCCCACCGGGCATCCGAACTGCTGGATGCCTACCAAGCCGAGATGACACGTCGTGGTTTCCTGAACTGACGCCGGCGATCCTGCCGACGCCAGATCCACCAGCACCCTGAACCCATGAGGGGGACACCGCTCCCCCTCGGGGGAGTGGTCTGTCCTGCTCTGTCCATTCCTGACGAGAGAGACCGATCATGCAGAGTTGCCTGGAAACCCTCATCGCCCTGGCCCAGATGTCGCCGGGTGCGGAGGAGAACTTTGCGGAGATCGAGGAGGCCAGGCGCCTCCTCGCCGCTCAAGACGAGGTGCTGTCCGCTTCACGGGCACTGCTGGCGGGCTGGGAGAAGGGCAACCTCTCCGAGGCCATCCAGCGGCTGGACAGGGCCGTTTCGGCACCTGTTCTGCCCAAGGGCACCAACCTCATCCGAAACTTTCTGGACCTATCCACGGGCCACCTCGATCAGGCGTCCCGCCAGGCACTCGAAAGCCGCAAGGATGGCTTGGTCTCGTACGAGTTGGAGTACGGCTGGCTGATCTACGTTTCCGATCCGGACACGGTGAAGGAACGGAAGATCCCGGCGGTGCTTGAAGCCATCCTGGACCGAGCCCGGAGCCTGGGTTGCGACTACGTCCTGCTCGACGGCGACGCCGCGTATGACGAGGAGCTGCCCAGCTTCGACGACACCGAAACGCCGACCGCCTAAGCGGCCGGTCAAACACCAACCCTCCGGGTGCGCCTCCCGGTGGGGGCGCATTCCGTCCTCACTTGAGAGAAAAACCCGATGAAAAAGGCGCTGATCAAGGATATCGCCGCCCGGATGGTCACGTTCGACTATCAGGCGATCGGCGGTCCAATGCGGGCCTTCTGCGCCGAGATGACGGCGCGCGATTGGCTCAAAGCGCACGGCTTCTGGGGCGGTCCTATCGAGATCCACGAGATCGTTGAGTGGGAACGCAGCCCAACGGACCGTGCGGCCGACGTCGAGTTCACGCTCTTCGGCGAGAAAGCCAAGTTCCGCGACCTTATCCAGGCGAACCTCCCGGTTCGGACTGGTGGGGTTGCGGAAGCTGGCGACCTGATGCAGTTCATGCTCGACGGGAAATGGGCGTTCTTCGACCACTCCTGCTCCAGCTGGACTGGCTTCGGTGTGACGGAGAGTGCCTGCGACGGAAGCCGCGGCTTCACGCTGGACCCGGACTTTGCGAAAGCCTGGGTGTCTCGTGGGCTCGCAAGGCTCCGTCTGCACACACAGAAGCGGGCTGTCGCTGCAGCCGCCTGAACGCGATGTCTCGAAAGCGCTCGGCACAAATCACCCGAAGCAGGGTTTACTATGGCCATGTCGTACGACACGCACGAAACGGTGAAACGCCTCAAGGGCGCAAACTTCTCCGAGGACCAAGCCGAGGCCTTGGCGACGATCCTTCGTGATCAGCGCCAGAACGACCTCTCTCAGCTTGCGACGAAAATTGACCTGGAGCTTCTGAAGCGGGATCTAACGATCCGCCTTGGCGGCATGATCGCCGTCGGTGTTGGATTTCTAACCGCCTCCAAGTTCTTCGGTTAACCACCCCTAAAGCGCACTCGTCGCGGTCCAATGGCCGCGAACAACCCCACTGGGAGCCCTCTCCCGGTCGCGAAGCGGCTCCCTCGATCCGAGGACAGCATCATGCCGCAAGCGCACGTCTATCGAGACCTCGACCCGCTCGGGAAAGGTGAGTGGTACGGCTATGTGTCCAGCAACGGCCACATCGTTCGGAACTTCGGGCCTTTTCCGACCGAACGGGACGCCATCGACCATGGGCAATCTCAGGTCGGTGGTACCAGCCGGGTCTTGGTTGAAGCTGAAGGCTGATCGGCTACGCCGGCAGCCACTGCCGTGTGGAGATCCACGCGGCTGAAACGGTGCGGTCCCTAGGGCCGCACCCCTCACACACCCCTTACTGGGACATCGCGTCCCGATAAGGGGTGTGGTGTCTCTCGGAGATACCAACATGCCAGTGCAATTCATCCTGGGTCTCCCCGGGCTGTCCTGCCGCGCGCTCATCGAGAAGGCTCGCGAGCTGCAAATGCCGGTCATGATCTCGGCTAACGCGCTTTCCCGGCAACGACTGAAGGCGCCGGAGCCGGATCGGCCTGATCTGAAGTCGAGAATGACCGAAGCTGAGTGGGATTCGTTCCTACTAAGAACAGAATACACACTCTGGAACGGGTTCAGTACGAACTCAATGAAGAATGCAGCAGACCTGGATTGTCATCTTGATAGCGCCGGGTACGTTGCTACAGCTCTTTACGGCGGCTTCACCTTCTCTGTTGACGAGTACATGCACCTTGCCGCCGCTTTTCCTTGGAAACGCTTCAGTAGCATGGACCTATGTGTCGAAGAGAAAATCGCAAGAGACCGGACGGCGGTGCTTGATCGCATTGCCGGCACGGTTGCCTTGAACAACGCCTGCCGTATAAGGGCATTAGATCTCGGCATCAATGACCGCTTCATGCCCGTTATTCAAGGCTTCAGCCACGAGGATTATTTGATGTGCGCTGAAAGAATGCCTTGGATCGATGAGTATAGCGTCATAGGTGTTGGCTCTATGTGCACTCGGCACGTGAATGGCCTCAACGGTGTGGTCCATATCATCTCTGTGTTGGACCGCTATCTTCCAAAAGGCGTTCGCTTTCACTTGTTCGGGCTGAAGTCCGAAGCTGCGGAAGCAGTGCGTGGCTTGGAGGACCGTATCGCCTCGGTCGACAGCCAGGCCTACGGAACGACGGCCCGCCAACTGGCGAACCGGATCAGGACGGGCGGCCGCAAAGCGCGTCTGTCCGTTCCCGACACGGCGGATCTGTTTGGCGACGTTGCTTCTCCTAAGGCGCAGCCTTTGGGGAACGTGAGCTTCTCCAAGACCAATGCCTTCGTGGCTGGCGTCATGGAGCAGTGGGCGACCAAACAGGTCCGGCGCTTGGCCAAACCTGGCTTCGTGTTTCAGGACTCCCTGCTCCTCGAAGGGGCACGGGCAAATCCTGTCCGGGGAAGCTGGGAATGGGCCGAGCGTCTGGCCCGCAACCGCCTGCGAAATCTTGTCCTGAACGGCGAGGTCGAGCACAACGACATCAACGAACGCTGGGTCCACGAGATGGCTGGCGAGATCCTCTCTGGCGACGCTGACCTGACGAATTTCGATGATGACCAATGGGACTGCGATGACAACAGCTTGACCGCTTTGGCGGCCTAGTCTGATCCTGACATCGCACACATCGCGTGCGCCCCCTTCTCGCCGATCTGGCGGGCAGGGGGCGTTTCCGTTTCAGCCGGTGAGCGTTCCAACCCCGTTGCCGCTTAGCCCACTTCCCAGTCTCAGGGAGTGTGAGTTTTATCCTGCCGCCCAGCGATGCTTCCGCTAAGGCATTGCTGAAAGACAGATCCTAGGGTATATGTTTCTTGGTTGGCAGCGCGCGGCCATACCCAAGCCTTTCCCCTAGGCGCGAGATCAAGAGCAGTAATTATTCCATTTGCGAAGTGAGCGATAAGTCGATGGCTTCTGCTAGCAACCATACAGCATCCCAGATCATATCCCCGGGCCAATGCCGTGCAGCAAGAGCCTTCCTTGAATGGACATCAAAACAGCTTGCGGAAAAGGCTGGGACAGCCGTCCAGACCGTTCTGGCTTTCGAGAGCACTCGCAAATACACGCATCCCCATAACGTACTTCGCCTGAAAGCGGCCTTCGAGGCTCAAGGGATTGTCTTCAACGAACAAGGGGGCGTAAATCCGCGGGAGCATATCCTCCCGGTGAAGCCCAAGCGCAAAACCCCTGTCAAAAAAGGTGCGAGAGGGTCCACACCTTGGACTGAGGAAGAAAAGGAAATTCTAAGGGTTCACTATCCGCAAGCGGCCATTATCGATCACATCCTCCCATTCCTACCAGGTCGCACAAGCGCAGGGTTGATGATTCAAGCCTTCAAAATGAAACTGAGGCGGCCGGAAAAGCCCCCCGCGCTCACGCGAGATCAACAACAGGCCATTTTCGAGGCTGTTGCGAGCGGGAAGAGAGTAAATTGGACAAAGCTATCAGCTTCTCTCGGCGTTGAGAAAAGCGTGGTTCAGAGCTATGCCAAGCAACTGAAGCAGCAAAGCACGGACGAAACTTCGTAACACCCACTTACCCACCGTTTATTTATGGACAAAGCGGAATTGCGCCGTTCGGTCGGCCTGAGCGATGGGCCGATCGTCCCGTCTCTTTCGCGTGCCCTACGCTCAGATAGGTGCAGAGCCCCATTCCGGCCTCACGGCCCGGCAGGGGCATCTTTCGCTTAGCGCTTTGCCGCATCCGCTAGGCACAACTGCTCAACTCGTGGCCACCACTCGGCGACGGGTCCCCGACGCCTTCCGTTCCGGCGCTGGCTTGATATCCGCGGGCGTCCAAACAGCTTTTGAGGCTTTCGAGCGGTTAGATGCCGACTTGGCGCGTGTGGCAGTGGTCTTCTTGTCAGCCGGCGCTTCAAGTGCGGTGGTAACCGTCTCTGGGGCATCTGGGAGTGGGGCGGGAGCCGTTGGAGCGCTATCCCGCAGCACCGGAGTTGCCATCGCCTGGGAAGCAGTCCTGCGTGCCCTAGCGGGCTTCTTCGGCGTTGGGTCGGCTACGGTGGCGGCAGCCAGCTCAGGCGCGGTGTCCTCGGCGTTCTTTTCGACGGCGAGCACCACCTTCCTGTCGTCCAGGACGGCCTCCTTGTGGGCCGTCTTCGCCGCCTTGGAGGGCTTGGCCGCCTTTGGCGCCGGACCCTCCTCGTGGACGGGATCAGGCGCGGACGCCTTCCTGCGTCGCCCGGCGGGACGGGCAGAGGGCTCTGCCGGCGCGTTGTCGGTCATGACGTGACCGGCGGCGAGATCCTCATCGACGATCTCTTTCATGGCCCGCGCCCAGTGCTCGTGGTGTTTTCCTTCTGGACGCCCCTCCCGCTCCCAGATGGCATATGCGCGGTCTCGGATGCGCTGCTCCCGATCAAACATTCGGCACTCTCCTGTCCAGTCTGGACATGCGACGGACAAGCCGCATGCTCTCCATGTTGGGCGAGCCTTAACCCCACAAGGCTCCTTTGTCAGGAACAGACATTGGCATTACTGCGCGTTCTTGCAAAAAAACTTCTAAGAACCGACAAATGAGCGGTACAAATCAGGAACGCCTTGCTATGATGCGCCACTCACCTCGCCTCGCCAGAACACATTGCGTGTGGGGCGACCTCTCTTCCCGGAGTGCTCGATGGCCTTCAAGCGCGTCAACGCCAACGCTCGTCCGCCCCGGCGCTGGGCTCTGAAGGGCTTCGCCGGCGATGGCAAGAGCCACTTCCTCCTCGCCATGCAGCAGCCCTGCCTCATGATCGACGCCGACGGCCGCCGGCATGAGTTGAAGGGAGGCGATCTGTTCGAGCTGAGCGCAGAGCCGACGGATCACAGGTCCGTAGAGCGGATCCAGGATCTGCTCGCGGCCAACCTCCCCGGCTCCGGCATCCGCACCATCGCAGTCGACTCCCTCTCCGCGCTCATTGGGGCGTCGATTTCTCGTTCGATGCTCGACAACGTGGCTGGGCGAAACACGAACAAGAACCAGGCCTGGGTGGACAAGGCGGAGCGCATGCGCCTCCTGCAAGACGCCATCACCGGCTTTGGCACCGACGTCGTGTTCGTGTGGCACCTGGAGAAAGGTCAGCTGAGCGGCAAGGAGCGCACCCGGGAAACCCTGCCGGAGATCGAGCGCGAGCGCTTGAAGCGCTCCCTGAACGCCAGCCTGCGGATCGTGCGAGACAGGGACCGCCGCGGCGTCCTGGTGGAGTGGTCGCGGGAAGGGCCGGCGGGGATGGTGGTGTGGGACACGGAGGGCTTCTGGAAAGGGGTCCCGGAGCGCATCGAGGAGGCGATCTACGGGACGGCGGCTGCGGGTCAAGGTCAGACCTCCGGGGCACATGATGGGGTCCACGCCATCCCGGCCAATGTCGTCAACTTCCGGAGCGTCACTGAGGCGGTGACCTGGAGTGTCGAGCAGGGCGCGTACGACACGGTGGAGGAGGCACAGGCCGCCTACGCGGAGCTGCGAGCCCGCCTGGAGCCGAAGTCGGCTAGACCCCATGTCCCTGCCGAGGTGAGGGTGGCTCGTCTCACGTTATGTCGAAATCGAGGATTGCGCTGGGTGGGCCGGCGCCGAGCC
>NZ_JAFIQV010000038.1 GCF_017356015.1 Azospirillum sp. SYSU D00513
ACGGCACAATCGCGGGGTGGAGCAGCCCGGTAGCTCGTCAGGCTCATAACCTGAAGGTCGCAGGTTCAAATCCTGCCCCCGCAACCAAATACGCAAAAGGCCCGGTTCCTGACGGAACCGGGCCTTTTGCATTTCCGGTCCCTGATCTGCAACTTGCCGACCCGCACCAGCAAAGCCCCCCGAGGCTCGCGACCACCGTCTCTGTGACAATGCCCCCCACCATCCTTCCGCGAAAAAGCCGTCCTTGCCTTCCGGCCGAACCGGAACATATTAGGAACATCATAGGAAAGGGATCAGATCCGGTGGACGACGTGCTGCTCGAAAAGCTTGGAATTCTGGCCGATGCAGCGAAATACGACGCATCCTGTGCGTCGTCGGGCGCCAAGGGTCGCAAGGGTGGGGCAGGGGGACTGGGCTCCACCACCGGGGCCGGCATTTGCCACGCCTATACGCCGGACGGGCGCTGTGTTTCCTTGCTCAAGATTCTGCTCACCAACTACTGTCTCTTCGACTGCGCCTACTGCATCAACCGACGTTCATCCAATGTACGCCGGGCTCGGTTCAGCGTGGACGAGGTGGTGGCCCTCACGATCGGCTTCTACAAGCGCAATTGCATCGAGGGACTGTTCCTGTCCTCGGGCATCATCCGTTCGCCGGATTACACCATGGAGCAGATGATGCTCGTGGCGAAGACCTTGCGGCAGGAACACGGCTTTGCCGGATACATCCATCTGAAGACGATCCCGGAGGCCAGCCCCTGGTTGATCGAACAGGTGGGACTGTGGGCGGACCGGCTGTCGATCAACCTGGAACTGCCATCCGACCAAAGCCTGGGGCAGCTTGCCCCGGAAAAGGATGGCGCCTCCATCAGGGCGATGATGGGCCAAGTCAACGAACGGATCACGGAAGCGAAGGAGGAGCGCCGCCGCTTCTCTCCGGCTGGACAGAGCACCCAGATGATCGTTGGGGCGGATGCGGCAACGGACCAGTCCGTGCTCCAGACCAGCAACACGCTCTACCAGCGCTATGGGCTGCGCCGGGTTTACTACTCCGCCTTCAGCCCGATCCCGGAAGCGAGCACTGTCCTGCCGGCCAAGTCGCCGCCGCTCCAGCGCGAGAACCGCCTGTACCAGGCCGACTGGCTGCTGCGCTACTACGGCTTCACGGTCGATGAGATCGCTGAAGGCGGCGAGAACGGGATGCTCGACCTCGGCGTCGATCCGAAGCTGGCCTGGGCACTGAAGAACCGCCACCGCTTTCCCGCCGACGTGAACCGCGCCGACCGGGAGCTGCTGTTGCGTGTGCCGGGCCTGGGAGCCCGTGCCGTGGACAAGATCATCGAGGCGCGGCGGCACACCGGTCTGCGCCTGGAGGATTTGCAACGGCTGTCCACCGGGGTGAAGCGGGCGCGGCCCTTCATCATCACCGTGGACCATCATCCCAACGGCCTGATCGACCGGCTGGACCTGCGTCAGCGTCTGGTGGCGCCTCCACAGCAGCTGAGCCTGTTCTGATGGCGCTGCACCACATCGATCTCGCCGAAGGGGCGGATCTCGCCGGTTTCCGAAAGGCCGTGCGTGGGCTGGTCAGCGCCGGGATAGCGCCGGACGAGGTGCTATGGACCGCAGACGACGCCCCCCTGCTGTCCGGCGCATCCGCCACCCTCGACGTCGATGCGGCTTTGCCGATCACCCTGCCACGCGCCGTCGGGACACTGGTGGAGGCCGTCGTCTGCCATCGGGAGCCGGAACGCTATGCCCTGCTTTACCGGCTGATCTGGCGGGTGCTGCATGGCGAGCGCGAGGTGCTGGGCTTCCACAGTGACCCGTTGATCCACCGTCTGGCGCTTCTAGAAAAAGCGGTGCGCCGCGACCTGCACAAGATGCATGCTTTTTTGCGTTTCCATGAGTTTCCTGCCGCGGACGGTGGCGACCGTTTCGTGGCCTTTTTCGAACCCGATCATTTCATCATCCAAGCCGTGGCACCCTTTTTCGTCGAACGGTTCCAGAGCATGGATTGGTCGATCCTGACCCCCGTCGGCTCCCTGCACTGGGATCGGAACACTCTCACCGTCGGGCCTCCGGCTGCCATGCCCGATGGAATGGGCGCCGACGCGTTCCTGGCCGGCTGGAAGCGCTACTATGAGAGCACCTTCAACCCGGCACGCCTCAATCCGGTCGCGATGCGGGCCGAAATGCCCAAGAGATACTGGGCGCACATGCCCGAAGCGGAATCCATACCGAAAATGATCCGCGAGGCTCCGGCGCGCGTGCGTTCGATGATCGAGCGGGAGGCCGCCGCCCCGATCCGCCGCAACCCGGACAGGGCCGTCGCCGCCATGGCGTCCAGCCGTCCGGCCAGTTTGGAGGACCTCAACTCCATCATCCGCCGTTCGCCGTCATTGGTGCCCGGGGCGACGCAGGCCGTCCTGGGAGAAGGACCGCAAGACGCGGCGATCGCCTTCGTCGGGGAGCAACCGGGTGACCAGGAGGATCTGCAAGGCCGTCCTTTCGTCGGACCGGCCGGGCAACTGCTGGACCGCGCAATGGCGGAAGCGGGTGTTGAGCGCGGCGCCGCCTACATGACCAACGCGGTCAAGCACTTCAAATTCGTGCTGCGAGGAAAGCGCCGCATCCACCAATCGCCGACCACCGGAGAGGTGAAGCATTACCGGTGGTGGCTCATGGAGGAACTGCGTTTCGTTCGCCCGCGCCTGATCGTAGCGCTCGGGGCAACGGCGGCGCTCGCCCTGGCCGGACGCAAGGTCTCGGTGCTCCATGAGCGGGGACCAGCGCGTTTCGGCGATTGGAACGGGTTCGTGACCGTCCACCCCTCCTATCTGCTGCGCCTGCCTGACGAGGAGCAACGGAGCAGCGCCTACGGCGCTTTCGTTGATGAGTTGCGGCGTGCGCGGGACCTTGCCGGCGCCCCGGTGACGTAAAGCAGCCGATCGAACACTTCATCCCGCCCGACCGGCAGCCGCGCCCCGGAATGCTGCCGGAGCGCGAGGTCGAGCCGTTCGGGTCCAATCAGGTTCTGGCGGTGGCGGACCGCGATCACCGCACGGCCTTGCTGGAAATGCTCTGACAGGCTGCGGAAAAACGCCTCCTTCCGCAGCGCGCTAAACGCCCCTTGCCTGCTCGGCGCCGATCAGCCGGGTGGCGTCTTCCGGCAGCAACGGCTGACCGTAGAGCCAGCCCTGCCCGTAACGGCAGCCATATTCCCGGAGCGTTTCGGCATCCTCGGCGGTCTCCACGCCTTCGGCGACCGTGTCGATCCCCAGGCAGCGCGACAGGTCCAGCACCGAACGGACGATCTGCCGGGTGTTCCCGGCACTGCGCATGCCCGTGACGAAGGAGCGGTCGATCTTCAGCACGTCGATGGGAAGTCGGTGCAGGTAGCTCAACGACGAATAGCCCGTCCCGAAATCATCAATGGCGACCGAGGCGCCCAAGCACCGGACGTCCTTCAGGATCGCGACCGCCTCCTCCTCGTTGCCGGCGACCACGCTCTCGGTGATTTCGAGCTTGAGTGCCCCCTTGGGCAATCCGGCGCGGGTGATGGCCTCGGTCAGGGCGAGCGGCAGGTCGGGGTCGGCGAACTGGCGCGGCGACACGTTGACGCTCACGAAGAGCGGAAGGCCGAAACGGGTCCAGAGCGCCGCCTGACGCGTCGCTTCCTCCAGCACCCAGCGGCCGAGGGCAAAGATGAGACCGGTTTCCTCGGCGATCGGGATGAACTCCGCCGGTGACAGGATGCCCCGCGACGCATGGTCCCAGCGCACCAGCGCTTCGAATCCGGCGAGGCCGCCGTCGGCGAGCCGCACGATCGGCTGATAGGCGACCCAGAGCCCGCCCGGCCGCCGGACGTTCCGTTCCGTCTCCACGTTGAAGGCCACCTCCATGGCCGTGCGGAGATCGGATTCCAGCGTGAGACGGTTGACGCGGGAGGCGCGCAGGGCGGCGTCGAACACCACGACGGCATCGGCCGCCGCCTGAAGGCTCGCCATGACCGCGTCGTCGAGGATCTGCTCGTGCCAGGGTGCCACCTCCATGCCGAGCCCGACGCGCAGCTTGATGGAGCGGTTCGCCAGATGGAAGGGACGCGCCAGGCAGCCGCGCAGGGCATCCGCCATCATGCCGGGATCGGTCATGCCGCAGGGCAACGCCACCGCCAGGCAGTTGGGCGCGATCCGCGCCAGCACGGCACCGTCCAGCAGCGCCCCGGCGCAACGCCGCGCGGCCTCGACCGCCAGCGACTCCGCGAAATCCTGTCCCAGCCCCGCGACGATGGCGTCGAAGTCGATGAAACGCACCGCAAGGACGCACAGGGCGGCTTCCCCGCCCATCGGCGCCCCACCCGTCGATGCCCCACCCATCGATGCCCCACCCATCGATGCCATCGCGCGCGTCAGGCCGGCCCGGTTCGGCAGGCCGGTGGCGGCATCGGCGTAGGCCAGACGCTCGAGCGCCGCCGCCGCCGCCTTGCGCTCCGTGATGTCGCGGATGAAGGCCGTGAACAGACGGCGCCCGGCGACCTGGACTTCGCTGAAGGTCATTTCCGCCGGAAACTCCGCGCCGGACTGGCGCCGGCCCGGCATCTCCACCCGCTGGCCGAACGGCCCGCTCCCGTCAACGGACAGGCGGCGCCCGACGGTGCCGGCGTAATCCGCGCGCAGCCGCTCCGGAACGATGACGTCCCACAGCGGAAGACCGACCGCCTCCCCGCGCGACAGGCCGAACATCGCCTCCGCCGCCGGATTGAACTCGACGATGCGCCCCGCTTCGTCGGCGGTGACGATGGCGTCGAGCGAGGTGGCGACGATCGCGGCCCGGACCGCCTCGCTGCGGGAGTAGCCGCTGGAGGAGCGGGCCACCGCCAGCGCGACCGACGCCGCGACGAGCCGGAGTGCCGCGACCTCCTCCTCCGTCCATTCCCGCTCCGAAAAGCAGCTGTCGAGCCCGATATGCCCCCACCAGGCACCGGCAACCATGATGGGGACGGAGAGGAAGGACAGGATCCTCTGATGCTCGAAATCCGCGCGCAGGTAGCCGGTGAGGTCGCGCGTGTGGCCCCGGATGACCTCGCCCCGCCGCCGCCGCTCCGTCCAGGACATGAAGAGCGGGTCGGCGTCCCTCAGGTTCTCGTCGGTGTTCCGCCGGTCGCCCGTCAGCGGGGCGAGGCCGTCCCGCGCCCAGTCGGCGAGGCAGGTCTGCGCCAGCCCGAAACCGCCGTGTTCGTGAAGCCGGAACAGATAGGCCCGGTCGGCCCCGGTGAGCTGGCCGAGTTCCGCCAGGATGGCCCTGGCCTCCGTGCTCCAATCCGCCGAGCCGGAGATCCGTTCGATCAGGGACGCGACCCCGGCGATCATCGGCGGCACGGCGCCGCCCCCCATCCCGGACTCCTCGGCTCATCCACCGGCCAGCCGGGAATGCTGGAGTTGGACGGACATTGGCTGAGCATGCTTGGCCTTCCGACCTTGGGCGAAATTCCACCCAAGCATATATACGATTTATCGCATATGCCACGCATCTGCGGCGGCGACGTTGTAATAAAGGGGCAACGCCGCCCCTGCCGCTTTCGCCATCAGCGCTCCCGGTAGAGGATCATGCCCGCGTGGTGGAGCACGCCGTCGATGAAGTCGCCGTCGGCGGTGAAGCCGGTGTCGTCCACATAGTCGATGTGATTCCCCCGGATCGTGTAGCGCCCCTGGTAGGCGCTCTTCCGGTCGCCCCGGGCCTCGTCATAACGGCCGTTCGGCAGGAGTTCGTGGCGGATGTAGCCGTCCGCCGTGACCCACATCCCGACATAGTCATGCTGCGTCATGCTTTCCGTTCCCTCTTCTGCTTTGGTCGAGGTTGCCTCCGCTCCCCTGCCGGGCTGTGCTGCGGCCGTGAGGGCGGCCGCCAGGAGGAGGCAGATGGCTCCGGCGCGGAGCCCCGTTATCCGATGAGTGTCCGTCATGGAGTGCTCCCCGTCAGCGCGCGCCGTCGGTGGAGACGGAGAGCGCGCGCCACCGCTCGATCTCGCTCCGCACGGCGTCCAGCTTCCCGGTGATCGCCTCGACCGCGTCGGTGCCGGCGGCGTAGCGCAGGGGCGGCTCCTCGGAAGCGGCCAGCGTCACGAGAGCCGCACCCAGCTTCGCCGGATCGCCGGCCTGCTTGTGGTTGTGCGCCTCGTAGGTGGCCTGCCACTCGGCGGCCGACGCGGCGTAGTCCGCGATGCTGCCCGTCCCGTAGCGGACGGAGCTGCCGTCGAGGAAGTCCGTGCGGAAGAAGCCCGGCTCCACGATGGTGACGCGGATGCCGAACTGCCCGACCTCCAGCGCCAGGGATTCCGAGAAGCCTTCCACGGCGAATTTCGTGGCGCAGTAGATCGAGGCTCCCTGGAAGCCGAGCATTCCGCCCATGGAGGACAGGTTGAAGATGCGCCCGGCGCGCTGCCGCCGCATGACGGGCAGGACGGCGCGGGTGACGTTGAGGGTGCCGAAGAAGTTCGTGTCGAACTGCCGGTCGGCGTCCTCGGCGGCGATCTCCTCGAAGGCGCCGAGTTGACCGTAGCCCGCGTTGTTGACCAGCACGTCGATGCGTCCGAACCGCGCGGCCGCGGCCTCGGCGGCCTCCACCGCCCGCGCCCCGTCGGTGACGTCCAGCTCCAGCGCCAGCACCTTGCCGGCGTGTGCCTGGAAGACCTCTTCGATGCGCGCGGCGTTGCGGCCCGTCGCAACCACGCGGTCGCCCGCCTCCAGAGCCGCCCGGGCGATCGCCGCGCCGATTCCACGCGCCGCACCGGTGATGAACCAGGTCTTGCTCATGTCTCAACTCCCACTTGGATGTGCGTCTGGCCGGGGCCGATCCCCGGACCGCGGCGGGGCGCCGCGATGGGTGGAAGATGACGTCCGGCGCCCCTGGGCCGGTAGACCAGAGCTGCGAGGATCTTGCCTGATCCTCCAGACCTGCGCCGTGGCGATACCGGCAGGGGCATGGACGGGTTATCTTGCGGATGGAGAACGGAGCGAGGCCGTATCGGCACCGAGCGGACGGGAGAGGAGGAACTGGAGATGCAAGGACGGAAGGAACTCGCGGCCCTGATTGAACGATACGCTACGACGGACGGGGTGCATCCGACCGCCATCCCGCGCGTCCATCTGATCCGCGTGTCGCGGCCGACCGAACCTATTCATGTGCTGCACGAGCCGGCCCTGTGCATCGTCGCGCAGGGGCGCAAGCAGGTCATGCTGGGGGAGAGCGTCTACGCCTACGGGCCGGAGCAGTATCTGGTGGTCTCGGTCGATCTGCCCATCGCGGGACAGGTGACCGAGGCCACGCCGGACCAGCCCTATCTCTGCCTGCGCCTCGATCTCGACCCGGCGATGCTCAGCGCCCTCATGCTGGATGCCGGCGGCACCCCGGACCGCACCGCGGCGGAGAGCCGGGAAAAGGACAGGCGCGCGACGGGCGCCGGGCTGTCGCTCAGCATGGTCACGCCGGAGCTGCTGGACTCCGCGGTCCGGCTCCTGCGGCTGCTGGCCGCGCCGCGCGACATCCCGATCCTCGCCCCGCTGGCGGAGCGGGAAATCCTCTACCGGCTGCTCACCGGCGAACAATCCGCCCAATTCCGGCAGATCGCGCTCGCCGACGGCAAGCTTCAGCGGGTCAACCGCGCCATCCGCTGGATCAAGCAGAACTTCGCGGAGCCCTTCAGCATCGACCGTGTCGCCGCCGAGGCGCGGATGAGCCCGTCCGCTCTCCACCAGCATTTCAAGGCGGTGACCGCGATGAGCCCGTTGCAGTACCAGAAGCAGCTCCGGCTCCAGGAGGCGCGCCGGCTGATCGTCAGCCGCGCCATGGACGCGGCCACGGCGGGTTTCAACGTCGGCTACGAGAGCCCGTCGCAGTTCAGCCGGGAATACCGCCGGATGTTCGGCGCGCCGCCCCTGCGGGACGTCGCCCGGCTGCGGGCCGCCCCCGACCTCTTCCAGCCGGTCTGACCACGCACGCCCATCCAATAGGGGCACCCGCCCCGAAAGCCCGCATGCCGATGGCCTGTCCATCTGCTAGCGTGAGCCCCGCCGAAAGGCGATGGTTAACAAATCGGAGGAACCGATGGCAAGACGAGGCAAGATCATTCAGGCGGGGGAACGTTTCACCCGCGCGGACGCCTCGACCAAGGTCTATGAGGTGATCGAACTCGTCGAGAAGCCGGGCCATGCGCCGCACGCGCGCCTTCTCCTGGAGGAGGGCACCCCGACCGACGTGCTGCTCGTCAGCGTGAGCGCCCTCCAGGACCGGAACTTATGGCGGCGCGTGGATTGATGCCGCGCGGCCCTCGACGCCCAACTCCTCAGCGCGTGGCGAGGGAGCGGTCGAGCGCCAGTTCCGGGCCGTCCGCCCCGTCGGCGATGCCGATGAGGCTGGTGCCCCGCCGGTCCACCAGATCGACGTCTACGGGGCGGCCGTTGTTGTGGTTCTTCCACATCTGATAGATGGCCAGCGCGGTCATCATCTTGGTGTCGCTGCTGGCCTTGTCCATCCAGTCGGCCGTCGGCCGGACGCGCAGCCGGTCGCCCTCCGCGCTCACCACGCGGTCGATGATGGAATAGCCGACCTCCCGCCCGATCTCGTCGAGGAGCCCATCGAACTGCGGCGAGATGCGCGCGAAGGCGCCAACGCCGCCGCCGAGGTTCGACGCCTCGACGCGGCGGACCAGGTCGGAGAAGACCCAGCCCTCCTCGCCGGTCCGCTCGACGCGGACGCCGATCCACTGGCCGTCCCGCTTCAGCTCGATCAGGTCGGTGCCCCGCTCGACCGTGGAGCGGATGCTGGCGCTGTCCGACGGCCCGGAGCGCAGGTTCACCCGCTCGCCGGAGACGCTGTAGACGTCCCCGGTCTCGGCCCCGGCCGGTGGCGCCAGCGCCAGCATGGCGCAGCCGCACAGAACGGCCCCGAGGCCGCGAATGCCCGTGATTGCTTTCGACATGTCTCTCTCCCGGATCTTGGCCCGAAGGCCTGCCTCTCACCGCCAAGGCGCCGTTCCGCCATCGGGATACAACAGCGCGAGAGCAAAGGCGTCGCAGTGCCCCGCAGGCGAGCCTTGGCGGACATCCGGAGGAGGGGGCTTGGCGAAAGGGCTTACCGCAGGGCGGCGTGGCGGTCCCGCTCCGCCGCCCCGCCGTCGGCGGCCAGCCGGTCGGCGATGCGCACCAGCTCCGGCAGGGACTTGGCCTGGAGCTTGTTCATGACCTGCGCGCGGTGAACCTTCACGGTGATCTCGCTGAGCTGGAGCGTGGCGGCGATCTGCTTGTTGAGTTGCCCGCTGGCAACCAGCGCCATGACCTCCCGCTCCCGCCCCGTCAGCAGCCGGTAGCGTGCCCGCAGGTCGGACATCGCCGCGGCGGCCTCGCGCCGGCTCCGGTCGGTGTCGATCCCCCTCTGGACCGCATCGAGGAAGTCCTGGTCGCGAAAGGGCTTTGTCAGGAACTCGATGGCGCCGGCCTTCATCGCGCTGACGGACATGGGAATGTCGCCATGGCCGGTGATGAAGATCAGGGGAATGCCGACGCCCAATTCCGCCAACTCCCTCTGGAATTCCAGCCCGCTGCGCCCCGGCAGCCGGACGTCGAGCACGAGGCAGCCAGGCGCGTCGGGACGTTTGGCCTCCAGGAAGGAGTGCGTGGACTCGAAGGACAGCGCCGCCAGCCCGACCGACCGCAGCAGGTTCTCGAGCGACTCCCGGATGTAGGGGTCGTCGTCGATGATGAGGACGATTGGATGTAGGGCGGGGGCGTCGGCGGGGGAAAGGTCGGGCTTCCGGTCCGGTCTCATCGCGCTCGCTCCGTCGTTGGCGGCCCGTCATCCGGGTCCGCCGGCAACGTAAACTGGAACATGCTACCGTGCGGGGCGGCTTCGGTGAACCACAAACGGCCGCCATGCGCCTCGACGATCGAGCGGCACAGCATCAGCCCCATGCCGATCCCGTGGGGCTTCGTCGTGAAGAACGGCTCGAAAACCCGGTCCCGATGCCCCGGATCCAGCCCCGGGCCGCTGTCCTCGACGGACACCAGAACGCTGCCGAAGGCGTGGCGTTCCGTTCGCACGCGCAAGCTGCAGGCTCCGCCGGCTGGACCGCCCGCCGCCTCCATGGCGTCGAGCGCGTTGGCGACGAGGTTCAGCACCACCTGTTCGAGCTGCACCGGGTTCCCGGTGACCGACGGCAGCCATTTGTCGAGTTCGGTCCGCACGGAGACGCGCCCCAGCCGGGCCTCGCCCTCGACCCGCCGGAGGACCCTGCGGATGAGGGCGTTCAGGTCCAGCGGAGCCCGTTCGCGGGCTTCCTTCCGGAAGACGAGGCCGGTGTTCTCGACGATCTTTCCCGCGCGGTGCCCGTCGCGGACGACGCGCCGCAGGGCCGCCTGCGCCTCGCCGATGTCCGGAACATCCCGTTCCAGCCATTTCAGCCCCGTGTTGGCGTTGGTCACCATGCTCGACAAGGGCTGGTTGACCTCATGCGCGATGGAGGCCGAGAGCGCTTCCATCGTCATCAGCCGCGCCTCCCGCACGCGGCGCTCCGCCGCGGCCGACCGGACGAGCCGGGCGTACAGCGCGGCCGTCTCCGCCAGCAGCACGACCAGCACGATGCTGGCCGAAGCGAGCCCATAGAGCCGCCCCGCCCACCAGCCGAGGCTGTAGCGCCCCGAACTGACGAAGCCGAGCAGGACCGTCTCGATGATCCAGGCCCCGACCACCACCATGAGCCAGAGCCCCAGCACCGAACGCCGCCGCAGCCACAGCAGCGCCAGCGCCACCAGGCAGACCAGCAGCGTCGCGTAGAGGACGAGGTTCCAGACCCCCGTCGTCCGCGCCCGGTCGATCATGAAATCCGGCATGGCCGCGTCGTTCGACAGGATGAGCCAGGTCAGGCCGCAGACCAGTGCAACGGTCCCCAGGATGCACCCGAACACGGTGCGCCGCGCGGCGGCCCCGGAGGGCCAGCCGCCGCTCCCGTCATCCAGCAGGGCGTATGCCAGCACGAACAGTGGGAAACCGAGGCGCCGCAGGCCGGCGATGGAGGCGGTGCTCTGAAGTTCGGCGCCCAGCAGCCCGTTCGGCGCGAAGACGCCGGGGAAGGTGAGCAGCCAGGGAATCATCATCAGCGCCGCGAACAGGTAGCCGACCGCCAGCGCGAGCAGGGCGCGCGAGGGCCTGATCGCGAACTGGGCGAACAGCAGGGCCGCGGTGATCGCCTCGGTCGTCACGACCGCGGTCGCGTAGGCCGGCAGAAGGATTTCGGTGCCCGCGAGCGCCACGCGCGCGAAGGGGGCGGTCAGGGCCAGCGCGGCGAGCAGGACCAGCAGGACGCCGGCGGCGAGCCTCTTCTGCCCCGGACCCGGCGGCAGGCCGGAGAGCAGGAAATGCTGCTCGGCCGGCGGATCGATGGTCCTCGGCATGGCTCCCTCCCGGCACGGCCCCCCGGTTCGTCCCCCTGGATCTTCCGCCGGCCGCTCGGATGGGGACCGGGGGGAGGGCGAAACTGCCCTCTCCCGGCACCCCGCGTCCATTATGCCAAGGTATAGGAAAAGGACGGTCAGGCCCAACACGGGCGTGGCTCCGGCCGCCGGACGGTGGGCACGGAGCCATCAAGGGAGCCACTCGGGGGGTTGCCGGTTCAGGGCGCGGACCGGGTGTCCAGCGCCAGGAAATGCTGCACCAGCGGCGGCTCGGCGCCCTGGTGCAGGCGGCGGGCTTCGGTCTGCACGTCCGCATCCGCCTTCGAGGCGCGGCGGTGCTGGCGCAGATGCTCGGCCCAGGATTCGACGAAGAACCATTCGACGAGGCGCTCGGGGTCGGCGGCGTCCTCCGAGACGCCCCAGCCATAGGCGCCGTCCCGCCGGCGGGCGCCGGACAGGGCCGACAGGGCCGCCAGGAAGGCCGCGCGGTCCTCCGGCCGGATGCGGTAGGTCACCGTGATCATCACCGGGCCGCGGTCGTTCGCCACCGGCTCGGAGATCAGTGGCTCCGGCCAGTGCATGGAGGGGGTGAGGTCGCTTTCCCCGCTCGGCAGCCTGGCCCGGAAGGCGAGCAGCGAGGTGACGGCGAGCCCCGCCCCGGACAGGAGCAGGGCCACGTCCACCCCCGCCGCCTGGGCAAGCAGGCCCCAGCCCACGCTGCCCGCCGCCATGGCGCCGTTGAAGGCGGTCAGGTAGATGGCGAGGCCGCGTCCGCGCACCCAGTTCGGCAGGATGCCCTGCACCGTCGCGTTCAGCGTGGTCAGGATGGCGATCCAGGCCATGCCGAGCACGAGCGCCGCGACCAGGCCCACCGCCGGGATGCCGATGACCGCCAGCAGCGCCGTCGCCGCCGCCGTGACCAGCGAGGCCGCCAGCACGAGCCGGTCCTGCCCCAGCCGGGCGCGCAGGCGCGGCAGCAGCAGCGCGCCGGCGATGGCACCCGCCCCGACGCTGCCGAGCATCAGCCCGTAGAAGCCCGGCCCGCCGCCGAGTTCCTGCCGCGCGACGATGGGCAGCAGCGCCCAGACGGCGCTGGCGAAGGCGAAGAAGAGCACCGCGCGCCACAGCACCCGGTGCATCTCGCCGCTCGCCCGGGCGTAGCGCAGCCCGGCCCGCAGGGCGCCGCCGAACTCCTCGCGCAGCCCATCCCCGGCACCCGCGTCGCGCTTCCACCAGAACAGCACGGCGATGACGATGAGGTAGCTCAGCACATCGAGGCCGTAGGTCGCCGTGACGCCGAAGGTGGCCAGCACGAGGCCTCCCAGCGCCGGGCCGATGGCGCGGGAGATGTTGAAGCCCAGCGAATTGAGCGCCACCGCCCCCTTCAGCTCCGCGCGGGGCACCAGCTCCGGCGTGATCGCCTGCCAGGTCGGCATGGCGAGTGCGGCCCCCGTGCCGCCGAGCAGCGTCAGGGCGACGAGGCTTCCGACCGAGACGCTGCCGGACCAGGCGAGCAGGGCGAGCGTCGCGCTGACCAGGGCCAGGGCGACCTGGATGCCGATCAGGAAGCGGCGCCGGTCGAGTATGTCGGACAGGACGCCCGCGGGAATGGCGAGCAGGAAGATCGGCAGCGTGCCCGCCGCCTGGATCAGCGCCACCGCCGCCGGGGACGCCGAGATCTCCGTCACCAGCCAGGAGCTGGCGACGTCGCGCATGAAGGTGCCCATGTTGCCGAGCACCGTCGCCATCCAGATCGCGGCGAACAGGGGGTGGCGCAGGGGAGCGAAGGTGCCGGGCGGAGCGGCCGGAGCCGCTCCCGCCTCGGGCACCGGGTGGGGCGCCGGGCCGGGCGCCGGACCGGATGTTGCCGTCATGACCGCCCCGCCCGGCGGTTGACCAGCAGGGCGGCGACGGCGAGCCCGCCGACGATGGCGGCATGCTCGAAGAAGGTCGCCGTCTGCCGGCCCCGGTCAGCCCCCTCGAAGGCCCAGAAGGGGTGGGCGAGCAGCGTGGCGATGGCCGTGAAGACCGCCAGCATGCCCGCCCCGAGCCAGCACCAGCGCCGGGTCAGGAAGAGCAGCGATCCGCCGAGCTGCGTCGCAACGACGGCCCCGGCGAAGAGGGATGCCGGCTCCAGCCCGAGCCCGGCCATCTCCGCCGTGGCGCCGGAGAAGTCGAGGAGCTTGACGATCCCGCTCACCAGGAAGGGCGAGGCGAGGGCGAGGCGCGCCAGATGGTCGAGGCCGGGAAGGGCCAGCAGTTGGGAGACCGGGCGCGGAACGGCGATGTCGCTCATGGAACCCTCCATCATCAAAAGGCCCAGCAGGAGCAGCCGAGCGCGCCCCAGAAGGAGCGGCTGTCGGACACCGGCAGCTTGTCCGCCAGGGCCTTGGCGTGGCTGTGGCCGTGCACGCCGCAGCTGTTGGCGCAGCCGCAGGCCGAGGCGAAGGCGTCGCCCGCCTGCGGCTGGTTGCGCGGCTGGTAGCCGCCGTGGAAGCCCACGGGCGACCAGTCGGGCATCGGCGCCGGCAGGGGCGGGGCGAGGTCGCGGAACTCGCGGTCGCCATGGACGGGCTCGCCGCCGAGCAGCGTCAGCACCGAGGTGATGTCCTGGATCCCATCCTCCGGGACGGAGAAATAGTCGTCCGACAGCACCACGAGGTCGGCGAGTTGCCCCTCCTTCACCTGGCCCTTCTTGCCGGGCTCGGTCGAGAACCAGGTGTTGGCCTCGGTCCACAGCCGCAACGCCGCCTCGCGGTCGAGCCGGTTGGCCGGGGGATAGAGCGTCAGCCCGCCGAGCGTCCGGCCGATGACCAGCCAGGACAGGGAGACCCAGGGGTTGTAGGAGGCGACGCGGGTGGCATCGGTGCCGGCACCGACCGGCACGCCGGCCTCCATCATGCGCCGGATCGGCGGCGTGCTCTCGGCGGCGCGGTTGCCGTAACGCGCGACGAACTCCTCGCCCTGGTAGGCCATCCGGTGCTGGACCGCGATGCCGCCGCCGAGCGCCGCGATGCGGTCGATGTTGCGGGCGTCGATGGTCTCCGCATGGTCGATGAACCAGTGCAGCCCGTCGAGCGGCACGTCGCGGTTGACCTTCTCGAACACGTCGAGCGCGCGGGTGATGGTCTCGTTGTAGGTGGCGTGCAGGCGCCAGGGCCAGCGGTTCTCGGCGAGCAGGCGGACGACCGGCTCCAGGTCCGCCTCCATCGACGGGGCCATCTCCGGACGTTCGACGCGGAAGTCCTCGAAGTCGGCGGCGGTGTAGACGAGCATCTCGCCGGCGCCGTTGTGGCGGTAGCGGTCGTCGCCCTGGCCGGGCGTCACCTGCTTCACCCAGCCGGCGAAGTCCTTCAGCTCTTCCCTAGGCTTCTGCGTGAAGAGGTTGTAGGCGATGCGCACGGTGAGCTGGCCCTCACGGTGCAGCTCCTCGATGATGCGGTAGTCGTCGGGGTAGTTCTGGAAGCCGCCGCCGGCGTCGATCACGCTGGTGACGCCCAGCCGGTTGACCTCGCGCATGAAGTGGCGGGTGGAGTTCTTCTGGTACTCGGCCGGGAGCTTCGGCCCCTTGGCGAGCGTCGCGTAGAGGATCGTGGCGTTGGGCTTGGCGATCAGCAGGCCCGTCGGGTTGCCCTGCGCGTCGCGCTGGATCTCGCCGCCGGGGGGATCGGGCGTGTCCTTGCCGTAGCCGACGGCGCGCAGGGCGGCGGCGTTCAGCAGCGCGCGGTCGTAGAGGTGCAGGATGAAGACCGGCGTGTCGGGGGCCGCCGCATTGATCTCCTCGATCGTCGGCAGGCGCTTCTCGGCGAACTGGTGCTCGGTGAAGCCGCCGACGACGCGCACCCATTGCGGGGCGGGGGTGCGCTCGGCCTGGGATTTGAGCATGCGCATGGCGTCGGCCAGCGAGCGCACGCCGTCCCAGCGCAGCTCCATGTTGTAGTTCAGGCCGCCGCGGATGATGTGCATGTGGCTGTCGATCAGCCCCGGGATGGCCCGGCGGCCGCGCAGATCGATCTTGCGGGTCTCGGGCCCGGCCAGCGCCATGATCTCCCGCTCGGTTCCGGCCGCCGCGAAGCGCCCGTCGCGGACCGCGACCGCCGTTGCTTCGGGATTCTCGCGGTCGAGCGTGGTGATCCGGCCGTTGAACAGGATCAGGTCGGGAGGAAGGCTTTCCTTCATCGGGGATCTCCTTGGAAGGATTCGGATCGGCGGATGGGGAGGGGGAGGGCGGGAGCCGTCAGCCTTCCACGCGCGGTGCGGCTGGGGCGCCAGCCGAGGCGCCGGCGGCCATCCGGTCGGCCGGGCGCTGCCCCTTGGGGAGGTGGCCGAACATGTGGGGCTGGATCTGGTGCAGCCAGGAGAGCGCCGTGGGCTCCTGGCGCCAGACGCTCTTGACGAGCGGGGGGATCTGCTCGCCAAGGAGAATGCCGAGCAGCCCGATCAGGGCGACGACGGGCGGGGCCGGGGAGCGGACGTTGAGAAGGGCGTAGATCACGCCGACCAGCAGGCCGGCGCCGAGCGACAGGAGATAGACTTTCATAAGACGGTCTCCACCGCAAAGCCGGACGAAAAAAGGCGCCGGGCTTGCAGCCCGGCGCCGGCGGAGGTCAGCCCGGCTCAGCCCTCGTGGGCGTTGAACATGGACTTGGCGTAGATGATGCCCAGGCCGTAGGCGCCGCCGTACTTCTTGGCGATGCCGGTGGTCATGTCGTAGGTCTCGGTGCGGGCCCAATCGCGCTGCAGTTCCAGCATGTACTGGAGCGAGGTCATCGGGCGGACGCCGGCCTGCACCATGCGGTCCATGGCGCGCTCGTGCGCCTCGGCCGAGACGTCGCCGCAGGCGTCGGCGATGACGTAGACCTCATAGCCCTGGTCGAGCGCCGACAGGGTCGGGCCGACGATGCAGACCGAGGTCCACAGGCCGCAGAAGACCAGGCGGTCCTTGCCAATCATGTTGACCTGCTCGATGACGGCGGCGTCCTCCCAGGTGTTCATGGAGGTGCGGTCGAGCAGCATCTGGCCGGGGAAGGCGTCGGTGATCTCGCTGAACATCGGCCCGGAGAAGCTCTTCTCGGCGACCGTGGTGAGGATGGTGGACACGCCGAAGCCGGCGGCGGCGTGGGCGACCAGGGCCGCGTTGTTCCGCAGCGTCACGGCGTCGATCGAGTGGGTCGCGAAGGACATCTGCGACTGGAAGTCGATCATGACCAGCGTGTGGTCCTTCGGCGAGACCAGCATGGAACCGGGAGTCGGGGTCGCTTTGATGCTCATGGTGCTTTCATCCCTGCAGGTGAAGGTGTTGCGGATCACGAGCGGGATGGTAGGAACAAAGGGCCGGACCGGGCTTGTCGCTTACGGACATTCCTTGACGGATCCCGGCATGCCGTTCCGGGCCTGCCGTTTCGGGTCTGCCGTTTCGAGGGCGGCGGACCTGTGAAGGGGAGTCCAGGGGTACAGGATCCCAAGACTTTGTCCTGACTTCACCGGCTTTTCTTTGCCCTATTCAGGAGCTTACATTCCACGGATATAGGCTTATGGGCCAGCCTTCAGGAATTTTCGCCCTGCCGGATATCGGTCTTTCCTTCATGCCCATTCCTAAGCTTTCCGCCATTCCGGAGGAACGGGCACCCACTCCATGCGACTGCCCGGGAAATTTTGATTTTCCCTTGTCTACGTTCTCGCCTTTCCTTGGATCGGACCATGATGTTCGATGAAATTTCGTGTGGACGGGATAACCAGAAACGACATTACCCGGTCTGTACCGATGCACGCCCCAGCCTACCGGGGTGCGAGGCCTAGAGTGCCGGTGGTGCCGACATTTGCCGACACCTTTCCGACACTGGAGGGTGCAATGAGGTATCTGCTGATCTCCATCATTCCCTTGCTTTTCCTCGCCGGATGTTCGGGCGACGGCATCCGGACCAGTAGCCTGGACGCGGGGCCGTCCGGAGCGCCATCGGGATACCGGCGCTGACGGGAAACCCCGCACATCCGCGCCGCGACCGCGGCCCCGGCAGAGGACCACGGTAAGACCGGCGCACGACACGCATGGGAGGACAGAGATGAAATATTCGATGCTCACCGCCATCCCGCTGCTGCTGCTCGCGGCCTGCGAGGGCGACGGTTTCCAGAACGGCGCCCTCGAGACGCAGGCGACGGCCCAGGCCCCGTCGGGTAACGGGCAGGCCGGCAACGCCGCGTCGATGCCCTGCGGAGAGGCGGGCTGCGAGACGGCCAGCGTGACCCCGATGGACGAGGCGTCCGCGGGCCTGCGCGAGGAGCGGAACTGAAGCGGGGAGGGGGCCGAGCCGCCCCCCTCCTTTCCCATCCTTTCGATTGCTTCTCCCTTCGATTTTCCTGACCGGCGGTGCCCGTTTCGCAAGGCGGGCGCCGCCATCGTTTTTCCCGTTCGTTCCTTTCGAATGAACTTGCCCGCGAAAGCGCCCGCTGGTCAAATGCGCGTGGGTCCGAAGCCCGGCCCACCAGATACCAGGAGCGAAGCGCCGCGCGATGGATGCGATCACGCCCCGACAGAACGAAATCCTGGCGCTGGCGCGCTCCAGCGGGCGCGTCGGCGTCGATGACTTGGCGCTGCGCTTCAACGTCACGCCGCAGACGATCCGCAAGGACCTGAACGACCTGTGCGAGCGGCGGCTCCTGCAACGGGTGCATGGCGGGGCCATCGCCGGGTCGGGGATCGAAAATCTCGGCTACGAGGCGCGCCGACAGATCGCGCGGGAGGAAAAGCAGTCCATCGGCGGGCGCGCGGCGGCGCTGGTGCCCGACGGCTCCTCCCTCTTCATCAACATCGGCACGACGACGGAAGAGGTGGCGCGGGCGCTGCGCGGCCGGTCCGACCTCGTCGTCATCACCAACAACATCAACGTGGCCAACCTCCTGCGGTCCGAGCCGCACATCGAGGTGATCGTCGCCGGCGGGGTGGTGCGGCGGTCGGACGGCGGCATCGTCGGCGAGGCGACCATCGACTTCTTCAAGCAGTTCAAGGTGGACTACGCCATCATCGGCGCGTCGGCCATCGACGAGGACGGGGCGCTGCTCGACTACGACTACCGCGAGGTGCGCGTGTCGCAGGCCATCATCGAGAACGCCCGCCACGTCATCCTCGTGGCCGACCACGGCAAGCTGGAGCGCACGGCCCCCGTGCGCATCGCCCATGTCTCCCAGATCCACACCTTCGTCACCGACGCGCTGCCGTCCGGCCGGCTCGCCCGCGTCTGCCGCGAAGCGGGCGTGAAGGTGGAGGAGGTTCTGCCCGGCGCCATCGAGGAGGCTTAGAAACCCCACCCCCTTCCGTTTCATCCGCTTTCGTTTGCGCACGCGCTTTTTTCGCTCTTTTCGGATTTTCGTTTCAGGTGCAGTATTTTCGCGTTGCGCTTTGAAACGAGCGCGTCTATCGTTTGCGGAATGAACCAACAATGCCGGCAGCGCTCCGCGCCGGCGGAAGGGAGGGGAGGGTGGCGGTCTACGACCTTGCCATCGTCGGCGGCGGCATCAACGGCTGCGGCATCGCGCGCGACGCCGCGGGACGCGGCGCCTCGGTCTTCCTGTGCGAGCAGGGCGACCTCGCCTCGGCCACCTCGTCGGCCTCGACCAAGCTGATCCACGGCGGCCTGCGCTATCTCGAATACTACGAGTTCCGGCTGGTCCGCGAATCGCTGCGCGAGCGCGAGGTGCTGTGGCGCATGGCGCCGCACATCATCTGGCCGTTGCGTTTCGTGCTGCCGCACCTGCCCGGCCTGCGGCCGGCCTGGCTGCTGCGGACCGGCCTCTTCCTCTACGACCACCTCGGCGGACGGGAAAAGCTGCCCGGCGCCCGCACGCTCGACCTCGCCCGTGATCCCGCGGGCCAGCCGCTGAAGCCCGGCTTCGGCCGCGCCTTCGAATATTCGGACTGCTGGGTTGAGGACGCGCGGCTGGTAGTCCTCAACGCGCAGGACGCCGCCCGGCTCGGCGCCACGGTGCGGACGCGCACCCGCCTCATCGAGGCGGTGCGCCGCGACGGGCTGTGGCACGCGACCTTGGAGGACACGCGCACCGGCCGCCGCAGCACGATCCAGGCCCGCGCCCTGGTCAACGCCGCCGGCCCCTGGGTCGCCAAGCTGCTGGAGCAGGGCGTGCGCACCGACGTGGACCACCGCATCCGGCTGGTCCAGGGATCGCACATCGTCGTGCGCCGCCTGTTCGAGCACGACCGCTGCTACATCTTCCAGAACGCCGACGGCCGCATCGTCTTCGCGATTCCCTATGAGCGCGACTTCACCCTGATCGGCACGACCGACCGCGATTATCAAGGCGATCCCGCCGCCGTGCGCGCCTCGGACGAGGAGGTGGCCTATCTCTGCGCGGCCGCCGGCGAGTATTTCGCCAAGCCCGTCCGGGTGGAGGACGTGGTCTGGACCTATTCCGGCGTCCGCCCGCTCTACGACGACGGCGCCTCCCAGGCGCAGGCGGCGACCCGCGATTATGTGCTGGCGCTCGACGCCCCGGCAGGACAGCCGCCGCTGCTCAGCGTCTTCGGCGGCAAGATCACGACATACCGGCGCCTCGCCGACCACGCGCTGGCGAAGCTGGCGCCGCACCTGCCGGCGGTGGCCGGCGGCAACGGATGGTCCAGCGACGCGACGCTGCCCGGCGGCGACTTCCCCATGGACGGAGTCGACGCGCTGGTGGCCGAGCTGTCCGGCCGCTACCCTTTCCTGCCGCACCGCCCGCTGGTGCGTCTGGTACGCGCCTATGGCACGCGGGCGCGGGACATACTGGGCACGGCGAAGCGGCTGGAGGATCTCGGCCGCGACTTCGGCCAGACGCTGACGGAGGCGGAGGTCCGCTACCTGATGCGGGAGGAGTGGGCGCAGACCGCCGAGGACGTGCTGTGGCGCCGCTCCAAGCTGGGGCTGCGGCTGACGGAAGCGGAGGCACGGGCCCTGGACGACTACATGGCCGAGGCCAGGCGAAATCTCGAGGCCGCCGAGTAGGGCGGCCCGGCAAGAACAAGACGCCGAGGAACGGCGGGCAAGGCGGAAGAGGGGGGAGCGGGACGGTGACGCTGGTTCTGGACAAGGTGAGCCGACGGGTGGGCGGCCAGGCGCACATCGAGGATGTGTCGCTGACGCTCGAGCGCGGCTCGCTCAACGTGCTGCTCGGCCCGACCCTGTCGGGCAAGACCTCGCTGATGCGGCTGATGGCCGGGCTGGACCAGCCGACCTCCGGCCGCGTGCTGGTGGACGGCAAGGACGTGACGGGGCTGCACGTGCGCAACCGCTCGGTCGCGATGGTCTATCAGCAGTTCATCAACTACCCCTCCCTGACCGTCTACGAGAACATCGCGTCCCCCCTGCGTGTCGCCCGCCGGTCGCGCGCGGAGATCGACCGCGCCGTGCGCGAGGCGGCAGCACTTCTGAAGCTGGCCCCCTATCTCGACCGCACGCCCCAGCAGCTCTCCGGCGGGCAGCAGCAGCGCACCGCCATCGCCCGCGCCCTGGTCAAGAAGGCGCAGCTCGTCCTGCTGGACGAACCGCTCGCCAACCTCGACTACAAGCTGCGGGAGGAACTGCGGGAGGAGCTGCCGAGGATCTTCGCCGAATCCGGCGCCGTCTTCGTCTACGCCACGACCGAGCCGACGGAGGCCCTGCTGCTGCGCGGCAACACGGCCACGCTGTGGGAAGGGCGGCTGGCGCAGTTCGGCCGCACGCCCGACGTCTACCGCCGCCCGGCCAACCTGACCAGCGCGCGGGTCTTCTCCGACCCGCCATTGAACAGCATGCGCGTCCACAAGCGCGGCGGGCAGGTCGTGCTGGCGACCGGCGACCATTGGCCGGCGCGCGGCGTGCTGGCCGGGCTGCCGGACGATCACTACACCATCGGCTTCCGCGCCGACCACCTGCACCTGACGGGCCCCGCCGCGCCGGCGGACGCCGAGATTCTGTCCATCGGCGGCACCGTCGCGGTCAGCGAGATCACGGGGTCCGAAAGCTTCGTGCATGTGGACGTCGGCTCCGACCGCTGGGTCGCCGTCACGCGCGGCGTCACCACGGTGGAGCCCGGCGAGCGGATCGAAACCTTCATCGACCCCCGCCGCATCTTCGTCTTCGGCCAGGACGGCAGCCTCGCCGCCGCCCCGCCGCTGGCCGCGGCGGCGTAAGGAAAAAGGAGGGGCGGGGAGGAAAAGCCATGGCGCGCATCGAACTGAACAATCTGGGGCACAGCTACACCCCCAACCCGGCGAGGGACGAGGACTACGCGCTGAAGCCCATGCAGCATGTGTGGGAGCAGGGCGGGGCCTACGCGCTGCTGGGTCCATCGGGCTGCGGCAAGACCACGCTGCTGAACATCATCTCCGGCCTGCTGACGCCCAGCCAGGGGCGGGTGCTGTTCGACGGCAAGGACGTGACCAGCCTGCCGACCGAAGCCCGCAACATCGCCCAGGTCTTCCAGTTCCCGGTCGTCTACGACACCATGACGGTCTACGAGAACCTGGCCTTCCCCCTACGCAACCGGGGCCTGCGCGGCCCGGCGGTGGACGCGCGGGTGCGGGAGATCGCGGAGCTTCTGGACCTCACCCCCGACCTGAACCGGCGCGGGCGCGGCCTGACGGCCGACGCCAAGCAGAAGATCTCGCTGGGGCGCGGGCTGGTGCGGCCGGACGTCGCGGCCATCCTGTTCGACGAGCCGCTGACCGTCATCGACCCGCACCTGAAATGGGAGCTGCGGTCGAAGCTGAAGGCGCTGCACCGCGCGCTCGACCTGACCATGATCTACGTGACCCACGACCAGACGGAGGCGCTGACCTTCGCCGACAAGGTCGTGGTGATGCACGACGGCCGGGTGCTGCAGATCGGCCGTCCGGAGGAGCTGTTCGAGCGGCCCGCCCACACCTTCGTGGGCCATTTCATCGGATCCCCCGGCATGAACGTGCTGCCGGCCGAGCTGTCCGGCCGGCATGCCCGCGTCGGCGGCCACACGGTGGCTCTGGCGCGCGGCTACCGGCCGATCTCCGGCGGGGCGGCGGTCGAGATCGGCGTGCGGCCGGAATTCACCACCCTGGCGCCCGCCGGCGCCGGCGTGCCGGTGCGCGTCCGCCGGATCGACGATCTCGGCCGGCTGCGCATCGCGCGGGTGGAGCTGGCCGGGCTGCCCCTGTCCGCCACCGTGCCGGACGGTCTGGAGCCGGCGGGGGAGGAGGCGTCCGTGCTGTTCGAGCCCGCCATGATCCACGTCTACGCCGACGGGGCGCTGGTCGAAGGGGCGTTTCTGGAAGGGGAGGCCGCGTGATGGACAAGCCCGTGAACCAGAGGGCCTGGCTTCTGGTCCTGCCGGTGCTGCTGATCGTCGCCTTCTCGGCCATCGTGCCGCTGATGACGGTCGTGAACTATTCGGTGCAGGACACGTTCGGCAACAACCAGTTCTTCTGGAACGGCATCGGCTGGTACCAGGAGCTTCTGGACCCCTCGACCGACCTCGGCGGCCGCTTTCTCGACGCGCTGTGGCGCAACCTGCTCTTCTCCGCCCTGATCCTCGCCATCGAGGTCCCGCTGGGCATCGCCGTGGCGCTGTCCATGCCGCGCGACGGCTGGCGGGTGGCGGCGACGCTGGTGGTCATGGCGCTGCCGCTTCTGATCCCCTGGAACGTCGTCGGCACCATCTGGCAGATCTTCGCCCGCGAGGACATCGGCCTGCTGGGCTGGGCGGTCAACCGGCTGGGCATCCCCTACAACTACACGGCCGATCCCCTGTCGGCCTGGGTGACCATCGTCGCCATGGACGTGTGGCACTGGACCTCGCTGGTGGCGCTGCTCTGCTACGCCGGGCTGCGCTCCATCCCCGATGCCTTCTACCAGGCGGCGCGCATCGACGGCGCCTCGCGCTGGGCGATCTTCCGCAACATCCAGCTTCCGAAGATGCACCGGGTGCTGCTGATCGCCGTGCTGCTGCGCTTCATGGACAGCTTCATGATCTACACCGAGCCCTTCGTCGTCACCGGCGGCGGCCCCGGCAACTCCACCACCTTCGTGTCGATCGATCTCGTCAAGCTGGCGCTGGGGCAGTTCGACCTCGGCAAGGCGGCGGCGCTGTCCATCGTCTACAACCTGATCATCCTCGCGGTCTGCTGGGTCTTCTACACGGTGATGACCCGCATGGACGCGCAACGGGACTGAGGGGAGACACAAAACATGCTGCGCGCGCGGATCGTGCTGACGCTCTACATCGTCTTCCTGCTGCTGCCGATCTACTGGCTCGTCAACATGAGCCTGAAGACCAACAGCGAAATCGTCGGCGGGCTGACGCTCTGGCCGCACGAGCTGACCTTCCAGAACTACGTGACGATCTTCACCGATCCGTCCTGGTATTCGGGCTACCTGAACTCTCTGCAGTACGTGGCGCTGAACACGGTGCTGTCCATCGCGCTGGCGCTGCCGGCGGCCTACGCCTTCTCCCGCTTCCGCTTCGTCGGCGACAAGCACCTGTTCTTCTGGCTGCTGTCCAACCGCATGGCGCCGCCGGCCATCTTCGCGCTGCCCTTCTTCAACCTCTATTCGGCGATCGGGCTGTTCGACACGCCGCTGGCCGTGGCGCTGGCGCACTGCCTGTTCAACGTGCCGCTCGCCGTCTGGATCCTGGAAGGCTTCATGTCCGGCGTGCCGCGCGAGATCGACGAGACCGCCTATCTCGACGGCTATTCCTTCCCGCGCTTCTTCGTGAAGATCTTCATGCCGCTGGTGGCGAGCGGGATCGGCGTCACCGCCTTCTTCTGCTTCATGTTCAGCTGGGTCGAGCTGCTGCTGGCGCGCACCCTGACCTCGGTCGACGCCAAGCCGATCGCCGCGACCATGACCCGCACCGTCTCGGCCTCGGGCATGGACTGGGGGCTGCTGGCCGCCGCGGGGGTGCTGACCATCCTGCCCGGCGCGCTCGTGATCTGGTTCGTGCGCAACTACATCGCCAAGGGCTTCGCCCTGGGCCGCGTCTGAGGAGGGGTCCGTCATGGAACAGACAGCGCAGTTCGGCGAGCAGTTCGCCTGGATGGCCTGGACCTGGGAGACGGCGGCCTTCTTCGCCGCGATCCTGGGCGTGCTGACGCTGCTGACCGTGCTGGCCGTCCGCCGGCCGGAGGTGGAGCGCGACGGCGTCCTCGGCATCGCCACCACGCGCGGCGACCGGCTGTTCATCACGCTGCTCGGCAGCGCCTTCATCCATCTCGCCTGGCTCGGGCTGATCGGCCCGGACCTGCACTACGCATCCGCCCTCTCGCTCCTCTACGCCGCGGCGGTGTTCCGCTGGGTGTAGGGGCGGGGGGACAGGACCGGTTTTTCGAAGAACAAAACTAGGGGAGGGACACATGCGCAAATTCTGTCTGGCCACCGCGTCCGCGGCGGCCCTCCTGTTCGGCTCGGCGCCGGCCTTCGCCGACCTGGAGGCGGCCAAGCGCTGGATCGACAGCGAGTTCCAGCCTTCGACCCTGTCGAAGGAGGAGCAGCTCAAGGAGATGGAATGGTTCATCAACGCCGCGAAGCCCTTCGCCGGCATGGAGATCAACGTCGTCTCCGAGACCATCACCACCCACGAGTATGAAGCGAAGGTGCTGGCCAAGGCCTTCAGCGAGATCACCGGCATCAAGCTCCGCCACGACCTGATCCAGGAAGGCGACGTGGTGGAGAAGATCCAGACGCAGATGCAGTCCGGAAAGAACATCTATGACGCCTGGGTCAACGACTCCGACCTGATCGGCACCCATTTCCGCTACAAGCAGGCGGTGGCGCTCAGCGACTGGATGACGGGCGAGGGCAAGGACGTCACCTCGCCGACGCTGGACATCGACGACTTCATCGGCAAGTCCTTCACCACCGGCCCGGACGGCAAGCTGTACCAGCTGCCGACCCAGCAGTTCGCCAACGTCTACTGGTTCCGCTACGACTGGTTCCAGCGCCCGGACCTGAAGGAAAAGTTCAAGGCCAAGTACGGCTACGAGCTGGGCGTGCCGGTCAACTGGTCGGCCTACGAGGACATCGCCGAGTTCTTCACCAACGACGTGAAGGAGATCGACGGCGTCAAGGTCTACGGCCACATGGACTACGGCAAGAAGGACCCATCGCTGGGCTGGCGCTTCACCGACGCCTGGATGTCCATGGCCGGAAACGGCGACCGCGGCCTTCCCAACGGCCTGCCGGTGGACGAATGGGGCATCCGCATGGAGGGCTGCCGCCCGGTCGGCTCCTCGATCGAGCGCGGCGGCGACACCAACGGTCCGGCCTCGGTCTATTCCATCGCCAAGTACGTCGAGTGGATGAAGAAATACTCGCCGCCGCAGGCAGCGGGCATGACCTTCTCCGAATCCGGCCCGGTGCCGGCCCAGGGCAACGTGGCCCAGCAGATCTTCTGGTACACCGCCTTCACCGCGGACATGGTGAAGGACGGGCTGCCGGTGGTGAACGCCGACGGCTCGCCGAAATGGCGCATGGCCCCCTCGCCGCACGGCGCCTACTGGAAGGAAGGCATGAAGCTCGGCTACCAGGACGCCGGCTCCTGGACCCTGCTGAAGTCCACGCCGGTGGACCGCCGCAAGGCTGCCTGGCTCTATGCCCAGTTCGTCACCGCCAAGTCGGTCAGCCTGAAGAAGAGCCATGTCGGCCTGACCTTCATCCGCGAGAGCGACATCTGGGACAAGACCTTCACCGAGCGCGCGCCGAAGCTGGGCGGGCTGATCGAGTTCTACCGCTCGCCCGCGCGCGTGCAGTGGACCCCGACCGGCAACAACATCCCCGACTACCCGAAGCTGGCCCAGCTCTGGTGGCAGAACATCGGCGACGCCTCGTCGGGCGCCAAGACCCCGCAGGAGGCCATGAACGCGCTGGCCGCGGCCCAGGACTCCGTGCTGGAGCGTCTGGAACGGTCCGGCGTGCAGGGCGAGTGCGGCCCGAAGATGAACAAGAAGGAATCGGCCGAGTTCTGGTACGCCAAGGCCGAGAAGGACGGCAACATCGCGCCCCAGCGCAAGCTGGACAACGAGAAGCCGAAGGGCGAGACCGTGAACTACGACGAGCTGATCAAGTCCTGGCCCGCCACCCCGCCGAAGAAGGCGGCGATGAAGTAAGGTTACGGCTGGCAGATTCCCTCTCCCGCCCCGGGAGAGGGAAGGGACCCGCCGCGTAGCGGCGGGAGGGTGAGGGTGCAAGCTTGCCCCTCACCCTCATTAATTTGCACCCTCACCCGGCGCTGCGCGCCACCCTCTCCCGGGGCGGGAGAGGGACCCGTGGGCGGGAAGGGAAACGAAGAAAAAGGAAACGCCATGTCCGCACCGGGCCACGTGCTTGCCATCGACCAGGGCACCACCTCCACGCGCGCCATCGTCTTCGACCGGCAGGGGCTTCCGGTCGGGGTGGCGCGGCGGGAATTCGCGCAGCATTACCCGGCCGACGGCTGGGTGGAGCATGACCCGGAGGACATCTGGCGCGACACCGTGGCCGTGCTGCGCGAGTCCGTGGCCGAAGCCGGTCTCGGCGCGGCGGACATCGCGGCCATCGGCATCACCAACCAGCGCGAGACCACCGTCGTCTGGGACCGCGCGACGGGAGAGCCCGTGCACCGCGCCATCGTCTGGCAGGACCGCCGCACCGCCGAGGCCTGCCGCGCGCTGGTGGAGCAGGGTTGCGGCCCGCTGGTCCAGCGCAAGACCGGCCTGGTCATCGACGCCTATTTCTCCGCGACCAAGATCGCCTGGATCCTCGACCACGTGCACGGCGCCCGCGCGCGCGCCGAGCGGGGCGAGCTGTGCTTCGGCACCATCGACAGCTTCCTTCTGCACCGGCTGACCGGCGGGCGCGTGCACGCGACCGACGCGACCAACGCGTCCCGCAGCATGCTGTTCGACATCCATGCGCAGGACTGGGACGAGGAGTTGCTGGCCCTGTTCCGCGTGCCGCGCGCCATCATGCCGGAGGTGCTGGACAGCAACGCCGAGTTCGGCGCCACCGAGCCGGACCTGCTCGGCCGGCCGGTCCCCATCACCGGCATCGCCGGCGACCAGCAGGCCGCGACCTTCGGCCAGGCCTGCTTCGAGCCGGGCATGGTGAAGTCCACCTACGGCACGGGCTGCTTCGCCCTGCTGAACACCGGCGACAAGCCGGTGGCGTCGCGCAACAACCTGCTGACCACCGTCGCCTACCGGCTGGACGGGCGGACGACCTACGCGCTGGAGGGGTCGATCTTCATCGCGGGTGCCGCGATCAAGTGGCTGCGCGACGGGCTGGGCATCATCACCCACGCCTCGCAGACCGACGACCTCGCCACCCGCGTGCCGGACAGCCACGGCGTCTATCTCGTGCCGGCCTTCGTCGGGCTGGGGGCGCCGCACTGGGATCCGCACGCCCGCGCCGCCATCTCCGGCCTGACGCTCGACGCCGGGCCGGCGCACATCGCCCGCGCGGCGCTGGAGGCCGTCGCCTTCCAGACGCGCGACCTGCGCGATGCCATGCTGTCGGACTGGCCGATGCGGGCGGGCGCGTTGCGGGTGGACGGGGGCATGGCGGCGAACGACTGGCTGTGCCAGTTCCTCGCGGACATGCTGGAGGTGCCGGTCGAGCGGCCGGTGGTGATCGAGACGACGGCGCTGGGTGCCGCCAGCCTCGCCGGGCTCAAGGCCGGGGTCTACAAGGACCAGGCGGCGGTGGCCGCCGGCTGGCGCTGCGACCGCCGCTTCGAGCCCCGCATGGAGGCGGCCCGCCGCGACCGGCTCTACGCCGGCTGGCTCGACGCGGTGGAACGGGTGCGGCGCGCGCGCCGGACGGAGGCGGGGGAATGAGCATGAACGGATGGCCCGCGACGGCGCTCGGCGACGACCTGCGCGGCAAGCGTGTCCTGGTGACGGGCAGCAGCCGGGGCATCGGTGCCGCACTCGCCGCCGCCTTCGCCGGGCTGGGCGCGCGGGTGGCGCTGCACGGCTCCGGCCAAAGCGGGGCCGCGGAGGCGCTGGCCGCGGAGCTTTCGGCCGGCGGTGCGGTGGCCCGCGCCTTCTCCGGCGACTTCCGCGACCCGCGCGCGGTGGAATCAGTGGTGGACGGGGCCGTGGATTTCCTGGGCGGCCTCGACGTGCTCGTCAACAACGCCGGCACCATGGTCGGCCGGATGCCGCTGGCCTCGCTGGAGGACTCCTTCCTGGACGAGGTGGTGGACCTCAACCTCCGCTCCGTCGTCGTCGCCTGCCGCCGCGCCCTGCCGGCGCTGAAGGCGGCAGGCGGTGGCGCCATCGTCAACACCGTCTCCATCTCCGCACGCACCGGCGGCAGCCCGGGATCCTCGCTCTACAGCGCCTCCAAGGCCTTCGTCTCGACCTTCACCCGCTCGCTCGCGACGGAGCTGGCGCCCGAGCGCATCCGCGTCAACGCCGTGTCGCCGGGCACCATCGACACCGACTTCCACGGCCGCTACTCCAGCCCCGAAAAGCTTGCCGCCACGGCCGCCCGCATCCCGCTCCAGCGCCTCGGCACCGCCGAGGACTGCGTCGGCGCCTACCTGTTCCTGTCCTCCGAACGGCTCGGCGGCTACGTCACGGGCCAGGTGGTCGAGGTGAATGGCGGGCAGCTGATGGCGTAAGGCGCATGCCGATTCTCGGTTCGAGGCGCTGAATCGCCGATCCCGCCTGTTGAGGGGGTGCGGTTCCGTTTCGAGAAGGATGGTGCATGCGTGTCTATCGCTTTGCCACGACCGGGGGCATCGACGACCTGACGCTGGCCGAGGCCGAACGGCCGAAGCCGGGGCGCGGACAGGTTCTGGTCCGGATGCGGGCGGCCTCGCTGAACTACCGGGACCTCTCCGTCGCCAAGGGGAAATACCGGCTGAGCAGCATCCCGCCGGACCTGATCCCGCTGTCGGACGGGGCCGGCGAGGTGGTGGAGGCCGGCCCGGAGGTGACGCGCTTCAAGCGCGGCGACCGGGTGGCCGGCATCTTCATGCAAGGCTGGATCGGCGGCGAGATCACGGTCGAGGACCGCGCCACGGCGCTGGGCGGCGCCATCGACGGCGTGCTGGCGGAATACCGCCTGTTCGACCAGCAGGGGCTGGTGCCGCTGCCGGACCACCTGTCCTTCGAGGAGGGCGCGTCGCTGCCCTGCGCCGCGGTCACCGCCTGGAACGCCTTGTACGGGGCGAAGCCCCTGCAAGCGGGCGAGACGGTGCTGGTGCTGGGGACCGGCGGCGTGTCGATCTTCGCGCTGCAGTTCGCCCACGCCGCTGGCGCCCGCGTGATCGCCACCTCCTCGTCCGACGAAAAGCTCCAGCGCGCGCGGGATCTCGGGGCCGCCGAGGGCGTCAACTACCGGCGGCATCCCGACTGGGAGGCGGAGGTGCGGCGGCTGACCGGCGGGCGCGGCGTCGACCACGTCGTGGAGGTCGGCGGGGCCGGCACGCTGCCGCGCTCCATCGCCTCCTGCCGGCTCGGCGGCTGGGTCCATCTGATCGGCGTTCTGAGCGGCGGGCAAATGGACCCGACCATGATCATGGGCGCCGGCGTCACCGTGCGCGGCATCTATGTCGGCTCCCGCCAGATGTTCGAGGCGATGAACCGCGCGATCGAACTGCACCGGCTGCGCCCAGTGATCGACACCGTCTTCCCCTTCGACCGCGCGCACGACGCCTACCGCCACCTGGAGAGTGCGGCACATGTCGGCAAGGTGGTGATCCGCATCGACTGAGACCCGAAGGCCTTTCCATCGGCTTCTCACACAACCACTGACAAAGGAGTTTCCATCATGACCCAAGGCAACGGCGGCCAGTCACCGATCAACGTGACCCACCACCTGAAAGGCATCGACTTCCCGGCGGAAAAGCCGGACCTCGTGCAGCACGCGAAGAAGCAGGGCGCCGACGGCGAGGTGCTGAAGGCCATCGAAGGGATGCCCGAGGGCACCTACGAAACCATGGCGGACGTCATGAAGGGCTTCGGCAAGGCCGAGTAGGGCCGGCGGTTTCCGGTTTGGTTAGGGAAGGGGCGGCGCTGGCGTGGTGTCGTCCCTTCCGGTCATGCAAGTGCATGCACGCCCATTGACTCTCCTGTAGGTAAGCGGCACCTTTTGTTTCATGGGACATCCTTCAAAACTCGATGAAGCGCTCGAAGCGTCTCCCCGGCAGCAAAGCGAGGCTGTCCGGCAACAGGACGATGCGGCGAGGGACAAGTCGGCAGCCGAGGCCTACAAGAATTCGGCCGAGGCCATCTTCAACGTGCCCTGCTGCGTTGAGACGGAGACCATCGAGGGCGAAACCGTCCATGTGGTGAAAATCCCTGTGGAACCGGGCATTGAGCGACCCCATCGCGCTTACGCGGATAAAGAAAGACTCGTTCATATGGGGGTCGAGGCACGCTGTCCGGAGTTGTCAGGGCGCGTCATAATCCGCTACGAGCGAAGAGCCGATGCCGCCTGATGACTTGGTCATATCGGCCGAGCGTCTTCTGCAAAGTGACGATCAGAACGAAGCGGATTGGCGCCTTGCCGCGCACGCTTGCTATTACGCCGTCTACCATGTCTCCGCTCGGCAGTTTCAACTCGATCCGGCCGGGTACGAGGCAGACCACAAGGTAATCCGGTCCCGCTTCAAGGAGACCGCTTCCAACCCGGCACAGCCGCGCTTCATAGCTCACGCGCGGCGCGCGATCCTGGAACTCTGGCAGCTTCGCCGATCCGCGGATTACTGTCTTGATCAGCCCTTCACGGCCGATCAGGCCGACAGGGCGTTGCAGTTGGCGCAGGGTGTCGTAAGCGCCATGCCGACGTAGAAGGCCACCGCATCACGCCCAGCCACGCCGCGCTCGACAGGCCCGCCGCCCGCCGATTATCTATGGATCATGGCGAAGGACACGGACGACACGATCGCGGGGCGGATCAGCCGGGAGTTGGCTGACCGCATCATCCTGGGCGCGATCGAGCCGGGTGCCCGGCTGCGGCAGGACCATGTCGCCAAGGAGTTCGGGACGAGCCATGTGCCGGTGCGCGAGGCCTTCCGGAGGCTCGAGGCGCAGGGTCTCGCGGTCAGCGAGCCGCGCCGGGGCGTTCGCGTCGCCGCCTTCGACCTGCGCGAGGTGCGGGAGGTCGCGGAAATGCGCGCCGCGCTGGAGGTGCTGGCCCTGCGCCACGCCGCACCCCACCTGACCGCCGCCATCCTCGATGCCGCGGAGGAGGCGACGCGGGCCGGCGACACGGCCCGCGACGTGCGCTCCTGGGAGGAGGCGAACCGGGCCTTCCACCGGCTGATCCTCGCCCCCTGCGCCATGCCGCGCCTTCTCGCCTCCATCGACGACCTCCACGCCGCCAGCGCGCGATTCCTCTTCGCCACCTGGCACGCCGAGTGGGAGGCGCGCACCGACCACGACCACCGCGCCATCCTCGCATCCCTTCGCCAGGGGCAGCTCGATGCCGCCGCCGCCACCCTGGCGCGCCACGTCCAGTGGATCGGCAAGCGCCCGGTCAAGACCCCTTCCGGCAAGACGCGCGAGACTTTCGCCATCGTCGGCTGACGGCGATTCGCCACGGCTTGCTCATGCGAACGCAGGCTAGGGGACATTTTATCTATAATTCATCGCCAGACTGGGAATGGCATCATCCTTCCGTTCTCAACGTAGAGATTTGAAATGCCAACGTTTTCAGGTCTGAGGAGCAGGGTCGCTGCCCCATGAAGGCACAACCCTGTCCGCACGCGCCCAATCCATTCTTGAATTTTTATAGATCGTATGGCGCAATCCGAAAATGGGCCGGGCCGTTTATCTATAATCGCTGCACCGGCCTCCACTGGAGGAATCGATCCATGCTCTCCGCCGTTCCATGGCCGACCAGAAGCCGGCTTTCATCCGCCGCCCGGTTCGGCCTGACCGTCCTGGCCGGCGTCGCGCTCATGACGCTCAGCGCCAAGACTCAGGTGCCCTTCTGGCCCGTCCCGATGACCCTGCACACGCTGGCGGTCATGGGCTTCGCCGTCGCCCTCGGGCCGTTCCTGGCGGTTTCGATCTTCCTGGCCTATCTCGGGGCCGGGGCGGCCGGCCTTCCCGTTTTCTCCGGCACGCCGGCCAACGGGATCGGCATCGCCTACATGGCCGGGCCGACCGGCGGCTATCTGCTGGGCTATCTCGTCGCCTCCTGGCTGGCTGGCCGGCTCGCCGAGGGGCGGGGCACGGCGGGACGGCTCGGCGCCATGCTCGCCGGACTCCTTCCGGTCTATGGGCTGGGCCTTGCCTGCCTGGCGGTCTTCGTGCCGGGCGACCGGCTGCTTGCGCTCGGCTTCTTTCCCTTCATCCTCGGCGACCTCCTGAAGATCGGCGTCGTCGCGGCAGGGGCGGCCCTGCTGCCCGCCACCCTCGGCCGGTTCCGGGGCCTGCGCTCATGACCGCGCGGGACGGGGTGATCCGCCACGACTGGACGGTGGAGGAGATCGCGGACCTTCACGAGCTGCCCCTGCTCGAACTGGTCGGCCGCGCCAACGCGGTGCACCGCCGGCACCACGACCCGAACGCGGTGCAGAAGGCGAGCCTTCTCAGCATCAAGACCGGCGGCTGCCCGGAGGACTGCGCCTACTGCCCCCAGTCGGCCCACCACCGCGAGGTGGATCTCGACCGCGCCAAGCTGATGGACCCCGACGGCGTGGTCGCCCTGGCGGCCCGCGCCAAGGCCGCCGGTGCTGAGCGCTTCTGCATGGGCGCCGCCTGGCGGGAGGTCCGCGACGGCGCGGAGTTCGACGCCGTGCTGGAGATGGTGCGGGGCGTGCGCGGGCTCGGGATGGAGGCCTGCGTCACGCTGGGCATGCTCCAGCCGCACCAGGCGCAACGCCTCGCCGAGGCCGGGCTGACCGCCTACAACCACAACCTCGACAGCAGCCCCGAATATTACGGCCGCATCACCACCACCCGGACCTACGAGGACCGGCTGAGGACGCTGGCGGCGGTGCGGGCCTGCGGGATCGAGCTGTGCTGCGGCGGGATCATCGGCATGGGCGAGACGGTGCGGGACCGCGCCTCCATGCTCCAGGTGCTGGCGGGGTTCGAACCGCACCCGGAAAGCGTGCCGATCAACGCGCTGGTGCCGGTCGCGGGCACGCCGCTGGCGGGCAGCCGCCGGATCGACCCGCTGGAGCTGGTCCGCATGGTCGCGGCCGCCCGGCTCGTCCTGCCGGCCAGCACGGTGCGCCTCTCCGCCGGACGTTCCGCCCTGAACCGCGAGGCGCAGATCCTCTGCCTGCTGGCCGGGGCGAACTCGATCTTCTACGGCGACACGCTGCTGACCACGCCCAACGCCGGCATCGGCGAGGATGCGGAGCTGATGGCGGCCATCGGCAGCCCCGCGCGCCGGCACGAGGAGGAGCGCGCCCTTTAGGCCTTTGAGAAAACCGGCGGGGAACGGGCCGTCGCCTTGGCCCTTGAAAAAGGGTAGCTTCCAGCGGACGGCGGTCCGCCGCCAAACCGTTCAGCCCGATCCGTTCAGCCCGATCCGTTCAGCCCGAAGAGGGGACAGCATGCACGATGTCGTGAAAAGCTATTACGGCGAGACCCTCCAGGGCACGGCGGACCTCAAGACCAACGCCTGCTGCAGCACCGAGCCGCCGGCCCACCTGAAGCCGTTGATGGCGAAGCTGCACGAGGAGGTGGTGAGCCATTATTACGGCTGCGGGCTGGTCTGCCCGCCGCTGCTCGACGGGATGCGGGTGCTCGACCTCGGCAGCGGGTCGGGGCGCGACTGCTTCCTGCTGTCGGCGCTCGTCGGCGAATCCGGCGCCGTCACCGGCGTGGACATGACCGAGGCGCAGGTCGCCATCGCCGAGCGGCACCGCGACCACCACCGGCGGGCCTTCGGCCACGCCCGCAGCAACGTCGATTTCCGGCTCGGCTACATCGAGCGGCTGGGCGAGCTGGGTCTGCCCGACAACAGCTTCGACGTGATCGTCTCCAACTGCGTCATCAACCTGTCGCCCGACAAGGAAAGCGTCCTGCGCGAGGCCCGGCGGGTGCTGAAGCCCGGCGGGGAGCTGTATTTCGCCGACGTCTACTCCGACCGGCGCGTGCCGAAGCCGCTCCGCGACGACCCGGTCCTCTACGGCGAATGCCTCAGCGGGGCGCTCTACTGGAACGATTTCGTCAATCTGGCGAAGGCCTGCGGCTTCCTCGACCCGCGCCTCGTGGAGGACCGCCCCATCACGCTGGGCAACGCCGAACTGGCCGAGCGCGTCGCCCCGATCCGTTTCTTCTCGGCCACATACCGGCTGTTCAAGCTGGAGGGGCTGGAGCCGGCCTGCGAGGATTACGGGCAGGCCGTTCGCTACAAGGGCACCATCCCGCAGCACCCCAGGCAGTTCCCGCTCGACAAGCACCACCTGATCGACGCGGGCCGCATCTTCCCGGTCTGCGGCAACACTTACCGCATGCTGAACGAGACCCGCTTCCGCGACCATTTCGATTTCCTGGGCGACTGGGACCGCCATTTCGGCCTGTTTCCCGGCTGCGGCGGCAGCCTGCCCTTCGACACGGACACCGGGGAGGGCGTCGCGGCAAGCTGCTGCTGAGAAATTGTGCCTTATTCTCAAACCCATCGCGGAGCCTGTGTCCGATGCCCCCACGACAAGCCCCGTCTTCAGCACGGAAACGTCGAATGCGCTTCCGGATCCGTCCGGAAAGAGCGAGCACACTCGCCCCGATTTCCCTTCCACCAGACCCATTCGTTCAGTGGTTCCTCACAACGGAGGAGCGGTTGACCGACGATTTCGAAAACGCTGTCTGAGTTGAGGCCATGCGCGGCCGCCTCTGACGGAACCCGTCCCACTCCCGCCCGGTTCTCCGTGCGCCTCACGCGGCTGGCGGAACGGACAGGGGGAAGTGGGACATGGTGCGCATAGGCTATCACGCGTCGCACGAGCAGTTCACGCCGAGGGACCTGCTGGGCTGGGTCCGGCTGGCGGAGGCGGCGGGGTTCGACGCGGTCATGTCGTCGGACCATTTCCACCCCTGGAGCGAGCGGCAGGGGCAGTCGGGATTCGCATGGTCCTGGCTGGGAGCGGCGATGGAGGCGACGCGGCTGCCCTTCGGGGTGATCTCGGCGCCGGGCTACCGCTATCACCCGGCGATCCTGGCACAGGCGGCCGCGACGCTCTGCCAGATGTATCCGGGCCGCTTCTGGTTGGCACTCGGCAGCGGCGAGGCCATCAACGAGCACATGACCGGCCTGCCCTGGCCGGACAAGCCGGAGCGCAACGCGCGGATGCGCGAATGCGCCGACGTGATCCGCGCGCTCTTCGCGGGCGAGACGGTCACGCACCGCGGCCGCATCGACGTGGTCGAGGCCAAGCTCTACACCCGGCCCGAGACGCCGCCCCTGCTGGTCGGTGCCGCGGTGACCGAGCAGACGGCGGAATGGCTGGGCGGCTGGGCCGACGGGCTGCTGACGGTCAGCGCCAAGCCGGACCAGCTGCGCAAGGTGATCGAGGCCTTCCGGCGCGGCGGCGGGGAGGGCAAGCCGCTGTTCCTCCAGGTGGGGCTGTCCTGGGCGGCGACGGAGGAGGAGGCCCTGCGGCAGGCGCACGACCAGTGGCGGGCCAACGCCATCGGCGGCGACGTGAACTGGACCCTGCGCACGCCGCAGGACTTCGACATGGCCACGCGCTTCATAAGGCCGGAGGACATGCGGGAGAGCGTTCTCATTTCAACCGACGCGGAACGGCATGCGGGCTGGCTCGCCGAGTTCGCGGCCCTGGGCTTTTCGGAGCTGCACCTGCACCATGTCGGCACCAACCAGGCCGAGTTCATCGAGGCCTTCGGAAGCCGTGTGCTGCCGGCGCTCCGCAAGGGCCTCTGAGTTCAGCGCAGGCGCTTGGCGAGGATGAAAATGGCCGCCTCCTCGCCGGGCACCGTCTCCCCCTCCACCCGGAGCCGGGCGTAGCCCTGGGCACCGTAGAAGGAGAGGGCGGTCAGGTTCCCGTCCACCACGCCGACCTCGGCGTCCTCGTACCCATCCGCCGCGACGCGGGCCTCCGCGTGGCGGAGCAGTGCCGTGCCGATGCCCCGGCGGTGGCAGGAGGGGTGGACGAACAGGTCGGAGATGTCCGGTCCCTCCGTCCGCACCATGCCCACGGCGCGGCCCTCATGCTCGTAGACCGTGATCTCCGGCCACTGCTCCGCGGCCTGGTTGCCGCTCCAGTCCTCGCAGGCCCAGCGTTGGATCACGTCGAAGGGCAGGATCTGCCCATAGGCGAAGATCCAGGCGCGCCGGATGGTGTCGGTCAGCGACGGCAGGTCGGCGGCGGTGGCGGGGCGGATCATGGCGGCCGTGGCTCCCGGTCGGTGTCGCGGTGACACGCACATAACCGGACAGGAAGGATTGGTTCCGCCCCTTGTTCCCGCCATTGCGATGCCCATCTAGGTGTTTCCCCGCGACAACGGCCCGATGGCTGCGGATAGGGGAAGAACAATTCCAGCAACCGCGCCGCTCGCATCAGAAACATCAGGCATCATCCTGAATAAAACAGTGCGTTCATTGAACTGTTTCGGAACAGCTCCCTGGACAAGATCCTAAAGCGCTCTTGAAAACCGACACCGCGTTCTTACATATATCCTTGTCGCGGCGATGAGCCGGCGGCAGGACGACTTCCCAGACACACCCATTGGCGCGCCGACAACCGCGCGCCTCAGCGTTCCTCTCCGGCCCCGCACGCGCCGGTCGCCTCGATCGTCCCTCCCGCGATCCTGGCGCCGCCGGCGGGGCTGGAGAGGTCCCCCTCCTCCCTGGCCTGTTCGGCTGGCCGCCTTGATGCCTCCCCGCGTCCTGGCGCCGCCGGCATGGCCGGGGAGGACCCCTTTCAAAAACGAGCTTCCGCATCGACGAGCGATGCACGCCCGCCCGGCAGCGTCGAATGCCGGTTGATCGAAGACCAAGACGAATGACCCACCAACAGAAGCGGCGCCGCATGGCGCCGAACGACCGTCTGCGCCAGCAACGCACGACGTCGCAATCCCACCCGCGCGGCCCGCACCAGGGCGGCGGACGCCGCCCGACGGGCGGCCCCGTCCCGGGCACCGACGAGATCCTGTTCCTTCCGTTGGGCGGTTGCTCGCGCATCGGCATGAACATGGCGCTCTACGGCCATGCCGGAAAATGGCTGATCGTGGATGCCGGTGTCGCCTTCATGCGCGACGAGGCACCGGGCATTGACTCCCTCATGGCCGATCCGACCTTCATCGAGGAGCGGATCGAGGACGTGGTGGGCATGGTCGTGACCCACGCGCACGAGGACCACATCGGCGCCATCCACCATCTGTGGCCGCGCCTGCGCTGCCCGATCTACGCCAGCCCCTTCGCGGCGCACGTCATCCGTGACCGCTTCAAGGAGGCCGGCACCCTGCGCGAGGTCCGCGTGCGGAGCTTCACGATCGGCGACACCCTCAAGCTCGGCCCCTTCCAGGTCGAGACCATCGCCGTGACGCACTCGATCCCCGAACCGATGGCGCTCGCCATCCGGACCCCGGCGGGCACGGTGCTGCACACCGGCGACTGGAAGTTCGACCCGAACCCGCTGGTCGGCCGTCCCACGGACATCGCGGCGCTGAAGCGCCTCGGCGACGAAGGCGTGCTGGCGATGCTCTGCGACAGCACCAACGCGAACGTCGAGGGCAGCACCGGCTCCGAGGCCGACGCGCGTGAGGGTCTGATCCAGGCCTTCGCGGGACGCAAGGGGGCCATTGCCGTGACCGGCTTCGCCAGCAACGTGGCGCGCATGACCGCCGTCGCCGAGGCCGCCGCGGCCAACGACCGCAAGGTCGTGCTGGTCGGCCGCTCCATGCTGCGCATGGAGAAGGCGGCGCGGGCCTGCGGCTATCTGGACCATGTGCCGGAGTTCATCAGCGTGCAGGAAGCGGCCTGGACCGACCGCCGCAACCTCGTCCTGCTCTGCACCGGCAGCCAGGGCGAGGAGCGGGCGGCCTTGAGCCGGCTCGCCCGCAACGACCACCGCGACCTCTGGCTGGAGCGCGGCGACACGGCGATCTTCTCCGCCCGCGCCATCCCCGGCAACGAGGAGGCTCTGGGCAGCGTGCAGAACCATCTGCGCAGCATCGGGGTTGAGGTGCTGACCCCGGCCGAGGCGCCGGTCCACGTTTCGGGCCACCCGAAGCGGGACGACCTGCGCCGCATGTACGGGCTGGTCCGGCCGCGCTTCGCGGTTCCGGTCCACGGCACCATCGAGCATCTGGAGGCGCACGCCCGTCTCGCCCGCGACTGCGGCGCCGAGCGCGCGCTGATCCCGGAGGACGGCGACATCCTGCGCCTGGCCCGCGAGGGCACGGCGGTCGTCGGCCGCATCGAGCCCAAGCGCCTCGCCAACAACGGCCAGGAGCTGGTCGCCTGGGCCGGCCTGCCCGCGGCCGATGAGGCCAGCGGGAAAGCCGCCGCCAGGACCGAAGAACCGGTGCGCCTCGCCGCCTGAGGCGGGCGCATCCTGAACCGACGCATCCGCGAAGGAGGCGGATCATGTCCACATCCCTGCATTGGTCGTTCGAAACCCCGCGCCTGCTGAGGGCGGAGGGCACCGGCCAGGACGTCCGGCTCGTCTACGAGGCGGACGGCTTCCTCAGCAACTGGGTCGTTCTCGTCGAGGGGCGCGCCCGGGCGCATTGCCCCGACCTGACCACGGCCATGGACCAGGCCCGCGCCCTCCTGAGCGGGGCCGGACCGGCCAAGCCTGAACCGGCCACACTGGAATTGAAGGCGGCCTGAGCCGGGCGAAACCGGACGGGCCGCCGCGACGCGCTACGGAGTGCATCATGGCGGAATTCGCTGCCAACCAACTGTCCCTGTCCGAACTGCTGGAGCCGGTCCTGACCGTGCTCGAAGGCGACGAGGTCGCGCTGGACCGGGCCATCAACGAGGTGGCCGAGACGCTCGCCGATTGCGGGACGCTGATGGTGGACGCGCTGGGCCGCCCGGCCCATGGCGTGACGGACGAGCAGGCGATCCTGATCGTCCTGGACACCTACATCCGCGAGCTTCTGCATTTCGGCGACGTCGAGGGCGCCGCCGATCTGGGCGATCTCATGGACACCATCCACCGGTTCGGCCGCCGCCGCGACCGCAAGCGGCGCGGAACCCGCGCCGCGTAAGAGGGGGCGGATCAGGGGCCGACGTCGCCGTCGGCGTCCTGACCGACCACGTCCTCCTCGGTCATGTCGAAGGCGGCGCCCGGATTGCCATCCATCTCAGACAGCATGTCCTCGTCCTCGGTCAGGTCCTCCTCGCGGTCGCCCATGGCGTCGTCGCCGTCCAGGGAGTTGTCGGTGCGGGCGGCCCAGTCATGCTCGCTCGCCATCAGCTCCGCGATTTCCTCCTCCGGCTGGTCCGGCTCGACGCTGCGCTGATGGCCCTTGATCAGTGCGTTGCGAAGCTCCTCCACCGACACGGTCTGCTCGGCGATCTCCCGCAGGGAGACGACCGGGTTCTTGTCGTTGTCGCGGTCGAGCGACGGGGCGGCCCCGCCGGCGAGATGCCGGGCGCGCTGGGCCGCCACCATGACCAGATCGAACCGGTTCGGGACGTGAAGGACGCAATCTTCGACGGTGACGCGGGCCATGCGGCGCACTCCTGGCTTGAGGCATCGGGCTGGGACAGGCCGGCGGCAACGATGCCGGCGGTGGAAAAAGGTTGATGTGCCGGCGCTTGGCCCCTATGACCGTCGGCCCGCCGGCCGGGCATCCGGCACCCTCATCCCAACAGGGTGCGGGGGTGACGCCGCCACGCGTTCCGATGGGATAGGCCGACGGGCCAGGGCGGCCCGGCACGGGCCGCCGCCCGGCAACAAAGGCCCCGGACCGGGGTTACCCAGCACGCCAGAATCATCCGCGATCATGAGTTTCAGAATGTCACCTCCGCCCCGCTCCCCGATGCAGCCCCGCCCCAACCGGGGCATGCCGTCCAAGGCCTCCGCGTCTCCGACGCCGCGCGGCCGCGAGCGGAATCTCGGCGATGACGCGCTGGCAGCGCTCGACGATCCCCGGTCGCGCGCGGCGGCCATGGCGGTCATCGAGGAGGCGGCGCGGACCGACGCCGACGAGCGCCGCCGCTTCGCCTCGGCGGCCAGCCGCGTCACCGGCGCCTCGGGGCCGAACGCGCTGCTGGCCGCGGCCCGCATCTATGTGGCCGACCTCTGGGCGCTCGCCGGGCTGGGGGAGGGCATGGCGGAAAAGCGCCGGGCGCTCGGACTGCTCGGCGACGTCGCCGCGAAGGGCGTGGCTCCGGCGCCCGGCCCGCAGGGTGCCACCGCGTCCCGTCCCCCGGCGCGCGCCGGGGAACGCAACGCCATGGGCTGGCCGCCGCGCAAGCCCCGCGACGACCGGTAGGGTCCGCGCGACGTTCCGGTCCCGGCGCGGTTGTGCTTATTGCGACCGCCACCGGCACCGGAACCCCCATGCGCATCGTCGCCGACAGCCACGAGCCCGCAGAACTGATCAACCTGCTCCGCGCGACCAAGAGCGTGGACGGCAGCGCCGTGGAGGTCGAGGCCGGCCTGCTCGACGTTGGCGACTACCTGATCGGTCCGAGCGCCGCCGTCGAACGCAAGGCCGGCGGCGATTTCGTCGCCTCGCTCCTCGACGGACGCTTCGCCGAGCAGGCGGCCAAGCTGCGCGCGAGCTACGAGAAGGTCGTCTGGATCATCGAGGGCAACCCCTACGACGGCCACGTCGCGCTGGAGCCGAAGGTGATCACCGGTGCCATCAGCCATCTCGCCATGGTCGAGGGCGCCACCGTCCTGCGGACGCAGAGCCTCCAGGAAACGGCGGATCTGCTGCTGTCCATGGCCAAGCGGCTTCAGGACGGCCGCCAGGACCTGGCGCTCCGCCCCGGCAAGCCGGCCGACCCGCGCCTTCTCGCCGAATACATCGTCAGCGGCCTGCCCGGCATCGGCCGCGCCAAGGCGCGCTCCCTCCTCCAGCGCTTCGGCACCGTGCGCGGGGTCTTTGCGGCGGACACGGCCGACATCGCCAAAGTCCGCGGCTTCGGCCGAAAGACCGCGGAGTCCATCCGCGCGGCGCTCGACACGCCCTACCAGGTTCCACCCTGATCCGCCCGGCGTGATGCCTCCGTTGCTGCCCCGTTGAAAGGGGAAGGCACGACAGGAGAGGACAGCCGATGACGGACGAACGGAAGGACCACGCGGTCGAGCAGGACCAGCGCGCCATGCAGCCGGGCGTCGGCGGCCCGGACCGCCCCATGCCCGACGACGGCGCCCTCGATCAATCCGACGCCCAGCCTGCCGGCCGCTCGGTCGAGGACGGGCAGACAGAGTTGCAGCCAGAGATCGACCGGCCGAAGCCGGATGCCGGGGACGCGACGCTGTAGAGAGACAGTCACAAAACACTGCGGTTTCAAAAACACCACGGTTTCGTCAAAAGAGCGAGGCCCGCCGGTAGCAGACGGCAGGCCTCTGAAGACTTCGATCCGCCTGCCGGATGAAAGCTCGAAAAGCCCAGGCCGGCAAACAGATCGTTATGAGCACCATAGATGCATTTTTCATATTGGCCGATTCCCGGACGCCGTCAAGCCTGGGCGTCCACCCGCGCCGTCAGCATCTCCCGGAAGGCCTGGGCGGCGGGCGACAGGGAGCGGCCGGCCTTCAGAACCAGCGCGATGGAGCGCCGCAGGGCCGGCGTGTCCACCGGGCGCAGGGCGATGGCCGGGGCGAGCGACAGTTCGATCGCCGTGGAGGGCAGCAGTGCGATGCCCAGACCGGCGCGGACGAGGCCGACGGCGGTGCTCATGTAGGTGACCTCGTAGGCCGGCGCGATCAGCAGGTTCCGTTCGGCGAAGGCGCGGTTCGCCAGATAGCGCACGGTGCTCTCAGGATTGGTAAGGATCAGCGGCTCGGCCGCCAACTCCTCCAGGGTGAGGCGCTCGGCCGCGCAGAGCCGGTGGTCCGGCGGCAGGACGGCCAGCAGTTCGTCGCCCAACAGCCGGACGGTCTCCAGCCCGGCCTCCGGCTCGATGTCGGCGCCGATGCCGAAATCCACCGCCTCTTCCTGCACCAGGGCGTTGATGCGGCGCCCGACGCCGTCGCGAATCTGAACCCGGATCCGGGGATGCGCCGCCCGGAACTCCGCGATCAGCGGCGGCAGGACGGTGGCGGCGACGGAGGGCAGGGCGGCGATGGAGACGCTGCCGGACCGCAGGGCGGCCATCTCCCGCGCGCTCTCCACCACCGCGTCGAAATCGCCGAGCAGCCGTTCCAGCGCCGGCAGCAGATCCCGGCCGACCCGCGTCAGCTCCACCGACCGCGTGTTGCGGTCGAAGAGGCGCACGCCGAGCGACTGTTCGAGCTGGCGGATCTGCACCGTCAGCGCCGGCTGGGACAGGTTCAGCAGGTTCGCCGCCCGCGTGAAGCTGGCGAAGCGCGCCGTGACGATGAAGGCCCGGACCTGACGCAGGTTCACGTTCATAACGGTTCTTTATCGCTGATATCAGAATTTTTCAATTCACCTATGAAGGTTAGCGCAATAATCTGCCCGACGAACAATACGTCCATGACCAGCGGGAGTGCGGCCGGAAGATGGTGCGGATCGGTTGCGGGGCCGGCTTCGGGGGCGATCGCCTGGAGCCGGCGGTCCGGCTGCTCGAAGAGGGCGGGCTGGACTATCTGGTGCTGGAGTGTCTGGCGGAGCGCACCATCGCGCTCGGCCAGAAGCGCCGGCTGCATGATCCGGAGGCCGGTTACGACCCGCTGCTCGAACGGCGCCTGCGCCCCCTGCTGCCGCTGTTGAGGGTGAAGGGAACGCGCCTCGTCACCAACATGGGCTCCGCGAACCCTCTGGCGGCCGGAAGGCTGACCGCGCGGATGGCGGGGGAAATGGGGCTCGACCTCACCATCGCGGTGGTGACGGGGGACGACGTCCTGTCCGAACTGGACCCGGAGGCGCCCTCCATGGAAGACGGCCGCCCGCTGTCGGGTTACGGGCGCATCCTGTCGGCCAACGCCTATCTCGGCGCCGATGCCATTCTGCCGGGGATGGAGGCCGGGGCCGACATCGTGATCACCGGCCGCGTCGCCGACCCCTCCCTGGTCGTCGCCCCGCTCGCCCATCACTTCGGCTGGGACCTGGCCGACGCCGCGCGCATCGGGCAGGCGACGGCCATCGGCCATCTCCTGGAATGCGGCGGGCAGGTCACCGGCGGCTATTTCGCCGACCCCGGCCGCAAGGAGGTCGAGGGGCTGGAGGATCTGGGCTTCCCCTTCGCCGAGGTGGAGCCGGACGGACGCTGCGTGCTGGGCAAGCTGCCGGGGACGGGCGGGCTGATCACCGCGGGCACGGTCAAGGAACAGCTCCTCTACGAGGTCACGGATCCCGGCGGCTATCTCACCCCCGACGTGACCGCCGACTTCCGCGCCATCCGCATCCGCCCGCTGGGCGGGGACCGGGTGGAGGTCAGCGGCGGGACCGGGCGGACCCGGCCGGACACGCTGAAGGTCAGCGTCGGCTATCACGCCGGTTATGTCGGGGAGGGGGAGATCTCCTACTGCGGCGCCAACGCGCTGGCCCGCGCGCGCCAGGCCGGCGCGGTGCTGCACCGGCGGCTGGCCCATGGCTTCTCCGAATTCCGCATCGAATGCCTGGGCGGCGAGGCCTACCGCTACGGCTTCCTGGAGGGGGCGGAGCCCACCCGCGAATACCGCCTGCGCGTGGCCGGACGCGCCACCACCCTGGCCGAGGCCGAGGAGATCGGCCGCGAGGTCGAGGCCATGCTGACCAACGGGCCGGCCGGCGGCGGCGGCACCCGCCGCCACGCGCAGGAGACGGTCGGGATCGTGTCCACCCTGCTGCCGCGCGGCAAGGCCCGCCCCGGCGTCACCCTCATCCGGACCGCGCCATGAAGTTCCGCCTGCACGACATCGCCCATTGCCGCGCCGGGGACAAGGGCGACACCTCCACCCTGTCGCTGATCCCCTTCGACGAGGCCGACTACCCGCTGCTGTGCCGGGAGGTCACCGCCGAGGCCGTGAAGGCTTTCCTGGGCCGGACCATCCGGGGGGAAGTGACGCGCCACGAGCTGCCGAACCTGCCCGCCCTTCAGTTCGTCTGCACCGGCGCGCTGGGGGGCGGGGTCACCACCTCGCTCGCCATCGATCCGCACGGCAAGTGCCTCAGCTCCGAACTGCTGGAGATGGAGCTGGAGACCGGCACCGGCCTTTGAAAAACATTCATCCGAAAAACGAAAGCACCCTAGGGAGAAGACACATGTTCAGGACCATCATGGCGGGGGCCATCGCCCTCGCGGCGGTGACGGCGGCCGGCACGGCCGGGGCGCAGGCCACTTACCCGGAGAAGTCCGTCCGCTTCCTCGTCCCCTTCGCCGCCGGCAGCGCGACCGACACGCTGGCGCGCGTGCTGGGCCAGCACATGTCCCAGACCCTCGGCCAGTCTATCGTGGTGGAGAACATCCCCGGCGCCAACGGCTCCATCGCCGCCTCGCAGGTCGCGCGCGCCGCGCCGGACGGCTACACGGTTCTGATGGCGACGAACACCACCCACGCCGCCAACCAGAACATGATGAAGACCATGTCCTACGACCCGGTGAAGGACTTCGCGCCGGTGACCAAGCTGGGCGACATCCCGCTGGCCTTCATCGCCAATCCCTCGGTGCCGGCCAACACGGTCCAGGAGCTGGTCGCCCACGCCAAGGCCAACCCCGGCCAACTCTCCTTCGGCAGCGGCTCCAGCTCGTCGCGAATCGCGGCGGAGATGGTGCGGAGCATGACCGGCATCGAGATGCTGCACGTGCCCTACAAGAGCAACCCGCAGGCGATCCAGGATCTGCTGGGCGGCCAGATCTCGCTGGTCTTCGCCGATCTCGCCACCACCCTGCCGCACGTGCGCGCCGGCAAGGCCAAGGGTCTCGCCGTCTCCGGCGCTCGCCGCGCCGCGCTGGCGCCCGAGCTGCCGACCATGGCCGAGGCCGGCGTTCCCGGCTACGAGCTGACCGCCTGGTTCGCCGCCTTCGTGCCGGCCGGCACGCCCAAGCCCGTCATCGAGAAGCTGCACGCCGCCTTCACCGCCGCGATCAAGGACAAGGACTCGGCGGCCCGCCTCAACAACGCCGGCATCGAGCCGACCACCAGCACGCCGGAGGAGCTGGCGGCGCTCGTCCAGTCGGAAACCAAGAAGTGGGCCGACATCGTCCAGGCCGCCGGCATCCAGAAAGAGTGAGCACCTTCGGCTGATGGGGGCGGCGGACGGGAGCGGCCTGCGGCCCGCCGCTCCCGTCCGAACGTCGGATCCCGGTCATGCGGAGTAGGACCCGCCACCGATTCTCCGGTCCCGAACAGCCTCATGCGCGTTACCGCTTGAGCCGGCCTGGAAACCGCACCATCGCGTTCGCATTGTCTCCAAATAGGCTGGTGGAGACGGAGCGTCGTCGATGACCTTTCGCGGTGGATTGCTGCTTCTCACGGTGACGGGCCTCGGGCTGCTCTACACGCTTCAGTCCTCGGGCACGGAAAAGCACATGGCGTCTGCCGCCATCCTCACCGGGATCAGCCTCGCGGCGCTGGGCGCCCTGGCCCGTTCGCTCCGGGTCGCCTATCTGCGCACCAGGCCGCCGGGCCTGCGCCACAACAGCGCCCGGCTGGCGCGCGAACGGCTGATGCGGACGGGCTGACCGGTCAGTCGCCGAGGTTCGACGGTGCCAGCAGCGGCAGGCCGGTGGCAGGATCCCGGCGGCGGGCCATGCAGGCGGGCAGTTCGGTCAGGATGAGTTCCAGGGTCGGGCGCACCTCCGCCTCCAGCAGGTGGCCGACCACGGCGCTGCCGTCACGGCGGCCCAGCGTGGCGTGAATGTGCAGGCTGGGCGCCCCGTCCACCAGCGCGATGTTGCCGGTCAGCGACACGACCTCGCACTGCTCCTCGACCGGGATGCGGTGGTAGTCGGAGCGGTCCAGGTCGAAGAAGCCCAGCACGGCGCGGCGGAAGGCGCCGATCCCGGTGAAGCTGCTGGCGTTGAACTCCCGTTGCCGCGCCATCTCGGTCAGGCCGGCCATGGGGTCCTCCCCGCTCTGGAAGACGACCGCGAAGACCCGTTCGGCGCCGTCATTCAGCTTCTTGATCCTCATGCGCAGGCCCTTTCCGTTCCACCATGCCTCCCTTTTCGCAACAGGACCGTCCGGTCACGGTTCCGGTGGGGAGGGGGCCGGGGGCGAACAAGCTCCGCTCAAGCCATCGTGACGGATCGTTCCTGTTTTCCGCCTGTTCCCGCCTTACTTCCCTCAAAGGGCGAGACTCAAAGGGCGAGACGCGCGATGAACTGGTCGATCCCCATCGGCACCGTGAAGGGCACGGTGATCCGCATCCACATCACCTTCCTGCTGTTCCTGCTGTGGATCGGCATCGCCCACCACGCGCAGGGCGGGGCGGAGGCGGCCCTGGAGGGCGTCGTCTTCATCGCGCTGCTGTTCCTGTGCGTCCTGCTGCACGAGTTCGGCCATGTCTTCGCAGCCCGGCGCTACGGGGTGCAGACACCGGACATCACGCTCCTGCCCATCGGCGGCGTCGCGCGGCTGGAGCGCATCCCGGAAAAGCCGTCGCAGGAGCTGGTGATCGCGCTGGCCGGTCCGGCCGTGAACATCGTGATCGCCGGCATCCTCTATCTCCTGCTCGGCGGCTTCCTGCCAGCGGGGAGCATGGAGGTCCAGAACGCGGGCGTGGACATGCTGGCCCGGCTCGCCTCGGTGAACCTGTTCCTGGCGCTCTTCAACCTGATCCCGGCCTTTCCCATGGACGGCGGGCGCGTGCTGCGGGCGATCCTCGCGGCACGGCTTGGCTATGGGCGGGGCACGCAGATGGCGGCCTCGGTCGGTCAGGCGGTGGCCTTCGGGCTCGGGCTGCTCGGCCTGTTCGGCAACCCCCTGCTGATCTTCATCGCGCTCTTCGTCTATCTGGGTGCCGCGTCGGAGGCGCACGCGGTGCAGATGCGGGAGATCACGCGCGGGGTCGCCGTGTCCGACGCCATGGTCACGCGATTCGAGAGCCTGTCGCCCTCCAGCGTCGTGGAGGACGCCGTGCAGTGCCTGATCCGCACCACCCAGCACGAGTTCCCGGTGGTGGACGGGGCGGGGCGGCTGCGCGGCGTGCTGACGCGCGACGACATGATCCGCGCCCTGCGCGAGCGCGGCCCCGACACCCCCGTGCTGGAGGTGATGCGCACCGACATCCCCGTCGTCCGCAACCGCGGCAATCTAGAGGAAGCCCTGCGCGTCATGCAGGAGAACCGGCTGCCCGCCGTCGGCGTCACCGACGGCGAGGGCCGGCTGGTCGGGCTGGTGACGCCGGAGAATGTCGGCGAGATGATGATGATCCAGTCGGCGCGGCCTCAGCCGGCGCGGCGGTGAGGCGCCGCGCCGGCATGCGTCACAGCCCGAAGGGGTAGGTTTCCGCCGCACCCGCCTTCTCGGCGCCGGCGATCGGGGTGACGGCGCGGGTCTGGTCGAAGAAGACATACTGGTCGAACTGCCGCGACAGGCGGGATTCGACGTAATGGCTCCAGCGCTCGGTTTCCGGGCGGTAGATGACGCCGATGTAGCGCTCCAGCAGCGGCGTGGCGAGCAGCTCGCGCAGTTCCTCCGGGGCGGCCCGCAGGTCGAGCGCGAGGCGGGGCAGGCCGCTGTCGTGGAACAGACGCTCCACGCTGTCCGGACGGGAGGGGAGCACCTTCTTCACCTCCATCGGGTCGTCCCAGTCGGTGGCGGCGGCCACCGTGCCGGTGTGGGTGCCGAAGCCGACCAGCCGCACCGCGTCGCCGTGGCGCTCCCGGCAGAGCTGGCCCAGGTTCAGCTCGCCCCGGTCGGACATGCCGGTCTCGCGCGCGTCGCCGATGTGGGAGTTGTGCGCCCAGACCACCGCCTTCGGCGCCGTCTTGCCGTCCGGCCGCCAGGACAGCAGCGCGTCCAGCGTGTCGGCCATGTGGGTGTCGCGCAGGTTCCAGGAATCATCGTCCGACCGGTACATGGAGCGGTAGTAGCGTTCCGCCGAGGCGACGACGCGGGCGTTCTGCGCTGCGTCGAAATAGGCGGTACCGCCCTGCCGCATGTAGTCGAGCTGCTTTTCCAGCAGGTCGCGCAGCACCTTCAGCACGCCGTCCTCGCACAAGCCGAAGCCCTCGGCCATCGTCATGTGGCCGTAGACCTCCGGCCGGCGCAGCCAGGGCTCGAAGCAGGAATAGCGGCGGCGCGCCTCCTTCGCGGTCTCCGGGTCGATGCGCTCGAGATAGGCCAGCACCGCCTGGGTGGAGCTGTTGAGGCTGTAGAGGTCGAGGCCGAAGAAGCCGGCCTTGCGCTCCATCTCAGGAACCGTCTCGTTGTGGGCGCGCAGCCAGCCGATCAGGGCGGCGACCTCCTCGTTGCGCCACATCCAGGTCGGGAAGCGGCCGAAGGGCGGCCCGTCCGCCTGGGAGGGGCGCAGCCCCCCGCGGATGAAGGCGTCGAGATGCGCTGCGTCCGGCCAGTCGGCCTCCACCGCGATGATGGTGAAGCCGTGCTTCTCCACCAGCCGCCGGGTGATCGCCGCCCGCGCCCGGTAGAACTCCGACGTGCCGTGCGACGCCTCGCCCAGCAGGACGACCCGCGCCTCGCCCAGGCTGTCGAAGGCGGCGGCGAAGTCCGGATCGTCCGGATCCGGAAGAGGCCGGGCCTGTTCCGCGATCATCTTCGGGACGGGGTCGAGGGAAGCGCGAAAGGCGGCCATGGGCGCCACTCCAGCTTGGGGAAGCAATGTCGGATCCCGTAACCGTCCGCCTTCGCCGGGGTTCCGTGGCACGAGGGAGGGCCGCGCGGCATTGCGGCCCGCGGGGGTGCGGCCCTATATTGGGCGGGACCGGGCAGCGGCCCGGCCGGCATGGCACCAAGGGCACGGATGCGCATCGCACGCTTGCTGGCGTTTGTGTTGTTCGGACTCCTCCTCGGCTGGGGAGCCTTCGCCATGCCCGCCGCGACGGCGGCGCCGCTCGATGGGGCCGTTTCCCCGCACTGCGCCACGCATGCGGAGCATGGGAACGGCCTGCATGGGCATGGCGCCCATGGGCAAGCCTCCCACTCCGGTGACGCGCATTCCCATGGCGCTCGCGATCACGGCGCCCCTGGCGGCGGCTCCGATGGCGGCCATGCTTCCCACAAGGGCCATGCGGGCTGCTGCCTGATGGCCTGCGGCGCCGTGGCGCTGGAGCCCGCGCGGGCCGAGATGACGCCGGTGTCCTGGACGGAGGCCGTCCTGCCGGCCTTCACGGAATCGGCGCGCCACGGGCGCGCCCTGTCGCCGCCGAGACGCCCGCCCCGCGCCGCCTGAGGCCTTTCCCGGAAGAGCCGGACCCTCGTCGTCCGGCCGCCGGCCTTTTTTCCCCAGTCACGTCCGGCCCGCCACAGCCGCGAGCCGCAACCCTGCCCGGCATCCCCGATGCCGTGGAGGAGGAGCATCCCCATGCCTTCGAACCGCACGCTTTTCGCCGCCCTGATCGCCGCCGCCGGCCTGATCGCGCCGCCGGCCCTGGCCGCCCAGGGTGCCGCCGGCCATTCCCACGGCACCGACGCCGTGGGCAAGCCGGCGAAAGCCTCCGCCGCCAAGCGCACCATCCAGGTCACCATGGGAGACAATTTCTTCGAGCCGGAAACCATCCAGGTGAAGGCCGGGGAGACGGTCCGCTTCGTCGTGAAGAACAGCGGCCAGTTCCTGCACGAGTTCAATCTCGGCACCGCCGCGATGCACGCCGAACACCAGGAGCAGATGGCCATGATGGTGGAACACGGCATGCTGACGGAGAGCGGCATCAACCACAAGATGATGAACATGGACCATTCCAAGATGCCGGGAATGAACCATTCCATGAAGCACGACCACGCCAACAGCGTGCTGGTCGAACCCGGCCGGACCGGGGAGCTGACCTGGACCTTCACCAAGGCCACGGCGCTCGAATTCGCCTGCAACATGCCCGGCCATTACGAATCCGGCATGGTCGGCAAGCTCGCCGTCCAGCGCTGAGGGGGGAAGGCATGACCAACCAATCGCACGGCCTCTCCCGGCGCGACGCGCTGCGGCTCGCCGGGATGGCGGGGCTCGCCGGCGTGGTGACCGCCTATCCGGGGCGCCGCAGCTTCGCCTCCTCCGACCGGACGCTGGATCTGGCGGTGGAGCGGACCCGCATCGCCATCGACGGCGTGCCGGGCCGGGGCATCGCCATCGGCGGCTCCATTCCCGCCCCCACGCTGCGCTGGCGCGAGGGGGAGGAGGTGGTCGTCCGCGTCACCAACCGCCTGGACGAGCCGACCTCCATCCACTGGCACGGGCTGCTGTTGCCGGGGGTGATGGACGGCGCGCCGGGCTTCAACGGCTACGAGCCGATCCGGCCCGGACAGACCTACACCTACCGCTTCCAGCTCCGCCAGGCGGGCACCTACTGGTACCACAGCCACTCCGCCTCTCAGGAGCAGGAGGGCATGTACGGCGCCATCGTGATCGAGCCCGCCGGCCGCGACCCCGTGCGGGCTGACCGGGATTATGTCCTCCTGCTCTCCGACCACACGGCGGAGGACCCGGAAGCGGTCCTGCGCAAGCTGAAGATCAGCGAGGGCTACTACAACAACGGCAAGCGCACGCTGCTGGACTTCTTCCGCGACGCCCGCCGCGACGGGCTCCAGGCCACGGTCGGCGACCGGCTCGACTGGGGCGAAATGCGGATGGAGGCGACCGACCTCGCCGACGTGACCGGCTACCAATTCCTGGTCAACGGCAAGGGGCCGCAGGACAACTGGACCGGCCTCTTCACCCCCGGCGAGCGGGTGCGGCTGCGGATCATCAACGCTTCGGCCATGACGATCTTCGACGTCCGCATTCCGGGCCTGCCCATGACCGTGGTCGCGGCCGACGGGCAGAACGTCGTGCCGGTGCGGGCGGACGAATTCCGCTTCGGGGTGGGCGAGACCTACGACGTCGTCGTGCTGCCGCGCGAGGACAAGGCCTTCACCCTCTTCGCCGAGCCCATCGACCGCTCCGGCTTCGCCCGCGCCACGCTCGCCCCGCGCGAGGGCATGCAGGGCGACCTACCCGAGCGACGCCCGCGCACCGTGCTGACCATGGCCGACATGGGAATGGCGCATGGGGGAATGGCGCATGGGGGAATGGATCACGGAGGAATGGACCATGGCGGGAAGGACCATGGAAGCATGGGGCATGACTCCATGGACCACGGCGCGATGGATCATGGTTCGATGGAGCATGGCGCCATGGCCGGCATGGACCATGGCGCGGAAAAGCGTGCCGGTCACGCCGCCGGCTGGGCGGACGCGGGCACACCGCCGGGCGCCAGGGCGCTCGCTTATGCGGACCTGAAGTCCTTCACCCCGACCGAGGATTCCCGCGAGCCCTCCCATGAGCTCGAGCTGCGGCTGAACGGCATGATGTCCCGCTACATCTGGACCCTGAACGGGCGGAAGTTCGGCGAGGGCGAACCGATCCGGGTGGCCCAGGGCGACCGCATCCGCATCCGCTACGTGAACGAGACCATGATGGCCCACCCCATGCACCTGCACGGCATGTTCGTGGAGATGGAGAACGGCCAGAAGGGACGGCTGCCGAAGAAGCACGTCGTGCTCGTTCCGCCGGGCCAGACCAGTTCAGTCGTGCTGACCGCGAGCGAGGCGGGCGAATGGCCCTTCCACTGCCACCTTCTCTATCACATGGCTTCCGGCATGATGACGCGCTTCATCGTCGAGCCGCGCACGGCCCAGCTCCGGCGGGGGAACGGCGCATGAGACGGCACTTGAAGGGGATGATCCCGGCGGCACGCGCCACGCTCATCGCCGGCGCGCTGGCGCTTTCGACCGGCGCGGCCATGGCTGCGGATCCGCATGGCACCTCTCAGCACGGCGCGGAGGCCTTCCATGAGGAGCCGCCGATCCTGGCCACCCTGTCCGTCGAGCGGTTCGAGCACCGCTGGAAGGACGGAGAGAACAGCCTGGACTGGGAAGCCGAGGGCTGGATCGGCGGCGACACCCACAAGCTCCGCTTCCGTGCGGAGGGCGAAAAGCCGGTGGACGGGCCGGTGGAGGAGGCGGAGTTCCAGCTCCTCTACAGCCGCATGGTCTCGGAGTTCTGGGATGCCCAGATCGGCGTCCGGCACGACGTCCGGCCGCTGCCGCAGACGACCTACGCCGTCGCCGGGTTCGAGGGGATGGCGCCCTATTTCCTCGACGTCACCGCCCTGGCCTTTCTCAGCGAGGACGGCGACCTCAGCGCCCGGCTGGAGGCCGAACAGGACCTGCTGATCACCCAGCGCCTCGTCCTCCAGCCCAGGATCGAGGTGAACGCGTCGGCTCAGCGCGTGCGGGAACTGCACGCGGGCCGGGGCGTGAACGACGTCGAACTCGGCCTGCGGCTCCGCTACGAGGTGGCACGGGAGTTCGCGCCCTATGTCGGGGTGAGCTGGGAGCGGAAACTCGGCGAAACGGCCGAGATGGCCCGCGCCCACGGCGAGGACGCGAGCAGCCTGTCCTTCCTGGCGGGCCTGCGCGTCTGGTTCTGACGGCCGCAACGGGGGCCGGCCACTGCTGCGGCCGGTCCCTGTTCAGCCGGCCCCGTTCAGCCTGCCCCCGTTCAGCCTGACCAAGTCCGGCTGGTGCGCTCCGCGATCCGGTATTCGACGATCCGGTGGTTGTTCGTGTCGGACAGCAGCAGCCGGTCCGGCCCGTCCGGCTGAATGCCGGCGGGCTCGCCCAGCGGCAGGCAGAGCGGGTCGGCGCAGGTGAAGGGGCGGTCCTCCAGATCGGAAAGGGTGCGCCGCTCCAGGTCGAGCACGCGCACGGCGCCATTGTAGCTGTCGGCGACGAGGAGGCGCCGGTCGTCCCACAGGGCGACGCCCAGGGGATGTTGAAGCCGCGCCAGATCGAGCGGGCCGTTCACATGGCCGAATTCGAACAGCCCGCCGCCCACCAACGTCCTCACCGCCCCTGTCGCCGCATCCACAGCTCGGATGGCGGAGCTTTCAGGATCGGCGACGAAGAGCGTCCGGCCGTCACGGGACAGGGCGAGGCCGCTGGGCTGGGCGAAGGCGGCCTCCTGCGGTCCGGCATCGTGCAGCCCCTCCGCCCCGCTGCCCGCCAGGGGACACACCGTGCCATCCCGCAGGTCCAGCACGCCGATCTGGTGCGTTCCAGCGTTGGCGAAGAACAGCCGGTCCCCCGACAGTTCCAGGTCCCAGGGGGAGGCGAGCGCCGTCTCCCGGCCCTCGCCGGAACCGCGCAGCACCCGGCCGCGCCCGCCGGTGCCGGCCAGTGTTGTCACGGCGCCGGTGGCCCGGTCGATGCGGCGGATGGCGTGGTTGCCGGTGTCGGCGACGTAGATGGCGTGAGCATCGGCGATTAGCCCCTGCGGCGCGGCGAACCGGGCATCCGCGGGCAGTCCATCGGCGAAGCCGGGGGCACCGCTGCCGTAGCGGGCGCGTTCACGGCCATCGTCGTCGAGCAGGACGATCTGATGGTGCCCGGAGTCCGCGAGGAGCCAGCGCTTCCCGGGGCCGGGCAGCGGCTTCAGCTTGCCGGGAAAGCGCAGGCTTCCCCCGGCCGCCGCCGGTTCCGGCAGGCCGAGCGATCCGGGCTGGATCTTGCCTTCCCGCCGGTAACGGTCCAGCGCCGCCGCCACGCCGTCGCGCAGCCGGTCCGCGTCCGGTTCGCCCGAACCCTGGTCCACGACATAGCCGTCCGGCGACACCAGCGTGAGGGTCGGCCAGGCGCGGATGCCGTACTGGTTCCAGAGCGCCAGGCCGGGATCGTGGGCGACCGGATGCCGGATGCCCAGGCGGGCAATGGCCGCGGCGGCGCTGGCCGGGTCGCGCTCCGCCGCGAATTTCGGCGAATGCACGCCCACCACCACGACCTCCTCCGGGAAGGCTTCCTCCACCCGGCGCAGGGCGGGCAGGGCGTGCAGGCAGTTGACGCAGCCGAGGGTCCAGAAATCGAGCAGAACCAGCTTGCCGGCCAGCGCTCCCCTCAGGGACAGCGGCCCCGGCGCGTTGAGCCAGACGATGCCGGGGCGGTCGAGATCGGGGGCGCGCACGATGCCGCGCCTGCCCCCGCCCGCACCGGCCGTCTCCATCATGGGATCAGGCCATCAGGTCAGAAGGCGGCGTCGGCGGCGCCGTCCAGCGAACGGGTCGGCTCCTCGCCCTCCGGCACGAAGCGCAGCGAGATCGAATTGATGCAGAAGCGCATGCCCGTCGGGGGCGGGCCGTCCGGGAAGACATGGCCCTGGTGGCTGCCGCAGCGCGCGCAGAGGATCTCCACGCGGACCATGCCGTAGCTCGTGTCCTTGACCAGCCGCACATGCTCCTTGTCGAAGGGGGCGGTGAAGCTCGGCCAACCGGTACCGGATTCGAACTTCTCCTCCGCCTTGAAGAGCGGCAGGTCGCACATCTTGCAGCAATAGACGCCGGGTTCCTTGTTGTTGAGCAGCCCCCCGCAGAAGGGCGCCTCGGTGCCGTGCCGGAGCAGCACGTCCCGCTCCTCGGCGGTGAGGGCGGATTCCAGCCGCTCGCGAACGTCCGGCGGCGGGGGGGTGAGATCGAAGCCCGTGGAGGACATCCGCGCGGTTTCGGATGGCGTCGTCATGGTTCAGTCCTTGATTGCGGTCTCGGCACGGGCGTGCGCGGCCGTCGGCACGCCCCCACCGGGAAGACACGGAAACAGACCCACCCATATGGGATCGGATCCGCCCCATGTCTCCCACCGGAGGGGAGAATTCCGCACGGCCGGACCGCGCCCCGTCAGCCCCGCTTCTTCTGATAGTCGGACATGGCGCCGCCGACGTCCGTGGCGGTGCCGCGCTCGCCCTGCGCGGTCCGCTCGTCGCGGGCTCCGCCGCCACGCACGCCGGCCTCGCCGACGCGCGCCTCGCCGATGGGCGAGTCCGTCGGGCCGGCGCCGCCGACGCCCAGGCCCTGCATGCCGCCGACCACCCCGTCCGGCTCGACCAGCGGCTGCCCGCCCGGAACGTTGCTGGTGGAGCCGGAGCCGTGCGCGCCCATCTGGCTGGAGCTGCCGGCGCCCGTACCGATGCCCGACCCCAGAACGGCGGACTCCCGCGCCGCCTTGTCCGGGCCGACGATGTTCACCTCGCGCTGCGAGGTCACGCCGCGCGCCCGGTCCTCGTCGCTGACCGGCACCTCGCGCTCCGGGATGTCGCGCGCGGCGGACGTGCCCGTCGCCCCGACGGGCTGGCCGGTGGGAATGTCCCCGCGCTTGCTCTCATCGCCTGCCATGGTCGGATCTCCTCCTTCTGGATGCGGTCTTGCCGACTGCGGTGTGGGTGTTTCACCGCTTCCAACATCTCCAGGCGGAGATCGTCGCCCTTCCGGACGTGCGAGGGGCGATCAGGCCCGATGATCAGGCTGGACGACGGGGTGCCCCGTCCTCCGGCCAGCAGTCGAGATCCAGCAGCTGTTCGACCGTGTAGGGGCAGCCGGCGGGAACGGCCTTGGCGGCTTCCGCCTCGCCATACTTCCCGAGCGCGGCCAACGAGGCCCGCCAACCGCTTTTCCAGGCGGCCTCGGCCAATTCCGCCGGACGTGCCTCGCCGGCCAGGCTGGGATTGCGCCGCAGCCGTCCGGCCGTTCAAGACCAGCCGCCGGCCAAGCCCCTGGCGCCGCTTCCAGCCACGCGCTTTTCGCATTGCGGCATAGGGACCATAGTCGTGCTTCGAAACCATCGAAGCCGTGCTAATCTGATATATCCAGTGTCGAACAGTTTGGAGTGGCCGGGATGTCCGAGTCCGCTTGGCAGGGGAAGGGAACCGTGGAGCATCGGCGTCAGCACAGGCTTCCCCCGGCGCGCGCCTTCCGGATGCAGCGGGTGATCCGCTTCTCCCACACGGATCCGGCGGGCATCGTCTATTTCCCCGTCTATTTCGACATGTTCAACGCGGTGATCGAGGACTGGTTCACACACGGCCTCGGGCTGAACTACGCGACGCTGATCCTGGAACGGCGGCTGGGGCTGCCGGTCGTGCACGCGGAATGCGACTTCATCGTGCCGAGCCGCATGGGCGAGACCCTGACCTTCAGCGTCGTGGTGGAACGCATCGGCCGCAGCTCGATCCATCTGCGGATCACCGCCGATGTCGCCGGCGAGATCCGCCTGTCCGGCGCGCTGACGGTCGTGGCGACCTCGCTCGAGGATTTCGTGTCGCTTCCCATCCCGAAGGATCTGCTCACCGCGCTGGAAGCCTACCGCGACGCCTGCGGGGAATGATCCAGCCCGGCCTCCCTGCCCGGACCATGACAACCCGGATCATGCCGATCTAAATCATGAAGGCGCAGACGTCCTGCGCGAGGGCCAGCAACTGCTCGCCCTGGAGGACGCTCATCAGGAAGGCCACGTTCGTGGTCCCGACCGTCCGGCCCTCGCCGGCCTCGTCCCGCGACGCTGCCGTCAGCAGCACCGCCTTCAGCAGGGCGGCGACGCGCCCGATGCGGGCGTTCAACCGCTCGACCGCCGCCTCGGCCGCGCCAGAGCGCACCTCGGCCGCGAATTCCTCCACTTGGCGGTACACCGCGTCCAGGGAATCGTCGGACCGCCCGGCATGCATGCGCATGGCCATGATCCGGGAGGCGATCAGGCGTTGCGCCTCCACGAGGTACGGATTGGAACAGTGGCGGAAGGGAGCGGCGTAGGCCTCCATCTCGGCGCGGATGGCCCCGCGCGCGTCGCCCGCCTCGCGGGCGGCCTGCAAGGCCGCCAGGGCCTCCGTGATCGAGGCCGCCAGTTCCTCCGGCTCGCGGTCCATGGCGAAGCGCAGGGCCGAGGAGGCCAGGGTCGCCCAGTGCTCGCAGAGCGGCGTCACCTCGTCCAGATCGGGCGTGAAGACGAAGGTACCCTTGTGCGGCTGGATGAGGACGAGCCCCTCGGCCTTGAGCTGCGCCAACGCCTCGCGCACCGGGGTCTTGCTGACGCGCAGCAGGGCGGCGAGCTGCTGCTCGGACAGGGACCGGCCGAACGGCAGCTCGCCCTCGATGATCAGGGTGCGCAGGCGGTCGGCCGCCACCTCGGTGAGGGATGGCGGGCGGGCGATCGGCGCGATGCGCGGCTTGACCGAAGCCCGGCCCCGGCGCCGCAGCGCCTCCGGCGTCACCGTGGGAAGCCCCGTCTTTCCGCCATCCATGTCCGACGTCCTCGATCCCTGAAGGTCCGGGCCTGAAAGCCCGGTCACGAAAAACCGTCCGATTGTCGCATGGAACAGCCGCGCCGAGGAAGGCCGGACGGCCCACATGAATAATGTGTAATGTGGCATCTGATATCTTGCATACCAAAAGCCACGAACGTAGCGTTCCGTTGGAAAGGCAAACTGTTCCAGCCGGAACATTCCGGGCCGCCGGCGCCGCCGCCGAATGCCGTGGCGCGGCGGAACCGCGCCCGATGCTCCGGCCACTCTCGACACACGCACTCCAGCGAAGGAAACAGGATGGTTCAGGGACAAGGGCATCAGGAAGCCCACGGAGTCCGGAAGGGGCCCCCCGGCGGACGTTGGCTCCAGCTTCTGATCGGCGTCATCTGCATGTCGATGATCGCCAACCTTCAATATGGCTGGACGCTGTTCGTCGAGCCGATCGACCAGACGCACCACTGGGGCCGGGCCTCGATCCAGATCGCCTTCACCATCTTCGTCGTGATGGAGACTTGGCTGGTCCCGGTCGAGGGCTGGTTCGTCGACCGGTTCGGCCCGCGCATCGTCGTGCTGATCGGCGGCGTGCTCTGCGCGCTGGCCTGGGTCGTCAACTCCATGGCCGACTCGCTCGCCATGCTCTATCTCGGCGCCGTGCTGGGCGGCATCGGCGCCGGCGGCGTCTACGGCACCTGCGTCGGCAACGCGCTGAAATGGTTCCCGGACCGCCGCGGCCTCGCCGCCGGGCTGACCGCCGCCGGCTTCGGCGCGGGCTCCGCCCTCACGGTCGTGCCGATCGCCAACATGATCCAGTCCTCCGGCTACGAGGCGACCTTCCTGACCTTCGGCATCGGCCAGGGGCTGGTGGTGTTCGTCCTGGCCTGGCTGCTGGTCCACCCGCACCCCGACCTGGTGCCGGCATCCACCGGCACCAAGGTCGCGCAGAGCCGCCAGAGCGCCACGCCGGGCGAGATGCTGCGGTCCCCGACCTTCTGGGTCATGTACCTGATGTTCGTGATGGTCGCCGCCGGCGGCCTGATGGCCACGGCACAGCTCGGCCCGATCGCCAAGGATTTCCAGCTCGACGGCGTCCCGGTCAGCATCCTCGGCCTTACGCTTCCGGCCCTGACCTTCGCGCTCTCCATCGACCGCGTGCTGAACGGCCTGACCCGTCCCTTCTTCGGCTGGGTGTCCGACCAGATCGGCCGCGAGAACACGATGTTCATCGCCTTCGCCATCGAATGCGTCGGCATCCTGGCGCTGAACCACTACGGGCACCATCCCGTCGCCTTCGTCATCCTGACCGGTCTGGTCTTCTTCGCCTGGGGCGAGATCTACAGCCTGTTCCCGGCCTGCTGCGGCGACACCTTCGGATCGAAGTACGCAGCCACCAACGCCGGCCTGCTCTACACCGCGAAGGGCACCGCCTCGCTCGTCGTCCCCTTCGGAAACCTGATCGTCGCCTCCACCGGCAGCTGGCAGGCCGTGTTCTATTTCGCCGCGGCCGTCAACGCCGTGGCCGCGCTGATGGCGATCTTCGTCCTGAAGCCGATGCGCGCCCGGCGGATGGCCGGAAACGAGGGCATTGGCCGCCTGACGGCCGAGACCACGGGCTGACGCGCCGGCCTTTTCCCGCCCTGCCGCCCCTCGCGGTGGGGTGCCGGGCGGGCAAAAACGGAAGGACCGGGCATTCGCCCGGCCTTTTCGCGTCCGGGCAAAAAATTTTCCGGCGGTTTCCGCGCGGCCGAGGACCCGCCCGGCGCCGTGAAGCCTGTTGCAACAGGGCCGCAGGCCGGCAGCGCCAGGTTCTACAACATAGCTTGGCATCCGCCCAAGGATACCAACGTACAGAAGGCCAGCCTATGACCTTAGGGTATAGTCCTTCGTGTTGAACAGATTCCGAATACTGGGCATCAAATCGGGACCTTTAGGCCACGATGTTGCAGATCTACGCCAGGCAAACCGAGCTTTGTAGGCTCTCAATTTTGCCACAGCTTTCCGGATCGGGGCTTAATTCTGGTAATCTTTGGTTAACCATAATCCGCCACGGTTGGGCCATCGAAACAAACGGGATGTTTTTAATGGCTACGACCACCACGAGCTCGACCAAGTCCACGATCATCGTGAATGCCTCTGGCCAAGCTGCTGATGGCGTTTCCCCCCACTTCCGTCTGCTTATCGACGGCAAGTCTGCCGGTGAAGCGACGGTGAGCTCGAGCACGAAGGCCTACACCTTCACCGCCGATCTCGCCTCGAACCAAGACCACAAGATTCAGGTCGTCTACGACAACGACGACGTCAACAGCCAGAGCCGCGACCTCCTCGTGAAGTCGGTCGTCGTGAACGGCAAGACGATGCAGCCCACCGAGGCCACCTACGAGCGCCATGACGACGGCGCCACCGGCGACAAGACGGCCGGCGGCGAGGGCATGTGGTGGAACGGCGCGCTGACCTTCTCGACCCCCGCCTCCCTGTACGGCGGCACCGCCCAGACCCCGGCGACGGCGGCCCCGGCTGCTCCGGCCGCTCCGGCCCAGGGCGCCGGTGCCTCGACCATCACGGTGAACGCGCAGGGTACCGCCGCCGATGGCGTGAACGCGCACTTCAACGTGCTGGTGGACGGCAAGAAGATCGGCGACGCGACCGTCACTACCGAGGCCAAGGACTTCTCCTTCAAGGCCGCCCTGACCGAGGGTGATGCCCACAAGGTCCAGATCCAGTACGACAACGACGCCGTCATCGACGGTCAGGACCGCAACCTGAAGATCAACGCGGTCGAGATCGACGGCAAGGACGTCAAGCCGTCCGACGACATCGTCAGCTACGACCGCGGCGCGCTGGACGGCAAGGACGTGATCGACGGCCAGTCCGACATGAAGTGGACCGGCACGCTGGTCGTGGACCCGAACGCGGACAAGTCCGGCACGGACAGCCCCGCGGCCCCGGCCACGCCCGTCACGAAGCCGGCCCCGACCGCTCCGACGGCCGAGAAGCCTGCCGCCGCGGCCCCGATCGCCGAGGGTTACCTGCACACCGAAGGCAACCAGATCGTCGACAGCTCGGGCCAGAACGTCAAGCTGACCGGCGTCAACTGGTTCGGCGCCGAAGGCTTCGCCTTCGCCCCGCAGGGCCTGTGGATGGACAGCTACCAGAACCACATGGACAAGATGAAGGAGTTGGGCTTCAACACCATCCGGCTGCCCTTCTCCGACGCCATGCTGGACAACGGCCGCATGCCGACCGGCATCGACTACTCGAAGAACCCCGACCTGCGCGGCAAGACCAGCCTCGAGGTGTTCGACAAGATCATCGAGTACGCCGACAAGTCCGGCATGAAGATCATGCTCGACCACCATCGTTCCGGTGACGGTGCCTCGGCCAACGAGAACGGCCTCTGGTACACCGACCAGTATCCGGAATCGAAGATGATCGAGAACTGGAAGATGCTGGCCGAGCGCTACGCCGACAACCCGTCGGTCGTCGCCGCCGACCTGCACAACGAGCCGCACGGCCAGGCCACCTGGGGCGACGGCAACCAGGCCACCGACTGGGCCGCCGCCGCCGAGCGCATCGGCAACGCCATCCAGTCCGTCAACCCGAACTGGCTGCTGGTCGTCGAGGGCGTCGAGATCCATGAGGGCAACTGGTACTGGTGGGGCGGCAACCTCGAGGGCGCCAAGGAGCGGCCGATCGAGTTCAACGTCGACAACAAGCTGGTCTATTCGGTCCACGACTACGGCCCGTCGCTGCACATGATGGACTGGTTCAAGGATCCGAACTTCCCGAACAACATGCCGGAGAAGTGGAACCAGATGTGGGGCCACCTCATCCAGGACGACAAGGCGCCGGTCCTGGTTGGCGAGTTCGGCTCCAAGATGGAGACGGACATCGACAAGAAGTGGATGCCCGAGCTGATCCAGTACATGGACGGCGACTACAACCTCGACGGCAAGTCCGACCTCGCCGCGGGCGAGCAGGGCGTCAACTGGACCTACTGGGCCTGGAGCCCCGGTTCGGGCGACACCGGCGGCATCATGAAGGATGACTGGACCGTCGATAACGCGAAGATGAACGCCATCAAGCCGGCTCTCTTCGAAGGCGAGATCGCCTAAGGCTCCTGAGTCCGAGAGTCCTTCACCCGGCCGCCCGCAAGGGCGGCCAAGAAGAAAAGGCCCGGCTGTGCACCGCACCGCCGGGCCTTTTCCGTTCCGGTCGCCCGAAGCCGGCCGCTACTCGGCGGCGAAGCCCTCCGCCTGGAGCTGCCAGAGCGAGTTGAACACGCCGCCGCGCCGCCGCAACTCGGCGGGCTTGCCGTCCTCGGCGATGCGGCCGTCCACCAGCACCACGATGCGGTCGAAGGCCGACACGGTGGAGAGCCGGTGGGCGACAGCGAGCACGGTCCGGCCCCGGGTGAGATTCGTCAGGGCCGTCTGGATCTCCATCTCGGACTGGGTGTCGAGCGCCGAGGTGGCCTCGTCCAGAATCAGGATGGGCGCGTCCTTCAGGAAGGCGCGGGCGATGCCGAGCCGCTGGCGCTGGCCACCGGACAACCGAACGCCGCGCTCGCCGACCATGGTGCCGTAGCCCTCCGGAAGCTGCCGGATGAAGTCGTCGCAGAAGGCGTGGCGGGCGGCGGCATAGACCTCCTCGTCGGTGGCGTCGGGCCGGCCGTAGCGGATGTTCTCCAGGATCGGCCGGTGGAACAGGGCGATGTCCTGGGGAACGACGCCGATCTTCGCGCGCAGGTCGTCCTGCGCCAGCCCGGTGATCGGCTGCCCGTCGATCAGGATGCGCCCGCCCTGCACGTCGTCCAACCTCTGAATCAGGCTGATCAGCGTCGATTTTCCGGCACCCGACGGGCCGACGAACCCCACCTTCTGCCCGGCGGGGATGTGCAGGGTGAAACGTTCGAACACCTTGCGGCCCTCGGGATAGCGGTAGGTTACGTCGTCGAACTCGATCCGCCCGCCGCCCGCCATGGCCGGCAGGGCGGGAAGCGGGTCGCGCACGTCGTGCGGCTGAGCGATCACCCGCAGGCTGTCGGCGATGGCGCTGAACTGCTGCGTGGCGCTGACCAGCGCGAAGGCGAGGTCGCGGGAGCCGTGCAGGATGCGGAAGGTGAGGGCGCTGACGATGACCACGTCGCCGGTGGTGATCTGCCCTCCCTTCCACAGCATCAGGGCCCACAGCAGCATGGAGCCGGCCATGACCCACAGGCAGGCGTCGTGGACGACGCGGGTTTTCTCCAGATGCATCCAGCTGCGCATCTGCGCGCGCGACTCCACCGCGAACTCCCCGGCCAGCCGGTCGCGCTCGCGCCCGCGGGCGGAGAAGGCCTTGACGGTCCACACGTTGGAGACGACGTCGACCAGCTCGCCGTTCGTGCGGGCGGACTGCTCGGCGAAGGCGCTGTGCACGGGCCGGCCGCGCAGGCCCAGATGGACGATGGCGGCGGCGACCACCAGCACGAAGACGACCAGCGCCACGGCCATGCGCCAGTCGATCGTCAGCAGCACGATCACCGCGCCGATGAAGTCGGTGAAGGGCGGGACGATGTTCCAGGTCAGCGAGGAGAAGATCTCGCGCGCCGCCGTGGCGGTGGCGGAGATGCGGTTGCCGAGCGAGCCGGCGAGATGCGCCGAGAAATAGCGCATCGAATGACCGGTGAGATGCGCGAACAGGTCGAGCCGCATGTCCACGCCGGTCGCGATCACCGTCCTGCCGCCGAGCCAGCCGCCCAGGCGCCACAGCACGTTCTCTGCGGCGATCAGGCCGAGGAAGATGCCGAGCGGTGTCCAGACGTCCGCCGCCTGGCGGTCGGTGGCGGCCATGGCGTCGATCAGCAGCTTCATGGCGTACTGCACGCCGACGGCGCAGCCGGCGGCCGAGACGATGATGGTGAAGAGCCAGCCGAAGTGCCATGGCCGGAGCCGGATGTAGCGCATCAGGAAGCTGACCGGGCGGCTCGGGATGGGCCGGGACGTCATGAGCGCGGATCCTTTACGCAAACGGGGTGTCGGGGAACGGGGGAACGGCCGGTGCCTCAGGAGGCGATGGCCCGTAAGATCCCGTCCCGCGCCGTCCCGAAGCGGGCCTGCTGGCGCATCAGCGCGTTGGCGAGCGGCTGGTGGAGGCAGCGCCCGCCCTGCTCGTCGCACAGGCCGTACAGCCCGGTCTCGCAGTGGCGGTCGTTGGCCCAGCCCGGATAATCCAGGATCGGGTAGAGGCAGATCCCCTCCACCGGCACGCCCGCGCGGAGCGCCGCCTGCACCTGGTCGCACACGTAATCGAACCAGGAGGCGCGCGCGTCGCCCTCCGCCCCGGTCTCGGCGACCAGAACGGGCCGGCCGTAGCGCTGGTGCGTCTCGGCCAGGATGTCGGCGAAGGGGCGGTATTGCGGGTGGGTCCGCTCGATGGTCCCGCCATGCAGGAACCATTGGTTGTCGGAGTAGTAGTTCACCCCGATGATGTCCAGATACTCGGGCTTTCCGCCGAGCCCCGGCCAGGCATGGCCGCCGATCATGTCCCAGGCCTCGAACTGCGCGAGCCGCGCCTGTTCGGCGGCCTCGGCGTCCTTGCGGCGGTCGGGGCGGGGCATCACGTTGATGACCGGGTCGACCTGAACGATGCGGGCGCGGGGATCCGCGGCGCGGATCGCGTCGATGGCGGCGATGGAGGCGCGCACGAGCTGGTGCTTCAGCTCCATCCCCCGGCCGCGCGCCATGGGGTTGAAGCGCGCCATGTCGCCGCCGGCCCAGGCCCAGTAGGAGATCTCGTTGACCGGGCAGTAGAAGGGAGTCTCGACGCCTTCGTCGCGCAGCACCGCCGCCGCCGCCGCCGCGAAGCGGGCAAAGCGCTCGACAAAGGCGGGGCGCCAGATGTCGATGTCGTCGGGCCAGCCGTAATGGCAGAGGTCCCAGATGACCTGCACGCCGGCCTCGCGGGCGGCGCGGACCATCGGCAGCAGGCTGGACCAGTCGTAGTGGCCGGGGGTGGTCTCGATCAGGTGCCAGCGCAGCCCGTCGCGGACCGTGCGGATGCCGTTCGCCCTCATCCGCCCATAATCGGCGGCGGCGTGCCGGTCATGGCCGGTCGCGGCGATCAGGTCGAGCCGGCGGCCGTCGTGCCGGCGGTGGGTGGAGCATTCGAACCCGCCGAGAAAAAAACCGTCGAACAGCGTCGGTGCGTGCATTCAAGGCCCTCCATGGAACCGGCGCCACCAGTGATGGGGCGCCGGCCGCTCAAGGTCGATGATGAAGGAGAAGGCGAAGCCGGGCGGCCTCGGGTATCAGTCCCCGAGCCCGGCCACCTTCTGCGCCAGCGCCTCGGTGTCCACCGCGCGCAGCTCGCGCGCGGCCTGGGCGATGGCCTCGCTGCGCTGCTCCTCCTGCGCGATCCGGCTGTAGGTCGCCAGTGCCTGCGCCACCACCTGGTCCATGTTGTAGTAGCGGTAGGTGCCCAGCCGTCCCAGGAAGATGACGTTCGGCGTAGCGTCGGCCAGTGCCTGGTACTTGCGGAACAGTTCCTGGTTCTCCGGGCGCGGGATCGGGTAGTAGGGGTCGCCCTCGGCCGAGGGGTACTCGTAGGTCACGCTGGTCTTGGGGTTCTGCTGGCCGGTCAGGTGCTTGTACTCGGTGATGCGCGTGTAGGGCACATCCTCCTGCGGGAAGTTCACGACCGCGACCGGCTGGAAATTCTCCTGGTCCACCGTCTCGTGGTGGAACCGCAGCGAGCGGTAGGGCAGCTTGCCGAAGCGGTGACCGAAATACTCGTCGATCGGGCCGGTGAAGACGATCTTGTCGTACTGCACCTCGTTGCGGACCTCCTCGAAGTCCGTGTTCAGCATGACCTTGATGTTCGGGTGGTCGAGCATGTTCTCGAACATCCGGGTGTAGCCGTGCAGGGGCATGGCCTGGAAGCTGTCGTTGAAGTAGCGGTCGTCGTCGTTGGTCCGGGTTGGCACGCGCGAGGTGACCGACTTGTCCAGCTCGGACGGGTCGAGGCCCCACTGCTTGCGGGTGTAGCCGCGGAAGAACTTCTCGTACAGCTCACGGCCGACGCGGCTAACGACGACGTCCTCCGAGGTGCGGATCTCCGGAACCGCTTCCGCCTTGGAGGCCAGGAACTCCTCGACCTGGTCGGGGGTCAGGTTCAGGCCGTAGAGCGTGTTGATGGTCGTCAGGTTGATCGGAATCGGCACGAGCTGCTCGTCCACCCGCGCCAGGACGCGATGCTCATAGGGGCGCCACTTGGTGAAGCGCGACAGGTAGTCGGCGACCTGCTGGGAGTTGGTGTGGAAGATGTGCGGCCCGTAGCGGTGGATCAGCACGCCGGCGTCGTCGTAATGATCGTAGGCGTTGCCGGCGATGTGCGGGCGCCGGTCGATGACCAGCACGCGCTTGTTCAGCCCGTTGGCCAGACGCTCGGCGAGCACGCTGCCCGCGAAGCCGGCGCCGACGATCAGGTAATCGAAGCCGCTGCGCAGGCGGACCGGCTGGGGAGCGGCGCGCTCGGACACGCGCTCGGCGGGTGCCGCATCCGACGTCACCAGGTGCAGCGGCGCGGCGGGCGCGCTGCCGCGCGGGTTGCGTGTTTTTTCCATCAGGTCCCTCATGCGGCCTTGCGTCTTGTCCCAGGACATGTCGCGGAGCACATGGTCCGCGGCCGCCCGCAGGCGTTCCGGATCGGAGGCGTCCTTCAGCGCGGCCTCGATGGCGGCGACGAAGTCCTCCGGCTTGTCGGCGATGCGCACGACCCCGGTGTTCCCGTAGGTGCGCACGACGTCGGTGATGGAGGTGGAGACGACCGGCCGGCCGGCGGCCAGATATTCGGGCGTCTTGGTCGGGCTGATGAAGCGGGTCGCCTCGTTGCGGGCGAAGGGCATCAGCGCGACGTCCCAGCCCGACAGGTAATGCGGAAGCTCGTCGTAGACCTTCGGCCCGAGGTAATGGATGTTCGGGTGCTTCGGCAGCAGGGCGGGGTCGATCTTCACGACCGGCCCGACCAGCACGATCTGCCAGTCCGGGCGCGCCTGGGCCACCGCGTCGATCAGGGCCACGTCGAGCCGCTCGTCGATCACGCCGTAGAAGCCCAGCCGGGGCCGGGCGATGGCCGCCTGATCCTCGGGATCCTCCGTCATGGAGCGGGCTTCGGCGAAATGGGCGATGTCCACGCTGCTGGGGAAGGCGTGCACGCTCGGGTGCAGCGGGCGCTTGGCCTCGTAGAGGCTGACGCCGCCAGTAAAGACGAGGTCGGCGCGGTTCAGCAGGCGGCGCTCGCGCTCGATCAGTTCCGGCGGCGCGCCATGGAAGGCCGACAGCTCGTCCATGCAGTCGTAGACGGTGAGCGAGCCGCGCAGATGGCTGGAGAAGCCCAGGCTCATCGGCGTGTAGTACCAGAGGATCGGGTCCTTGATGGCCTCCTCCTCCAGGTAACCGTCGAGCAGCGCGCGCTGGGCCTCCTCGGCCTCGCGCTCCGACAGGTTCGCCGGCAGCCGGGGGACCAGGATGCGCACGCCCTCGTCGTCACGGATGTCGAGCCAGGGCTCCGGCGTGTCGTTGCGGATCGGCTCCTCGAGGAAGAGGACGTTGTAATCCCTGGCAAATCGGGACATCAAATGCTGGGGGCGCTGGTAGACGAAGTTCCAGCGGAGGTGCGAAAAGCAGATCAGGGTTGGAACAGATCGGTCGGTCCGTGCTGTGGTCGAATGGCTGTCCTGCTGGCTGTTACCATGTCGATTCTTGCCAATGGCAAATTGGAAGGGGCCGGCCCAGCTCATATGGTCTTCCTCTCCTGATGTGGGCGCCACCCAACAATCAGCAACACTAGCAATTCGTTGCAAGCCATACGGGTGGCGTCAAAACCGAGACCTTAAAACGGGACCCCCCATGGCCGGTTCCGCCGGGGTGCTAATCCCGCAGAAACCCACTCCCATTGACCACGGCTAAGCCCTTTGCGCTGGATAGCTCTGGATAGGTTAGGTAACCACTCCTTACCGAACGCACCTTTTCCATCGGAGCGTTCGAGGGGCACGGGATGCGCCGCCCCCTCCATCGACCGGTAGGCGAGGAAACCCTCGCGCGCTATCATGCGACGTCATGAAAGCGGCGCCGGCCCAGGGGCGGACGCACGGGATCCAGGGCGGGAACGGAGCATGGCTGAAACCCTTCAGGCGCATCGGCTGACCGACGCGCTGGCCGCCTACATCGAGGGCGGGATCAGCATCGTCGTGTCCTCCGGTGACGCCGGCCGCGGCCCCACCGTGGGACGCGCCGTCGGCTGCCGCGTTTCCGCCGACCGGCGGTCGGTGACGGTCTTCCTGTCCGCCGGCGCGAACGCCGCCCTGCTGGAGGCCGTCGCCGCGACCGGCCGCTTCGCCGCCGCCTTCTCCGAGCCGACGACGCACCGCTCGATCCAGCTCAAGGGCAGCGACGCGGCCGTCACGCCGGCGGGAGAGGGGTTGCAGACGCTGCTGGACCACCACGCCGCGGGATTCGTGCGGGAACTGACGCGGATCGGTTACACGGAAGCCTTCACCCGGACGCTTCTGGCGGCCGACCCGGACGAGGTCGCCGCCGTCACCTTCACGCCGACGGGCATCTTCGACCAGACGCCGGGTCCCAGGGCCGGGGACCCGCTCGATCCATGACCGGAGCCCCTGCCCCCGCAAGCGAGGCCCTGCCGGGCGGCGGTCTCACCGTCGATTCCATCCGCAACTGCCTGGAGGGGATCGTCCCCGCCACCATCGCGACCGTGGCGGAGGACGGCACGCCCAACGTTTCGCTTCTGTCCCAGATCGACTATGTCGACTGCGCCCACATCGCGCTGTCCTACCAGTTCTTCAACAAGACGCGCCGGAACATCCTGGCGCACCCCTACGCCACGGTGCAGGTGGTGGACCCGGACACGGTGGCGCAATACCGGCTGAGCCTGCGCTACCTGCACACGGAGACCAGCGGCCCGCTGTTCGAGAGCATGAAGGCGCGGCTGGCGGGCATCGCCTCGCATGTCGGCATGCAGGGGGTGTTCCGCCTGCTGGGCGCCGATCTCTACCGCGTGCTGGAGATCGAGCCGGTGCCGGGGCTCCGGCTGCCGCCGCCAGTCCGCAAGCGCAACCTGCTGGCGGCAACCCGCCGCGCCTGCGAGGCGCTCTCGGGCTGCACCGACCTGGAAGGGCTGTTCGACCAGGCGCTGGCCGACCTCCAGGCCCTGTTCGGGGTCGGGCACGCCATGGTGCTGATGCTGGACGAATGCGGCCGGCGCCTCTACACGGTCGCGACGCTCGGCTACGCGAAATCCGGGGTGGGGTCGGAGGTGGCGCTCGGCGATGGCGTCATCGGCACGGCGGCGCGCGAACGCACCCCCATCCGCATCACCCACATGACCTGCGACTACCGGTATGGCCGTGCCGCCCGCGACAGCGCGCGCCGCGCCAGCCGGGCCGGCGCCGGAGAGTCCACCGAAATCCCCTTTCCCGGCCTTCCGGAACCGGGCAGCCAACTGGCCGTGCCGATCCTCGCCGAGCGGCGCCTGCTCGGCGTGCTCTTCGTCGAGAGCCCGGAGGACCTGCGCTTCTGCTACGACGACGAGGACGCGCTGGCGACCGTCGCCGCCCAGCTCGGCACGCGGATGCTGGCCTTCCAGCAGCCGCCCGCCCCGGCCGAAGAGGCGGACGCGGCCGACCCGGTATCGGGACCGCAGGGCGGCGCGCCGGCCGTCGTGCGCCATTACGGCTGCGACGACAGCGTCTTCATCGACCACGATTATCTGATCAAGGGCGTGGCCGGTGCCATCTTCTGGAAGCTGGTGCGCGACCATGTCCGCCTGGGCCGTACCGACTTCTCCAACCGCGAACTGCGGCTGGACCCGGAGCTGCGCCTGCCCGAGGCCGCCGAGAACCTGGAAGCCCGCCTGATCCTTCTGCAACGCCGGCTGGCCGAACGCTGCGACTTCCTGCGCATCGAGAAGACGGGCCGTGGCCGTTTCCGCTTCAGCGTGACGCGGCCACTGGCGCTGGAGGAGACGCCGAAGGGCTAAGGCACAGCGCTCCCGCTCCACCTCTGGCGCTCCTGAAGCTCCGCTTACGAAGAATTTAGCATTTCGCGAGGCAAAGCTTAGCACCCGCTTTTTCGATTGCCTGCCTAGGGTCCGCCCAACATTCACCGGCTTGGGAGGAACCAGGATGACCGAGCAATCGACCGCCGCGCGCTATGACATGTACCGGCTGATTCACAAGGGGCTGCGGGCCTTCATGATGGACAGCCTGTCCGCCGTGGGCGCCATGGACAGCGACGACGAGGCGGACGTGGCGGCGGCGCTGGCGCAGACGCGCGGCCTGCTCGCCTTCTGCCACGAGCATCTGCGGCACGAGGACGGCTGGGTGCATACCGCCATGGAAGCGCGCGAGCCCGGCTCGGCCGGCCATACGGCGGGGGACCATGCGGAGCACGCCCACATGTTCACGGAGCTGGAGGCCTTGGCCGCCGCCGTGGAAAGCCGCCGGGGCGCCGCCCGCGCCGACGCCGCCCACGCGCTCTACCAGAAGCTAGCGCTGTTCGTGGGCGAGAACTTCGTCCACATGAGCGTGGAGGAGAGCCACAACAACGCCGTTCTCTGGCGCACCCACACGGACGCGGAGCTGGCGGCGATCGAGCAGGGCATCGTCGCCTCGCAGCCGCCCGAGGAGCAGGCGCTGACCGCGCGCTGGATCGCCGCCGCCGCCAGCCCGGCCGAGCGCGCCGGCTTCCTGTCGGCCGTGCGCGGCGCCGCCCCGCCGGAGGCCTTCGAAGGCCTGCTCGCCATGATCCGGCCGCACCTGCGCCCGAAGGACCGCGAGAAGCTGGCCCACGCGCTCGGCACCGCCGCGCTCGCCGCCTGAGGAGATCGGACATGACGGTTCTCGATCCCATCCGGGCGCTGGAGCGCATGACGCTGATCCGCGCCTATGAGGAAACACTGGTCGCGCTGCATGGGGAGCAGCGCGCCGCCGGCACCTGCACCTCGGTCGGGCAGGAGGCCTCGGCCGTCGGGGTGGTCTCGGCGCTGACCGGCGACGACCTGATCCTGACCAACCACCGCAGCGCCGGCCATCTGCTGGCGCGCGGCGCCGACCCCGGCCGGCTGATGGCCGAGGTGATGGGGCGGAGCGGCGGCTACTGCAAGGGCAAGAGCGGTTCGCTGCACATCTCCGCCAAGGAGCTGGGCGTCGTGCTCACCTCCACCATCGTCGGCGGGGAGCTGGCGCTCGCGACCGGCGTCGGCCTGTCGCGGGCGATGCTCGGCGGCGAGGGCATCGTCGTCTGCTTCTTCGGCGATGGTGCGGCCTGCCAGGGACGGTTCCATGAATCGCTGAACCTCGCGGCGGTGTGGAACCTGCCGGTGCTCTATGTCTGCGAGAACAACCAATGGCAGGCCTTCGTGCACCGGCGCGAGACGATGACGGGGGAGGGCTTCACCGCCCACGCCGCCCCCTACGGCATCCCGGCCGAGTCCGTGGACGGCAACGACGTGGAGGCCGTTCACGCGGCGGCGGTCCGCGCGGTGGAGACCGTGCGCCGCACGCGCAAACCCTTCCTGCTGGAAACGCTGACTTACCGGCTGCGCGGCCATTACGAGCCGGACGACCAGGGCTATGTCGATGCCGGCGAGCTGGCGCATTGGCGGGCGCGCGATCCCATCGCCGGGCTGCGGCGCCGGCTGGAGGAACGGGGCACCCTGGCGGCGGACGCGGCGGCGCGCATCGACGCCGCGGCGAAGCGGGCGATGGAGGAGGCGGTCGCCTTCGCCGAAGCGAGCCCCCATCCCGATCCCGCCGAACTCACCAGCGACGTCTACGCCTGACCGGAGCCTCATCATGACCGACATGACCATGCCCCAGATGACAATGAACGACGCCATCTCCGCGGCCCTGGCGGAGGAGATGCGCCGCGACGCAACCGTGCTGATGTTCGGCGAGGGCGTCGCCACCAAGCGGCCGGACCTGGTCGCGGAGTTCGGCGGCGCCCGCGTGCGCAACACGCCGCTCGCCGAGGGGATCATCGCCGGCACGGCGGCGGGGGCGGCGGCCACCGGCCTGCGCCCGGTGATCGACCTGCTCTTCGCGCCCTTCCTCTGCTACGCGATGGACGAGATCGTCAACAGCGCCGGCAAGCTGCGCTACCTGTCCGGCGGCCAGTTCGCCTTTCCCATGGTGGTGCTGGCGGGCACCGGCGGCGGCTGGGGTGTCGGCGCCCAGCACAACCACAACGTCGAGGCTTGGTTCGTGCACAGCCCCGGCCTGAAGGTCGTCATGCCCTCCACCCCGGCCGACGCCAAGGGGCTGCTGAAGGCGGCGATCCGCGACGACAATCCGGTGATGTTCTTCACCGACCTGGCGCTCGGCTACGCGCCCGGCCCGGTGGAGGAGGGCGACGCCGTGCTTCCGCTGGGCAGGGCCGCCGTGCGGCGCGAGGGGGCGGACGTCACGCTCGTCGCCTACGCAAAGTCGGTCGGCACCTGCCTGGAGGCCGCGACAAGGCTGGCCGAGCGGGGCGTCCAGGCGGAAGTGGTGGACCTGCGCAGCCTGAAACCGCTCGACGAGGAGACCATCCTGCGCTCGGCGCGCAAGACCGGACGCGTGGTGGTCGTCCATGAGGCGAGCCGCCTCTGCGGCATCGGAGCCGAGGTCGCGGCCATCGTCGCGGAGAAGGCCTTCGGCCAGCTCCGGGCGCCGGTCCTGCGCCTCACCGGCCCGGACGCGCCGGCCGCGTCGAGCTTCCCGCTGGAGGCGGCCTTCGCGCCCCAGCCGGACGCGGTGGTGGAGGCGGTCCTGCGCTCCGTCGGCAGCCCCGCCGCCCGGCCGGTCGAACTGCCGGCCGAACTGCCGGTTCCGGCCTGAGCCGGGTTCTGATACCGGGTTCGGAAAATTCCGACCTCCGAACCCGGTATAGGGCCGCGACTGCGGCCCCGCGCCCCATGGCGCGGAAGTCCTGAC
>NZ_JAFIQV010000039.1 GCF_017356015.1 Azospirillum sp. SYSU D00513
CGGGGATAATCGGTTCTTTGCGTCGTGCCATCGGGGGCTCCTTCCGTTCTCAGCATACCCCCGCCGAGCACGAAATTCCGGATAGTCCCGTTGGGTCTCGACATAGCTGTCGAAGAGGGCTCGGTTCATCGCGCCCTTGATGATCCAGGGGGCGGTCAGGCCATCACTGCGCAAGGCGGCGATGAAGGTTTGGGTGCCCCAATGGCCAAAGGGAGCCTTGGATTTGAGCCGCTGGCCGCGCCGTGCCCGTCCGCGCAGCCGGGTCATCTTGGTCGTGGTGGCGGTCTCGTCGAGGAACACCAGCCGGTCCGGCTCCTCGCGCATGCGGGGCTGGCGGCTGTTTTGCCAAGTCCGGCGGTCCTGGGCGACGTCAGCGCGCTCGGCTTCGCTCGCCAGCAGCGTTTTTTTACGGTGAAGCCGCGCGTGAGCAGGAAGCGCGACAGCGAGGCGGGATGAACCGTGACCCCGCACTCGTCTTTCAGCTTGGCTGCCAACTCGGGCATGGTGATGTCGCCCTGCGCCTCCACCCAGCCGATCAGGCGCTCGGCATGGGGGACCAGCTTGCCGCCGCCGGGCGGGCGCCCTTGCGGCGCCGGCTCCAGCGAGCCGGTCTTCTTCATGCGCTGAGCCAGCCGGATGCTGGTGCTGGCGCTCACGCCGAAACGGCGCGCGGCAGCCCGGCGCGAGCTGCCCTGCTCAATGTCCCCATAAATCCAGACACGAAGATCCGCGGAATAGCCATGGCCCATGATCCACCTCCAAGGAGGGTGAATCACACCCGGAGCACCTAGAGCGAGCTGCGTTAAATCTGGATCGCTTAGGAGCGTTACACAGCCAGATAAAAAGAGCGCGCAGGTATATCTGCTTCAGATTTAACGCACGGCGCTCTAGCGCAAGCCCGATTCATACTTCAAGCAAGACGCTCTAAGACGGGGTTTGGGCGGGAGGCCTCAAGGATCGCTCGCTCCAACAGGAGGAGGCCATATTTGCGCTCGGCCGCCTCTATCTGTGCCCTCATAGCGTCGATCGTGGCGCGAGGCGATCCGATCACGCCATCTGGCTCGGTAATCCGCTCCTGGTGTATAGCGTCGCCTTTTCGAGATAGTGGCCAACATGGTAGAGCAATGGCATAAAGATTATTCAAAGAATAATCTGACATCAGCAGTATCCACTTACAGCGGATTGCGTTAAGTCTGCATCGCTTTGGAGGGTCAAGTCATTCGGTGAGGCGCGTACGCTGTCTAGCATGCGTCATATTTAATACAACGCGCTGTAAAGACAGCTCGCTCTATAATCACCGAAAAAACTCCCTTGAATATCGAAACCGAATTGTCTTCGCAACATCATCTATGGACTGAAACAATGCGGAATGCGATATCCCAAGCGATAGAAGATCTTTCTTTATAGCAAGCTTTTGCTTTCCGTTTACAAGAATGGATCGAAAACATGCCGCTTTGTTGCGGCGAACAAACGACATTTGATCTAAAGCTTTTGTATCTACACCGTGTATTGTGAACATTCCTGACTGAGCATTTGAACGACGGAACACATGATATGGACGGATTGCAATTGGCCTTCTAGCAACAATCGATCTTGGCAGATCTTTGTTTGTAAGATCTATAACGTATTCTTTGAAAATTGGGCTATCAGTTGTCGGAACCGACAGCATATCGATCGACGACTTGTTGAGTTCCCAAGGGTTGATTGATACTATCTTCCCATCGACATCAGTATTACAGTCATTAACAGCAAAAAACAAGGCGACAAGAGGGTTTTCGCTCCAATCTATTAGGCGAGTAGGTATTCCGTAATGCTGAGCAAGAAACAGCCAATCTATATCTGACCGTTCGCGATGGTCAAGAAATTCAGCTGCATAAAGCTTGAAATCGCGTAGGATCTCCCTTTCAAATTCATACGAAACCTCGCACCTGTATAGACTTGGTTTCAATTTCCAGGCCGCGTTAGCCTCTCCACGGAACCATGGAGAAATGGTAGATTTTTGAATTCCAAATCGCCGGTTTACCTTGTTTTTGACCCACACCAGGTAATCAGGAATGTTATTAATTCTATCGCCATCAATTTCCTTGATATCATCACTCTCATATTGCTGTGCTTCATCCATATTCATGGTCGAACCTTCTCAAGAAAGAGTTAGGTGTAAGGGCATCGGTAGCGGCTGCGCGTTTTCACATAAACTCATCCACCCACTCAGCATGTACCCAGGCCAATTCATGACCATCAGGTTCAGCGGAGTCCGTTGATAGCGGCTCGTGAGCTATGTACATCACCCGCAGCCTCTGCACTCGGTCCTGGTGATTGGTGATGTTGATCGCGTCCCCAGGGGAGGGAATCTGAGCGAACTGGAATGTGTCCCACAGCTTCTGCTCTCCATCGCGGTAAACGAGTAGGGGTGCAGCAATCATTCTTCGCCTTTTCGAGACAGAAGCGTCCGCGTCCCGTCCGCGTCCCGCTGGCGCAGACTGGCGAGCCGGAGTACGCTGGCAAGCGCGATTTTAGCGCGATGATTAGCGTACCTACTTTCCTGGGTTGTTCTCCAGCCACTCAAGATAATTTTAAACATCTCTCGGATAATCTCATAGTCCACGCCATCAACTCTGCCGAACTTACTGCAGACATTAACAGGCTTAACGTAAAATGAATTACTAACAGCTACTTGAGAGATTTCTCGCAGGTTTTTGAACCTGGCAGAATCTACGCTCCTAACTCTTAAGAAAGATTCAAGCTCATCTTCTGACAGCGATTTAAGGTGATCAACATATTTCTTTGTTGGAAGAATACAATAACGAGCAACTGGCCCGCACCAAAGTTCACTCGTTGAAGAGTTTAGCGGAGTTGCGAGATGCACTCGCTCGCCTTTAATATAATCTTTTAAAAATAGTACAGCTGGCCTCCTCTTGCCTTCCACGAAAATCTCTCCGTTGAACCGGGTTACCTTTCCGGTGTAAAAGATTATATCTCTAACGTTGATTGTCTCTGAGCCTTCACTCTGCAAAACAATCTCCTATCTTTAACATTTAACAAAATGGCTTCAGGTCACCTTTTCAAGACAGGGACGGCGGTCTCATGAGCATCAGCTGCTGCGGCTGTGCTAGGCAGCGCGGAACACTAGATATAGTATCACAATAGGACCTAATGACGAATATCTGCATACCTCGGCGATCTGTGGCTCCATATCTTGTGCTGCTCCCCATCCGAACAGGTAAAATCAGGGTGCATATGGTTGGTGCTTCGCGCGGAAACCACGAAATCTAGCGATTCGAATCGGGGATATAGCTGTGGGTAACATCCCTAAAGCGAAGGATTCCAGGGCTTCCAAGGGCCTGTCCCCAAGCCTCTGTGGGCAACTCCGGGCAAGTCCTTTTTTTGACAGTCACTAGAACAAACCCCTTTTTATGGCGTTGCTGGAGGGGCAAGGCCGCTATACGTTGTGGGTGGATGCGGTCCAAACGCATCCATCGACCATGTTAGCAACGGAGAGCCTTGGTATGCGCAATGCCATGGAATGGTTTGATCGGTGCTTAAGGCTGATCACAGCTCTTTGGCACTTATTTCGTGTACTGGACACGTAAAAACTAGGAGCAAGAACCCCCGCTGGTGACCAAACCAGCGGGGGTTCTTCGTTGTTCCAGGGCCTTTGGAGAGCCTTGGTATGCGCAACGGGGCTATTAGACGGTAGGTTTCAGAATGCCGCAAGCTCCCTAATGTCGTTATCCACAACAGAACTCTCTTGATTTTTCTCGCTTCCTGGCGAGATGCGTAAGCTAGCACCTTAGCTAGCTGCTGGGCCTGCAACAGGCGTGCGTGGCCCAAGGTGGCGGTACAGGGTTTTCAGCGAAACGCCCGCTTGCTCAGCGATGTCATCAACGGTAAGGCGCGGGTCCGCCCACATGGCGCGGGCAGCGGTGAGCTTGGAGCCCGACAGCTTGAGCTTGCGCCCCCCTCGCCGACCACGCTCCTTGGCGGCCCGTAGGCCGGCGGCGGTGCGTTCCTTGATGAGGGCGCGCTCGAACTCCGCAATGGCGCCCAGCATGTGGAACACGAGCCGGCCGCCAGGTGTGGTGGTGTCGATTCCTTGGTTCAGGATCCGGAGGCCGGCGCCAGCTGCCTCGATCCGCTCCGCCAGCCCGATCAGCTCCTTGAGGGAGCGGGCGAGCCTGTCCAATGCGACGGCAACCAGGGTGTCACCTGGGCGGAGCGCTCGCATTGCTTCCGCGAGGCCGGCGCGATCGGTGTGGGCTCCGGTTGCTTTGTCGGTGTAGATGCGTCCGGGCTCAACGCCTGCCCATGCAAGGGCATCGGTCTGCCCCTCAAGGGTCTGATCAACCGTCGATACGCGAGCATACCCTATCAACATCTTCCCGCTGTACCCTGTCTAAACTTGTAGAACCATCAAACCAAACGGCCAGGGCTCCGAATCCAGGTTAACGAATTTTTACGTTGAGGATGTCGTTGAGGTACTCGGCGTCCCATCCAGCGATTTTGCGTCTGAGCTTGATGCTGATCGGTTTGGGCTGAGCGGGCTTTGAGGTGCGGCGGCGCAAGCCGGAGCGTTGTCTCAAGGGCTCCGGGGCGGTTCGGACGAGGTTGATGGCGAAGTGCCGGACGACCGCCATGTTCTTGGCGCCATGGCCTTTGCGCAGGCGGGACTGGTCGTCGTTGAACACGACGTCGAGGACCCAGTGGAGCTGGTTCTCGATGCCCCAATGGCCGCGCACCGCCTCGGCCGCCGCTTGGACGGAGAGCTTGGCCGAGGTGATGTAGTAGCGGGTCTCGAAGCGGCAGCGGTCCTTCAACTCGACTTGGCTGCGCACGCGCACAAGAGCGGCGACGTCGGGCAGGCGCAGGTCGCCGGGAAAGCGGCGCCCGCCTTGCAGCCAGTCCACTTCCCGGGCGAGCGTGACGGTCCGTTGCTCGATGCTCCCATGGCCCTTGTCGACGCTGACCACCTGCTCCAGCAGGGACGCCGGAGCCGTGGTGAAATAGTCCTCGATCTCCGCGCGCAGAGTTGGCTGGTTGGCTTTGACCGCCAGCAGATACTCCGCCCCGGCGTCCCGGACCGCCTGGGCGATGGTGGCGTTGCAGGCGATGGCGTCGATGCTGACGACCGCGCCCTTGAGCCCGCCGTCCGCCCCCAGCCGCTCCAGCAGCGGCGGAATGGCGGCGAGTTCATTCGCCTTGTCGGCCACGGCTTCCTGCCCGAGGACCAGCCGGCTGGTGGTGGCGAAGGCGGAGACCAGATGCAGCGGCGGCTGAACGGTGCCGCGGTCGTGGCTGCGCCGGGAGGTCTTGCCGTCGATGGCCACGAGTTCGGGCCGGTCGGGCCAGGCCTCGCGCACCCAGGCCGCAAAGCAGTCCTGGAACAGCGCCGGGTTGATCCGGTTCATGAACAGGGTCAGCCAGCGGCCGCTCGGCACCCCCCGCTCGTAGGGCAGCATGCGCCGCAGAAACTCCAGCCGGCTCTCCCCCACGCCACGATCGCCTCGTAGTCCTCACAATCCGCGATCGTCCCGCACACCGTCAGCAGCAGAATCTCCGTCATCGGGTAGATGACCCGCCAGGGCTCACGCGGGTCCTCGATCACTGAAAAATGCTTCAGATGGGCTTTCAGCCGCGAGGTTTCACCAAAATCGGCATCCAGAGAGGTCATCGCTTCTCGCCCAAGGTCGTTTCGACCCCACCGAATCAGAAGCCCTTACAAGCGTAAAGCCTCGTTAACCCGAGTTCGGAGCCCTGACCAAACGGCCCGCCATTTTGACAGAGGTTTTGACACTTCGGCGCATTATGCTGGCCGGGGGCTGGATGGGCTGTCTCAAAATCGGGCGTTAGAAAGACGCAGGCTGGGCAGCAAGGAGCCGCACCAGCTTCGCCGGGTCGCGCTGGCGATGTTCCATGGCGGACTGGGCGGCGGGGATGCTCCCGAGGCGTTCGGTCGCTTCGCCGATGGTCTCGCCGCGCGCCATGTGGGCGTCCTGGCAATCATTTCAGGCGTGTCGATTGCCATTGCTGGCATAGCCAGGGATGCCCTGCAATGAACGGCCTTGCAAAGCTAACCGAGTAGGGCGTGTGCAGATCGTGCACTTGTTGCAAATAGTGCAGATGCCATTTATGTATGGTGGGTCGCGCACCGGAGTTCCGTCATGCTGGTCAAATTTGCCCGAGAGATCGACGACGCCGACATCGCCAACGCCCGTCGTGCGGCTGATCACCTGCGCTCCCTGATCCGCAACGCACCGGAGAAAACCTCGACGGTCGCGGTTCACACGGAGGCCGGCACCCTCGATTTGGACATCGACCTTCTGCGGAGCGTGACGAAGATCGTGGATATGGTCTCTGCGCCCCAGGACACCGCGACAGCCATGTCTCCCGAGGAGGAGATCACCCCCCGGCAGGCCGCCGATCTGCTCCGCATGTCCAGGCCGTCGGTCATGCGGTTGATCGAGAAGGGGCATCTGCGCGCCCGCAAGGTCAACACCCATCACCGGCTGTCGCGGGCGGAGGTCCTGGCGTACCGGGAGACCCAGGCCGTCACGCGCCGGGAGAGCTTGACGGAGATCGCAAGGATATCCGAAACCTACGACTTCTGAACGAGTCGCGGAAGCTGCCCGGATGGCCCTGGTCGTTATCGACGCCTGCGTGCTCTTCCAGGGCAAGCTCACGGATTTTCTGCTCTGCCTTGCGGAGGCGAACGCCTTCGAACCCGTGTGGTCGGACGCGATCCACGAGGAATGGACAGGCAACCTGCACGCGCGCTACGGCATTCCGCTCAGCGCGTTGCAGCACAGGCGCCGTGAAATGGAACGCGCTTTTCCGGCGGCGAACTGCGCGACCGACCCGGCCGAGCTGGCGAGGATCACCGCCCTGTGCTCGACCGCCGCGCAAAGGAAGGACGCGCATGTGATCGCGACCGGCGTCGCCGCACAGGCGGCGGTCATCCTGACGCACAACATCCCGGATTTCGCCGCGACGGTGCTGGACCATTACGGCATGAGCACGGTGCGGCCCGATGCCTTCTGCCAGAGCTTGTTCCAGACCAGCCCGGCGCTTGTGCTGGCCGCCGCAAAGGCTCATCGGGCGAGCATGACGAGGCCGGCCTATTCACCGGACGGCTATCTCGCCCTGCTCGCCGGGCCGAAGGTCGGGCTGCCGGCGGTCGCCGGCGCGCTCGCCGCCCACAAGCACCGGATCTGACGGCAGAAAGGCCGTGCCCCGCGAGCGCTCCTCACGCCCGCCGGACACGGCCTGCCTCCTCAAGGGCGGGCTGAGCCCGCCCCTCTCCGCGCAAGGGTCAGAAGAAGAACGAGTCCCCCGCCCCGACGACCACCACGTCATTCACCCCGGCCAGCGGCGAGGCGTTGCCCATGGCCGTCCAGTTCAGGTCGTGGATGCCCAGCTTGTAGGCCGGCGAGCTGTCCCGCAGCGAGTAGTCGCCCGCCCAGAAATTCTCGAACAGCGGGTTGCCGATGGTGTCGCCGCTGCCGAACTTCGGCACGTTGTAGACGAGGTTGTTGTTGACCACCGGGTTGTTGGCGGCCTCCAGCTGGGTGTAGTCGTCCAGCGGCAGCTCGCCGTAGACGATGTTCTTCTGGATCGTGTTGTTGTAGGGCACGGCCTTGGCGCCGTGCGACGGGTTCGCGGTGGCGACCCAGATGAAGTCTTCCTTGTTGTTGGCCAGGATGCCGATATTGTTGGTGACCTTGTTGTTGTCGCCGCCGTGGATCATGATGCTGGCCCAGCTCGTGTCCTGGACGATGTTGTCGGTCACCGTGGTGCCGCCGGACATGTCGTCGAGGTAGATGCCGAACCCCTTCCAGCCCTTCAGCCACTGGTCGTTGCCGTTGGTGGCCAGCCCCATCGCCCCGTCGATGTAGTTGCCGCGGATGATGGTGCCGGTGTCCGCCCCGGTGCGCCCGAGCGTCTCGATGGCGCCCGTGTCGGCGGTCTCCAGCGACGTGTCCGTGATCCGGTTGTACTCGATCACGTTGTTCTTGATGAGGGTGTCGGTCCCCCAGCTCTTCAGCGAGACGCCGTAGCGGGCGCTGTGGGAGATGTCGTTGTGGCCGATGACGTTGTTGCTGACGCCGAAGCCGAACACGCCGCCGACATGCTTGTAGATCTCGCCGATGAAGGCGATGTCGTTGGCGGTGATGCGGTTCGCGTTGCTTCCGTAATTCATCTCGATGCCATGCTTGGCGAGATGGACCAGGTCATTGCCGGTGATGAGGTTGTTGGAGGAGCCCAGCTCCAGGGAGATGCCGGTGCCGACGTTGGAGAAGCTGTTGTCGCGGATCTGGTTGTAATCCGCGTTGATCATGTCCAGCGCGTCACCGCCCGCCTTCGTGTTGGTGAAGGTGAAGCCCTCGATGGTGACCTTCGACGCGCCGTTCATCTTGATCAGCGTGTCCAGCCGCGCCACCTCGACGCCGTCCTGCTGGAAGGTCGCGGGATTTTCCGGCTTGAAGACCAGCTTGCCGTCGGATTCCCGCCAGGCGAACTCGCCGGCCTTGTTGACGTGGGCGGCGTTGTCCAGCAGGCGGAAGGTCGATCCCTCCCGCAGGGCGAAGCCGGCGTCGGTCTTGAAGGTGATGGTGCGGGTGGCCGTGTCGATGGCCTTCACCTCCAGGATGGCGTCCTCCAGACGTTCGGTGTCGAACACCTGGATCTTCGTGCCGGCGGCGATGTCGCCGCGGACGATCTCCGTGCCGTGGTAGCGCAGGGCCGTGCCGCTGGCCCCGCCGCTGGCCGCGTCGGCGAAGAACCAGCCGGCGGTCGGGTCATCCGGGTTCCAGTTGCCCTTCTCGGCCAGCCGCTGGCGCTCCCCGCCGATGGTCAGGTCGAAGTCGGTCGGGGTGGCGAGCTTGGCCGAATAGACGCCGTTGCCCTCGTGGGTGAAGCCCTTCACCACCTCGCCGCCGGACAGCACGACCGTCTCGCCCGGATAGGCCTTGAAGGTGACGCCGTTGTCCTGGCTGGTCAGCTCCAGCGTCTTGGTGCGGTGATAGGTGCCCTCGCGCACGTAGGTCGTGTCGATGCTGGTCGCGCGCATGGCGGCCTGGGCCTTCTCCAGGCTGGCGAAGGGCCCGTCGGTGCCCGCGGCGTTGGGGGCGGCCAGACGGCCGGACCATGTGTCCTTGCCGTTCTCGGCGACGTAATAGGCGGCCTCCGTCGGCGCCTTCGCCGCCGGGGCGTTGCCCAGCAGGTTCGTGCCGGCCGTGAAGCTCAGCGTGCCGTTGCTGGTCAGGGTGCGCTGCCCGGCCAGCACGTCGACGCCGTCCAGCGCGCCGCGGTCATAGCTCACGCCCGAGCCGGTCGGCGCCAGCACATGGCCGTTGATGGTGACCGAATCGACGTTCAGGTTGCGGTCCAGGCCGTTGGCGTAGTGGTCGTTGTCGAACTGCACCTGCACCTTGTGCGCCTTGGCCGGGTCCAGTTCCGCCTTGAAGGCGTAGGTCTGGGCGGTGGTGGAGGTGGCGTTGCCCTCCCCGATGATCTTCCCGTCCAGCAGCAGCTTGAAATGCGCGCTGTCCCCGCCGCCGAGCGAGTTCGACGCCTTCACGATGACGTCCACGGTCTTGAGCACCGGGGCCGGCGGGGCCGGCGGCGGCACGTAGGCGCCGCCGAAGAACTGCTCGGGAACGCCGAAGGTCAGGGCGCCGCCCCAGTACAGCCCCTCGGCTCCGGGCACCACATAGATGCCGTCCACCGCGCCCTTGTCGTAGGAGGCGTATTGGGAGGTCGACCGGATTTCCTGCCCGTCGATCTTGATCCCCCGCACATGCAGGTCGCGGGCGGGATCGTCGTTGTCGTAAACGACCTGGATCTTGTGGGCCTCGTCCGGATCGACGCTGACCTTGAAGGTGAAGTCCTTGGCGGCGGTCGCGCTGACATACGCCTCGCCGACGACCTTGTCGTCCACCAGCAGCTTGAAATGCGGGTCCTTGTAATGGGTGCCGCTGCGCCAGGCCGTAATGGTGAGGGTGCTCGTGATCGGGGAGGCCATGCCGTTCAATCCATCTGCAATAAAGCGGTAGTCCTACCCCCTTGGTACCGCCTCCCCTCTGAGCATTCCCTTTCTAAAGTGGTAGTCTGCCGTGATAATATTCGGGTTCAGAATGAGGTCCTGTTTGGGACCCATGGAGAATTTCCAGGGTTTCCGGGCCTGACGGCCGCTTCTCCGGCGGTCCGGGCGGAAAGCCATTTCTTGCAGCGCGACGGACGGCCATGACCCCACTCGACCTCTCCCCCGCCCAGGCCCGCCGCATCGCGCTGGCGGCGCAGGGCTTCGGCAAGCCGCGCCCGGACGGGCCGGTGAACCGCGGCCACCTGGCGCGGGTCCTCGCCCGCACGAACCTTCTGCAGATCGATTCCGTCAGCGTGCTGGTGCGGGCGCATTACATGCCGCTCTTCTCGCGGCTCGGCGCCTATCCGGCGGAACTTCTGGAGAGCGCGGCCTGGGGCGCCCGGCGCAGCCTGTTCGAATACTGGGCGCACGAGGCCTCGCTGCTGCCGCTGGAGCTGCACCCGCTGCTGCGCTGGCGGATGGACCGCGCCGCGCGGGGCCAGGGCATCTATGGCCGGCTGGCGCGCATCGCGGCGGAGCGGCCGGACTTCGTGGAAGGGGCGCTGAGGCTGGTGGCGGAGCGCGGGCCGGTCTCCGCCAAGGAGATCGAGGGCAGCCGGGGCAGCGGGAGCTGGTGGGGCTGGAGCGACGCGAAATGCGCGCTGGAGTATCTGTTCTGGGCCGGGCGCATCACCACCCGGACGCGGCGCGGCTTCGAGCGGCTCTACGATCTGCCGGAACGGGTGATCCCGCCTGCCGTGCTGGCCCTGCCCACCCCGGACGAGGCGGAGGCGCACCGGAGGCTGCTGGCGCTCGCCGCCCAGGCGCACGGCATCGCCACGGCGGGCGACCTGCGCGACTATTTCCGGCTGGACGCCGAGGACGTGAAACCCCGCATCGCCGAGCTGGTGGAGGATGGAACCCTCATTCCCGCCGCCGTCCGGGGCTGGAAGGCGCCGGCCTATCTGCACCGCGACGCCCGCCTGCCCCGGCGCGCCGACGCCGCCGCCCTGCTGTCGCCCTTCGACCCGCTGGTCTGGGAGCGCTCCCGCACGGAACGGCTGTTCGACTTCCACTACCGGCTGGAGATCTACACCCCGGCGGAGAAGCGCCAGCACGGCTACTACGTGCTGCCCTTCCTGCTCGGCGACCGCCCCGTCGCGCGGGTGGACCTGAAGGCCGAACGCGCCGCCGGCACCCTCCACGCGCTCGCCACCCACGCCGAACCCCACGCCCCGGCCCACACAGCGGAAGCGTTGGCCGCCGAACTCCGCGCCATGGCCGGCTGGCTCGGGCTGGAGCGCATCCGGGTGGGGGATAGGGGGGACTTGGCGGCGCGGTTGGGGGCGGCGGTGGGGTGATGGGACGCTTCAACTTACTGGCAAGAAAGCATTCTTCCGTCATTCCCGCGAAAGCGGGAATCCAGATGCTTCGCGGAAAAGCGCTTGTCCGGCCTGGATCCCCGCTTTCGCGGGGATGACGGATAAGTGGTTGTTTCTGTTGAAACATCGCTTTGCAGGTATGGCGAGCGTCACGTTCGTTGCTTCATTCGCAACAATCCTGTTCCAACCCCGGCGTTTATCGCCGATCCGAAAGACCGTACTCCTTACCTCACGAACGGCGCAGGACGCGCCACTCACCCCGGGCTCCCGAGCGGAGCCGATCGTAAGGAGAACCCCAATGACCATCCAGCACACCGCCACCACGACCCCCGACCTGTCCTCCATCACCGAGAAGCTGGGCAGCCTCAGCTACCCGCTGGTCCGCGTCACCACGGGCCTGCTTCTGATGCCGCATGGCGCGCAGAAGCTGTTCGGCTGGTTCGGCGGCTACGGCATCGCCGGCACGGGCGAGTTCTTCGCCTCGCAGCTCGGCATGAACCCCGGCTGGCTCTTCGCCCTGGCGGCGGGTCTGGTGGAGTTCTTCGGCGGCCTGGCGCTCGTGCTCGGCCTGCTGACCCGCCCGGCGGCGCTCGCCATCGCCGTGCTGATGGCGGTCGCCGCCTTCGGCGTGCATCTGCCCAACGGCTTCTTCTGGACCGCCGGCGGTTACGAGTACCCGCTGATGTGGGGCCTGCTCGCCATCGCGGTCCTGCTGCGTGGCGGCGACAAGCTCTCGCTGGACCGCCGCCTCGGCCTGCCCCTCTGAAAACAGGGCAAGCGACAGGCGAAACGGCGGGGGCTCTCGGGCCTCCGCCGTTTCGCGTTCATGGGCCCGGCGCCCGTCACTCCGGATCGGACGGGGCCTTGGCGGCGCGGGCGCGGTCGGTGTGGCCCAGCGGCTTGTCGGGCGCCACATGGTCGCGGACGCGCTGCTTCAGCTCGGTGATCTCCGGGAAGCGGCCCTCCTCCTTGCGCGACCAGACGGTCCGCCCCTCCGCCCGCACGACGAAGACGCCGCCGGTGCCGGGCACCAGCGTCACCCCGCCGATCTCCTCCTCGAAGGTCGTCAGCAGCTCCTGCGCCATCCAGGCCGCCCGCAGCATCCAGCGGCACTGGCGGCAATATTCGATCTCCACCCTCGGCAGGCTGGTGGTCGGGCTGGTCATTCCGGTCGGCTCCGCGTTGGTCGATGGGGCAAGGTACGGCGCGGAGCCGCGGGTGCCAAGGGACGTTCAGCTCTTAACGGACCATGTTCGCGTGCTGGGCCAGATGCGCCGCCGCCCCGTTCAGCGCGGGGTTCTCGGCGAGCACCAGCCAGGTCGGCACCGGCCGCAGATAGGCGGCCATGCGGCCCTTCGCCTCGAACCGCGCGCGGAAGGGGCTGGCGGCGAGGAAGGCGGCGAAGCGCGGCGGGATGCCGCCGCCGACGAAGACGCCGCCCCGCGCGCCCAGCGACAGGGCAAGATTTCCGGCCGCCCCGCCAAGCAGGCCGCAATAGACGGTCAGGGTGCGCTCGCACAGCGCGTCCGTGCCGCCGATGGCGCGCCTCGTGATCTCGCTGGCCGGCAATGGCTCGTCCGGCTCCAGCAGCGCCGTGGCGACGGCGCGGTGCAGCCGCTCCAGGCCGGAGCCGCAGAGCACGCTTTCGATCGACACCCGGCCCCGCTCGGCTCGCACGATGCGCAGCACCTCGATCTCCAGATCGTCCACCGGGGCCAGGTCGGCGTGGCCGCCCTCCGCCGACAGGGCGACCCAGCCCCGCCCCGCCGGGATCACGCCCGACATGCCGAGCCCCGTACCGGGTGCTATGAGGGCGAGCGGCCGCCCGGCCTCCCCCATCTCTTCCCCCTCGCCCAGCCGCAGGAGCTGGCCGGTCCCGAGATGCGGCAGCGACAGGGCCAGCGCCTCGCAGTCGTTGATCAGCAGCATCGGCCGGAAGCCGAAACGCTCCGCCACCGCGCGCACGGAGAAGTCCCAGCTGCGGTTGGACAGCAGGATCCGGTCCCCCACCGCCGGCCCGGCGACCGCGATGCAGGCCGAACGGGGCCGCTCCCCGGTCATGTCCCTGGTCATATCCAGATATGCGGCGATGGCGTCGGGCAGGTTCGGGTAATCGGCGGCGGGCAGGCTGCGAACCTGCGCCGGGGCGGCGCCCGGCCCGGTCACGATGGCGAAGCGGGCGTTGGTGCCCCCGATGTCGGCGACCAGCGCCGGCCAGACGGTGTCGGTCATGCGGTGTCTCACGGCGTGCTTGGGTTCCGGGCCGGCGGCCGTTGCCGGTCCCGATTGTTCGCACCCACACTAAAGCGCCCTGTTCCGCTCCGGTCCCGCTTCCGTGTAACAGCCGCGTAACAAGCCGGCGGCGGTGAAAGCGTCCCGTTACCAAAATCATCCGCCTCACGCACCATCGGCGGATTACATCTAGCCCCAGACAATCGGCCGCGGGGCGCCCCGGCGCCGCCGGCGGTCCAACGGCAACCTGTCACGGGGAGGGACCAGAATGCGCGACCCGCGTCATGCTCCATGATCGGCCGTCCCCAGGCGAGGATCGCACCATGACCTTGCAGAACCCACCCTTCCAGCCCGCCGAGGAGAAGGCCCGCCCGGCCCCGGCCGGTTCGGGCTTCCGGGCGTCGGCCCAGCGGCACCTGTCCAAGCTGGTGGTGGCCCCGTCCTTCGCGGCCATCCTGGTCTTCGTCTACGGCTTCATCCTGTGGACGCTCTACGTCAGCTTCACCAACTCGCGCATGCTGCCGGTCTATGACCTGGTCGGCGCCGACGCCTATGTGCGGCTGTGGAAGCTGGAGCGCTGGTACGTCGCCATCGAGAACCTGCTGATCTTCGGCGGGCTCTTCATCGGCATCAGCCTCGCCATCGGCATCGTGCTGGCCGTCCTGCTCGACCAGCGCATCCGGGGCGAGGGGGCGCTGCGCACCATCTATCTCTACCCGATGGCGCTCAGCTTCATCGTCACCGGCACGGCCTGGAAATGGATCCTGAACCCGAGCATCGGCGTGCAGGAGTTCGTGCGCGGCCTCGGCTTCGAGACCTTCACCTTCGACTGGATCGTCCAGCAGGACACCGCCGTCTACACGCTGGTGATCGCCGCGGTCTGGCAAAGCTCCGGCTTCGTCATGGCGCTGTTCCTGGCGGCGCTGCGCGGGGTGGACCAGGAGATCATCAAGGCGGCCTATCTCGACGGGGCCAGCCTGCCGCGCATCTACTGGGGCATCGTACTGCCGTCCATCCGGCCGGTCTTCATGAGCGCCTTCGTCATCCTCGCCCACCTCGCGGTGAAGAGCTACGACCTCGTCGTGGCGCTGACCGGCGGCGGCCCCGGCTACGCCTCGGACCTGCCGGCGACCTTCATGTACGAGATGACTTTCCGGCGCAACCAGATCGCCATCGGCTCGGCCAGCGCGCTCATGATGCTCGCCACCGTGGTCGCCATCATCGTGCCCTACCTTTATTCCGAGCTGAAGGGAGGCAAGCGTGTCTAGCCTGACCTCGTCCCTGCCGCGCGCCGACGGGGCGGGCGCCAGGGCCGCCCGCTGGGGCCTGTACCTGATCCTGCTGCTCTTCGCGGTCTGGTACCTGCTGCCGCTCGTCGTGATGGTCTCGACCTCCTTCAAGAGCCTGGACGAGATCCGCACGGGCTCGCTCCTGTCCCTGCCGCGCGACATCAGCACGGACGCCTGGAGCTACGCCTGGACCAACGCCTGCATCGGCGCCGACTGCCGGGGCATGGCGCCCTACTTCCTGAACTCGGTCATCATCGTCGTGCCGGCGGTAATCATCTCGACCCTGTTCGGGGCGCTGAACGGCTACGCGCTCACCAAATGGCGCTTCCGCGGTGCCAACCTGGTCTTCGCGATGATCCTGTTCGGCAGCTTCCTGCCGAGCCAGGTGATCCTGCTGCCGATGGCGCAGACCTTGGGCTTCCTCGGTCTGGCGGGCACGGCCGGCGGGCTGATCCTGGTGCATGTGGTCTACGGGCTGGCCTTCACCACCCTGTTCTTCCGCAACTACTACGTCAGCATCCCCGACGATCTGGTGAAGGCCGCGACCATCGACGGCGCGGGCTTCTTCCAGATCTTCACGAAGATCATGCTGCCCTTGTCGCTGCCGATCATGGTGGTGACGATCATCTGGCAGTTCACGCAGATCTGGAACGACTTCCTGTTCGGGGCGTCCTTCGCGGCGGGCGGTGCCCAGCCGGTCACGGTGGCGCTCAACAACCTCGTCAACACCACCACCGGCGTGAAGCAGTACAACGTCGACATGGCGGCCGCGATGATCGCGGGCCTGCCCACCCTCGTCGTCTATGCGCTCGCCGGGAAATACTTCATCCGCGGCCTGACCGCCGGCTCGGTCAAGGGGTGACCCACACATGGCGACTCTCAGCATCAACAACGTCCGCAAGCAGTACGGCAGCGTCGAGGTCCTGAAGGGCATCGACCTCAGCCTCAACGACGGCGAGTTCCTGGTCCTGCTCGGCCCGTCCGGCTGCGGCAAGTCCACGCTGCTCAACATGATCGCAGGGCTGGAGACGATCAGCGCGGGCGAGATCCGCATCGACCAGCGCGTGATCAACGGCGTCCACCCGAAGGACCGCGACATCGCCATGGTGTTCCAGTCCTACGCGCTCTACCCCAACATGACGGTGGCGCGGAACATCGGCTTCTCGCTGGAAATGCGCGGCCTCTCCAAGGCCGAGCGGGACGAGGCCATCGGGCGCGTCGCCAAGCTGCTCCAGATCGAGCATCTGCTCGACCGCAAGCCGGCCCAGCTCTCCGGCGGCCAGCGCCAGCGCGTCGCCATGGGCCGCGCGCTGGTGCGCGACCCGAAGATCTTCCTGTTCGACGAGCCGCTGTCCAACCTCGACGCCAAGCTGCGCGTGGACATGCGCACCGAGATCAAGAAGCTGCATCAGCGGCTCGGCACCACGGTGGTCTACGTCACCCACGACCAGATCGAGGCGATGACGCTCGCCAGCCGCATCGCCATCATGAAGGAGGGCGTCGTCCAGCAGTTCGCCCCGCCGCAGGAGGTCTACGAGCGGCCGGCCAACATGTACGTGGCGAGCTTCATAGGCTCCCCCACCATGAACTTCATCCGCGGCACACTGTCGGCCGAGGGCGACCGGCTGGGGGTCAGCGTCACCGCCAAGGGTCCGTCCGAGTCCGGTCCCAGCCGCTTCCTGCCCCTGGCCGAAGCCCCGGCGGAGGCCGACCGCTGGCTGGGCGAGGAGGTGATCCTCGGCGTACGGCCCGAGGCCATCACCTGTTACGACCCGGCGATCGCCGCCGGCAACCCGGCGCTGGTCCGGGTGAGCTGCCGCGTCAGCGTGCTGGAGCCGACCGGCGCCGACACGATCACCTACATCCAGCTCGGCGGCCAGGAGGTCGTCGCCCGCATCAAGCCGAGCGACCGGCCGGTGGAGGGCGAGCCCGCCGACTTCATGATCGACATGTCCCGCGCCAACCTGTTCGATCCCCGGACCGAACAGCGCATCTGACGGCCGAAGCCCGCCCGTTCCCTTTCCGCAAGGCGGGGGGGGGCGGGCCTTTTCCGGCCGGCGTTCCGGGCTGTGGCCTCGCCGCGCGCGGGCGTGCTAAGCTGCGGCCCCCGCGTGGCCGCTCAAGGCCGGCGCATCCCGTCCGGTTCCAGCTTCCCTCCCGTGCATCGCTCGATACCCCTCCCCACCGTCCCGTCCCCGCGTCGCCATGGCTAAGCCGCAGGGACCCTTGCGCCGCTGGCTGACTCGGCGCGTCGCCTACCCGCTGCAAGGGCTGTTCGTCCATGCGGTCGTGCGCTTCTTCGGATCCCTGACGCCCGACCGGGCGTCGGACCTCGGCGGCTGGATCGGGCGCCGGGTCGGGCCGATGCTGCGCGGCACCCGCGTCGCGCGCCGCAACCTGGCCCGCGCCTTTCCCGAGAAGAGCCCGGCGGAGATCGAGCGCATCATCCTGGAGATGTGGGACAATCTCGGCCGCACCTTCGCCGAGTACCCGCATCTCGACGCCATCGGCGACCGGGCCGAACTGGTCGGGGCCGAGCATGTGGACGCCATGCGCGACGACGGCCGGGCCGGCATCATGGTCAGCGGGCATCTGTCGAACTGGGAGATGCCCTCGGTCATCATGCGCAAGCGCGGGGTGGAGCTGGCGCTGGTCTACCGCGCGCCGAACAACCCCCATGTCGGGCCGCTGCTGCTGCGGATGCGCGGGGCGGCGACCAGCATCAACATCCCCAAGGGCCCCGAGGGCGCCCGCCAGCTCATCCGCCACCTGTCCCAGGGCGGCCACGCCGGCATGCTGATCGACCAGAAGATGAACGACGGCATCCCCATCCCCTTCTTCGGACGCGACGCCATGACGGCCCCGGCCGTCGCCCAGCTCGGCCGCCGCTACGGCATTCCCATCGTGCCCGTCCGCACCGAGCGGATCGAGGGCACCCGCTTCCGCATCACCGCCCTGCCGCCCATCGAGCATCCCGACGTCGGCGACCGCGGCGCCGAGGCCCGCATCCTGATGGAACGGCTGAACCTGCTGCTGGAAGGCTGGATCCGGGAGCGCCCGGCCCAGTGGCTCTGGACGCACCGGCGCTGGCCGGACTGACCGTCGGGAAGGCCGCTACAGCATCCGGGGCAGCGTCACGCGGACACGCAGGCCGCCGGACGGGCGGTTGGACAGCTCGATGCGGCCCTGGTGGGCCTCGACGATGGACTTCACGATGGACAGGCCCAGCCCGTTGCCGCCGGTCTTGCGGTTGCGCGAACCCTCCAGCCGGACATAGGGCTTGAAGACCTTGGACAGCTCCGATTCGGGGATGCCGGGGCCGTCGTCGCAGACCTCCACGGTGATCTCGGCGGCGTCGGCGTCCACCGCGACATGGGCGCGCTCGCCGTACTTGATGGCGTTGTCGATCAGGTTGGCGAAGGCGCGGCGCAGGCTCGACGGGCGGCCGGCGAGGCGCAGGGGGCGCGGCTGGTCGAAGCGGTCACGCCGCTCGCCGCCGCCGAAGATGGTCCGCACCGACTCGAACTGGAGCGGCGGCGGCTCGTGATAGACCACCGGCGAGCCGGTGTCGGCGTAGTCGTCGCACAGGCTCTGAAGCAGGCTGGCGAAGGCCACCACCTCCACCTCCTCGCGCAGCACGTCATCGCCGAGGAACTCCAGCGTCGCCGCGATCATCGCCGCCATCTCGTCGATGTCGGCCATCATCTTGGTCCGCAGCGTCTCGTCCTCCACATACTCGGCGCGTAGCCGCAGCCGGGTCGCCGGGGTGCGCAGGTCGTGGCCGATCGCCGCCAGCAGGTGCGTCCGCCCCTCCAGCGTGTCGCGCAGGGCGTCGCGCGTGCGGTTGAAGGCGCGGGCGACGGCGGCGACCTCCTCCGGCCCGTCCTCGGTCAGCGGGCGGGGGTGCAGACGGTCGTCGGGGCGCGTCGCCTCCTCGGCCAGCGCCTCCAGCGGCCGCACCAGCCGGCCGGGCAGCCACAGCAGCAGCGCCCCCGCCAGCCCCAGCGCCGCCGCCCCGCCCAGCATCAGCTCGAAGGGCGTGGCGCGCGCGCGCCAGAAGCGCGGGCTCGCGAACTCCAGCCAGCTCCCGTCGGCGAGCCGGACCTGGACCCGCGCCTCGTGGAGCTGGGCGGCCGTGTCCTCCGCCACCGTCGCCAGCGCCTCTCCCTGCGAGACGGCGGTGGCCGGCACGGCGCGCGGCGGCAGCAGCGCGCCCTCGGCGGCCACCAGGATGCGGCGTGGGGAGTCCGGCACCGCTTCCCGCAGCCAGCCCGGCGGCAGGACGGGCGGGCCGGAGGCGTGCCAGATGGCGGTCAGGTCCGGCGCCTCGGGCAGCAGGGGCGTGCCGGCGGGGTTGCCCTCGGCCAGCGCGCGCTCGGCCGCCTCCACCGCCTCGGCCATGGCGGGGCCGAGCCGGTGGGCGTTCAGCAGGTCCTGCGCGCGGCCGTCCATGATCCGGTCGGCGACCAGTGCGGCGCCATGGGTGAGAAGAAGCAGGGCCGCCAGCGAGGCCAGGATGCGGTGGCGCAGGCGCACCGCCCGCAGGCGGGCGCGCAGCGTCCCGCGCAGCCCATCACGCGGCACGGCCGCTACCGCCGGCGCCCCGCGCCAGGGCAGCGCTCGACTCGCCCAGCTCGGCCACCTCCACCGTGAACTGGTAGCCGATGCCGCGCACGGTCTTGATGAGGCCCGATCCGGCCGGCCCCTCCTCCAGCTTGCGGCGGAGCCGGCTGACCTGGATGTCGATGCTGCGGTCGAAGGGGATGGAGGTGTCGCCACGGTGCTTTTCCAGAAGCTCGGTCCGCTCCACGACCTGCGGCGCCCGCTCCAGAAGGGTGCAGAGCAGCGCGTACTCGCCGTGGCTGAGATGCACGACCACATTGTCCGGAGTCCGCAGCTCCCGCCGACCCTGGTCCAGCGACCAGCCGGCGAAGCCCAGGATGCGCAGCCGCTCGCGGGCCGGCTCCTGGTTGCCGCAGCGGCGCAGAATCGCCCGGATGCGGGCCAGAAGCTCGCGTGGGCTGAAGGGCTTCACCAGATAATCGTCGGCCCCGACCTCCAGCCCGACGATCCGGTCCACCTCGCCGCCCATGGCGGTCAGCATGATGACCGGCGTCTCCGAGCGCGCCCGCAGGGACCGGCACAGGCTGGTGCCGTCCTCCCCCGGCAGCATCAGGTCGAGGATGACGAGGTCGATCGGCCATTGCGCCAGCACCTTCGCCATCTCCCGCCCGTCCTCGGCGGTGGAGACGCGGAAGCCGCTCTTGACCAGGAAGTCATGGAGCATGTCCCGGATCTCGGGATCGTCGTCCACGATCAGCAGATGGCGCGCGCGTTCCATGGTCGTCCGGTCCCGAAGCCAGGGGATGGGGGGTGCTCGGTGGATTGTAGCGCGGGGGTTCCAGCTCCGTACAGCGTGGTTCCGGAGTTTAGACCGGCGGCGGCCGAAGCGGGGACTCGGGCTTTGTAACACCCGTGTAACAGGGCCGCTCCGGTGAAAGGCCGCCGTTACCAATTAATCCGTGCGCCGAACTGACTGAACACTAGATTTCCCCTCAAAGCCGCCCGGACCGGCGGTCACCAATGATCCCACACAAGGGAGGGAGAAGGACCATGCGCTTTCCGTTCATGTCCCGGGCCGCGATGACCGCGCTCGCCACCGTGCTCGCCTGCGGCCTTGCCGCGGCGCCGGCCAAGGCCGAGCCGACGGTCGAGGTGCTGCATTTCTGGACCTCCGGCGGCGAGTCCAAGGCCGCGGGCGCGCTGCGCCAGGATTTCGAGGCGGCGGGCGGCAAATGGATCGACGCGCCGGTGGCGGGCGGCGGCGGGGACGCGGCGAGCACGGTGCTGCGCTCGCGCGTGCTGGCCGGCGACGCGCCGAATGCCGTGCAGCTCAAGGGCCCGAACATCAAGGACTGGGCCGAACAGGGCCAGCTCGCCAGCCTCGACGAGGTCGCCAAGGCCGAAGGCTGGGAAAAGACCCTGCCGCCGCTGATCCTCGACGTCGTGAAGCAGGACGGGCGCTTCGTCGCCGTGCCGGTGAACATCCACCGCGTCAACTGGCTGTGGATCAACCCGAAGGTCTTCGAGAAGGCCGGCCTGACGGCTCCGAAGACGTGGGACGAGTTCAACGCGGCCGCCGAGAAGCTGAAGGCCGCGGGCGTCGTCCCGCTGGCCCATGGCGGCCAGCCCTGGCAGGACGCGACCCTGTTCGAGAACGTCGTGCTCGGCCTCGGCGGCGCCGACTTCTTCCGCAAGGCCCTGGTGGAGCTGGACGAGGAGGCCCTGACCGGCGAGACGATGGTCAAGGTGTTCGACCAGATGCGCAAGCTGCGCGGCTACGTCGATGCCGGCTTCTCCAACCGCGAATGGAACCGCGCCGCCGCCATGCTGATGAACGGCGAGGCCGGCATGCAGATCATGGGCGACTGGGCCAAGGGCGAGCTGCTGGCCGCCGGCAAGGTGCCGGGCAAGGACTTCCTGTGCGCGCCCATGCCGGGCCAGTCCGGCTTCATCCTGAACTCCGACAGCTTCGTTATGTTCAAGTCGGACAATGCCGACCGCAAGGCCGGCCAGATGCTGCTGGCGAAGCTGATCCTCGGCCCGAAGTTCCAGGAGACCTTCAACACGCTGAAGGGCTCCATCCCCGCCCGCCAGGACATGCCGCGCGACAAGTTCGACGAGTGCGCTGTGAAGTCCATGGACGACCTGAAGACGGCCGTGTCTGCCAACAGCCTCGTGCCCTCCATGGCGCATGAGATGGCCGTGCCGGGTGCCGTGCGCGGCGCCTTCCTCGACGTCGTCACCTCGCACTTCAACTCGGACATGACCTCCAAGGAAGCGGTGCAGAAGCTCGCCGAAGCGGTCGAACTGGCGAAGTAAACGGTGTAGCATGGGTTCCCGCGCCCTCGGGCGCGGGGCTTTCCTCCCCTTTCCATCCGGGGGAGACAGGGGCGGGGACGCGCAGCCCATGCGCATTCCCGCCCCAGGCGCTTCAAGGCCCCGCGTTCAGCCCCCGCTTCGGGGCACCGGGCTTCCGGTCGCGGAAGACAGTCACCCGGCGCGTCCCAGCGTGTCCCGCACGGCGCCCTGGAGCTGGCGCGGCGTGACCGGCTTGTGGATGACGGCAATGCCGAATGCCGCCGCCTCGTCCCGGCATTCCGGCCCGATCTCGCCGGTCAGGATGATGCCGGGCACCGGCCGGCCGACCCGCTCCCGGACCCTTGCGATGGCGGCCGTCCCCACCTCGTTCTCGCGCAGCCGGTAGTCGGACACGATGATGTCCGGAACGCGCGCCAGTGTACGGAGGCACTCCAGCGCCTGTTCGGCCGAGCCGGCGACGGCCGTGTCGAACCCCCATTCCTGGAACAGGCGGCGCAAGCCCGTCAGCACGATGACGTCGTCGTCGATCAGCAGGGCGAGCCGCCCCTGCCCGCCACCCTCAACGCCGAACGCCGGTTCGGTTTCCGGCTCCCCTCCGGCGGCGGTGTCCGGCGGCACCGGCGCCGCCGCGCGCGGCACCAGGATGGAGAAGGAGGAGCCCTGCCCCGGCTCGGACCGCACCTCGACCGGATGGCCGAGCAGACCGGACAGGCGCCGCACGATGGCGAGCCCGAGTCCGAGCCCCTCCTTGCGGTCGCGCTCCGGGTTGCCGACCTGATGGAACTCCTCGAAAATGCGGTTCAGATGCTCGGGCGGAATGCCGATGCCGCTGTCATGGACCCCGATGCGCAGGCCGGCGCCCGCGGCGGCGCAGGTGACGCGGATGCCGCCGCGGTCGGTGTAGCGGAGCGCGTTCTCGACCAGGTTGCGCAGCATGCGCCCGAGCAGCAGCGGGTCGCTGTGGACGGCCAGCTCCGGGGCGGGCCGGTCGAGGTGGAAATCCAGACCCTTGGCCGAGGCGATCGGGCCATAGGCGTCGGCGATCTCATCCAGCAAGGGGGCGACGGCGAGGTCGACCGGCTGCGGGACGATGACCCCGGCGTCCAGCCGCGACACGTCGAGCAGGCTGTCGAGCAGGTTCTTCAGCGTGTCCAGCGCGCGTTCCAGCGACGCCAGCGGCCCGCGCGCCTCCTCGTCCCGGACATGGGCCTGCACCACGCCGGCGAAGAGCAGCGCCGACTGGAGCGGCTGGCGCAGGTCGTGGCTCGCGGCGGCAAGGAACTTGGATTTCGACAGGTTCGCCTCGTCCGCCTTCGCCTTGGCCTCGCGCAGCGCCTCCTCCATCGCCTTGCGCTCGGTGATGTCGATGTTGAGGCCGCTGGACCGCAGCGGCGTCCCGTCGGCGCCGTAGACGATGCGCCCGATCGACTGGACCCAGCGCAGGCTCCCGTCCGGGTGCCGGATGCGGTATTCGAGGCGGTAGTCGGGCACCCGCTCCTGCAGCATCCGCGTCCGGTAGGCCCGGGAAACGGCCTCCGCGTCCTCCGGGTGGACGACCCGCAGCCACGTCTCGGTGGTGGCCGGGTCGCGGCCGGGATCGAGCTGGAAGATGCGGTAGCTCTCCTCCGACCAGCTCCCGCTGCCGGTGCGCATGTCCCATTCGAAGGTGCCGGCGCGGGCGGATTCCAGCGCGAGGCTCAGCCGCTCGTTGCTGCCCCGCAGTTCCTCCTCCGCGCGCTTCCGCCCGGAGATGTCCAGAAGATAGACGGCCAGCCCGCCCGAGGAGGGGAAGCCGCGCGCCCAGAACCAGCGCCCGGTGCGCGGCCCGCGGAACTCGACCTCGATCGGCTCGGCTGCGTCCATGGCGTGCTGGACCCGCGCGCGCAGCTCGCTGGCCGCCAGTTCGGGGAAGGCCTCCCACACCGTCCGGCCGAGCAGTTCCTGCCCCATGCCGATCATGTCCCTGGCGCGGTCGTTGAGATAGGTGAATCGCCAGCCCCGGTCGACCTCGACGACACCGTCCACGGTGCTCGACAGCACCGTGGCGGCTCGCATCCGGCTCTCCCGCGCCTCCTCGCGGACGCGCAGGAAACGGGTGATGCCCCAGGCGCCTACCCCGCCCGTCACCAGCAGCAGCCCCGCGAAGATCAGCAGGGACCGCATCGCGGCCTCGTTGACCGACCGCATCGCCGCCGCCCGGTCCAGGGCGACATGCAGGTAGAGACCGGGAACGCCGACCGCCAGCGGGGCGTAGGCGGTGAGCCGGGCGACCCCGTCCAGCCCCTCGACCTCGGCCAGTCCCCTCCTCGTGCCGCGCAGAAGCGGCTGGAAACGGTCGGGCAGCGGCTGGCCGGGCAAGCCGGCCACCTCCGGCATGCGGGCGAGCACCGTTCCGGAACGGTCGGCGATGAGAACCGCGATGTCCCTGGGGTAGGGTTTGCCCGAAAGGTACCCCTCGAGCCAGCCGACATCGAGCAGGATCGTCACGACCCCCGCCGGGGCGCCGCCCGCGCCGGGATAGGCGAGCGCGAAGGGGATGGCGGGCCGTCCGGTCGTGCGGGTGACGATGTACTGGCCTATGACGACTCCCGGCTGTTCCAGCGCTTCCCGCCGGTAGGAGCGGTCGGCCACCGAGATGCCGAGGGCCGACGGCTCGGTCGAGCACCAGATCCGGCCCTGGCGGTCGGAAACGCTGACCGCCATGTAGCCGGGATAGCGCTCGCGGAGCGCGGCCATGGTCCTCTGGCAGACCGGCGGGTCCATGCGCCCCACCCCCATCTCGGCCAGGGTGACGAGCACGTTTTCGATGTCCTGGGCAATGCGCTGCTGCTCGTCCTCGACGAGGTCGAGCAGGCGCTGGACCTCCTGCCGGATCTCCGCCTCACGGGCGGCGTACAGCTCGGCGATGGCCCAGAGTTCGAAGGCAAGCGGCGGGAGTGCGGCCAGAAACAGCAGGCACAGCAGGCGGCGGACCGACCATCCCGGGCTCCGGGCGGGCTCCCGTCGTCCCGCAGTTGTTCCCACCCGCGCCTCCCGGCTTGCTCAAACCGCCAAATTCCTTAACACATATCTATGAATGCGAATAGTCCGGTATTCAGGTGGGCAGGGAAACACCCTGCCAAGGAGCGTCGCAGAGCAGGGGCCAGGGCCGCAACGGCGCTTGTGGAGCAAGCCGGATCGTCGGAAAGTCCAGCCCAGCCGGGCAAGGAGGTGAGGTTTGGTCCGAGGGAGAGATTGCCGATGAGGAACCTGGACCAACTCTTTTTCCGCCTGGCGGAATCCCCCTTCCGGCGCCGGTTCCGTTTGGACGGGCGGGACCGGGCCTATCTCGAGGAGAAGGGGCTTGCCCTCGTCGTCGAGCACGCGCACGCCTTGATCGGCCGGCGGCTCGCCCCCGCCCAGCCCCCCGGAGACGGCAAGCAGACGCCCTTCCGCGGCCATCCCGTCTTCGTGGCCCAGCACGCGACGGGGACCTGCTGCCGCTCCTGCCTGGAAAAATGGCACGGCATCCCGCGCGGCCGGGCGCTGACGACCGAGGAACGGGCGCACGCCGTCGCCGCCATCGAACGCTGGCTCCGGGCCGCCGGCGGGGGCGCTTCCCGGCAGGGGGACCTGTTCCGTTGAGCCGGCGTCCTGGCCAGCCGGCCCGACCGACCGACGGCGAGGACGTCGCCAACGAAGACGCGGCGGGTCGATCCTGGCCGCGATCCGCCGACCCTCAGCCCTTGCCCGATCCCGGCTCGGCCATCTTGCGGTGCTGCTCGGCCAGGATGGCAGAGGGCGTGACGTTGGCCAGCGTCGTCTGGAGCTTGTTCTTCCAGCCGCTCACCACGTCGCCCTCGCCCTTCATCATGGCCTCGAAGCCGACCCGCGCGACCATGGCCGGATCGTCCTTCTTGCCCTGCCCGACGCTGGTGTCCGTCATGCCCGCGCGCTCGAAGAACTCCGTGTCGGTCGGGCCGGGCATCAGGCAGGTGACGGTGACGCCCGTGTCCTTCAACTCGTTGCGGAGCGCGAAGGAGAAGTTGTCGATGAAGGCCTTGGTGCCGTTGTAGACCGCCTGGAAGCTGCCGGGCAGGAAGCCGCCGATGGAGCCGGTGATGAGGATCCGGCCCTTGCCCCGCGCCCGCATGTCCCGCCCGATCTTCTGGAGCAGGTACAGCGTGCCCGTGACGTTGGTGTCGATCACGTGGCGGACCTCGGTGAAATCCTGGTCCAGGAAGCCGTTCCCGAGCCCGTGCCCGGCGTTGGCGAGCAGCGCCTCGACCGGCCGCCCCCGCACCGTCGCGCAGAGCGTGTCCACGCCCTCCAGCGTCGCGAGGTCCGCCTGCACCGCCTCGACCGAGGCGCCGAGGCCGCGGAACTCCCGCGCCGCCTCCTCGATGGCGTCCTGGTCGGCGGCCACGATCAGGTCGAAGCCGTTTTCGGCGCACTGCTTTGCCAGCTCGTAGCCGATGCCGGCGGAAGCCCCGGTGACGATGGCCAGGGGACGCGCGTTCTCCGTCATGTCTTTAAAACTCCGGCTTGTTGGGGGCCGGGACAGCTCCCCCGTCTGCCGGCCGAATGCGGAGAACAGGTGCGGTATGGTTTCGTCGCGGTGCGGGAGGAACACGTTCAGGGGGGCTGGACGGGCGGGATCGCCTCGACCATCGGCAAGCCGCGCCGTCCCGCCCCCGAGACGTTCCCATTCCTGCTCGGCCACTCCTTACCAAGGCTTGCCGGCTTGAAGCCTCAAGCGGCCCGGATGGTCGCGATGAAGGTCTGAACCTCCCGCCGCAGCGTTTCCGCCTCGCGGGAGAGGCCGCTGGCAGCACCCAGGACTTGCGTGGCGGCCGATCCGGTTTCCGCAGCGGCCTGGTTCACTCCCGAGATGTTCCCGGTCACTTCCTGTGTTCCGCGCGCGGCCTGTTGAACGTTGCTGGAAATGTCGCGGGTTGCCGCCCCCTGTTGCTCGACGGCCGCGGCGATCGTGCCGGCGATCTCGCTCATGCGCCCGATGGTTTCCCCGATCCCTTGCACCGCCACCTGCGCGCCGCCGGTCGCCTGCTGGATCTCCTGAACCTTCGTCTGGATGTCCTCGGTGGCCTTGGCCGTCTGGTTGGCGAGCGCCTTGACCTCGCTCGCGACGACGGCGAAGCCCTTGCCGGCCTCGCCGGCGCGGGCCGCCTCAATCGTGGCGTTCAGCGCCAGCAGGTTGGTCTGGGCCGCGATGTTCTGGATCATGCCCACCACCTCGCCGATCCGCTCGACGGCGGCAACCAGGCTGCGGATGGTCTGGGTCGTCCTCTCCGTCTCTCCGACCGCCTGCCCGGCGATGCCGGTGGACGCCGTGACCTGGCGCCCGATCTCCTGGATCGAGGCCGAGAGTTCTTCGGTGGCCGTCGCCACCGTCTGGACATTGGCGGAGGTCTGCTCGGCGGAGGAGGCCACCGCCATGGCCTGCCGGCTCGCCTCTTCCGCCGTTTCGGACATGGAGGAAGCCGCGCCCTGCATCTCGGTCGCGGCCGAGGCCACCGTCTCGACGATGCCTTTCACGCTCGCCTCGAAGTCATCCGCGAGCTTCAGCATCGCTGCCCTGCGCTCGCGCTCCGCCTTGGCCTTGATCTCCTCCTGCTCGGCCCGCAGGCGATCGCCTTCGATCATGTTGTCCTTGAAGACCTGGACGGCCTTGGCCATCGCCCCGAGTTCATCGCGGCGATCGGTGGCCGGAACGAGGGTTTCCTTGTCCCCTCCAGCCAGCTTGCTCATGGCCTCGGTCATGCGCCCCACGGCGGCGGAGACATTGGTCATCATGTAGACGGCGGCAGCGGCGGAGAAGAGGCCCGCGAAAGCGACCGCCGAGATCAGCAGGCCTCGCGCGGAGTCGTAGATGACATCGCCGCGCCTGCTCGCTTCGGTACCGCCGGCGACGTTCAGATCGACCAGCCTGGAGAGCGCCGCGCTCGCTTCATTGAAGGCCTTGCTGGAGGCGGTCTTGAACAGCGTCGTCGCCTGCTCGTTCTCGCCCTTGCGGGAATGCGCGACGACCTGCTTGTTCAGCCCCATGTACTCCGCCCACTGCCGCTTGTAGTCCTGGTACAGGCGGCGCTCCTCGTCCAAGGAGATGAGCTTCTCGTAATCGCGGTCCATGGCTTCCATGGACTTGATGATCGCCGCCATCTCGCTTTCGGCCTTGGACATTCCCGCTTCGTCCAGCGAGAGGATATGGATCCCCTCGGCAATGCGAAAATCCGAGGTCGCCGTGTTGAGGGCGCCGGTCAGGCGCGTGCTCGGCAGCCAGTTCTCGTCCATCTCCGTGGAGAGAGCATTCACCACTTCGAGACGGTCCACGGAGAACCAGCCCAACCCGAGGATCAGTAGAAAGAGTGTCGCGAAACTGGCCGCCAGCTTCGAGCGAACGGAGACGCTGTTCATTCCCGGATCCTTCCTGGGGCAGTCACCCCCCGGACCCCCTCCGGTAGCAAGCCGACCGCCTGAAGATCAGTTGGCCAACAAAACACGTAAAAATTTATTAAAATCCCAGATAAGCACTTGTACCTATATGCAGCCCGACAGGAGCCTTGCTCACGGGCAGGCCACGGCAGCCCTGAGGTTCGCAGGGACCGCGCGGCGGCGGAGAGGGTTCCAAACAAGGTCGGCGAGGTTTTCCGTTCCGCTCCAGGATGGATCAGGCAAATGCCGCGCGAGCCCGCGAGCGCAACAGCAGCAGAAGCACCATGGTGGCGTTCAGCGCGTTCCATCCGATCCCGTTCAGAAAGGCCGCGTCGTATGAGCCGGTGATGTCAAAGATCACACCGGAGATCCAACCTCCGACCGACATGCCGAGCAAGGAGACCATGATCACCGTGCCGACGCGCGTTGCCGCTTCACTTGCCGGCATCGTCTCGCGAACGATGATGGCATAGCTCGACACGATCCCCCCATGGAACAGGCCGAACAAGGCCGAGACCACATAGAGTGGCGTGAGGCCATCGAAGAACAGATACAGCGTGAGCGCCGAGGCTTGCGCGACCGATCCGATCAGCAGTGTCGCGAGGCCGCCGAGCCGGTCGGCTATAAGACCCGATCCGACCCGGCTGACGGCACCGAAGGCCAGCATCAGCGACAACATTTCGGCTCCGCGCGCGACGCCGTAACCGAGATCGCCGCAATAAGCGACGATGTGCACCTGCGGTATCGCCATGGCCATGCAGCAGCAGAAGCTTGCGATCGAGAGAACCACCGTCAGAACGTTGGGGCTGAGATTGGTATCGACGCTCGGACGACCCTCGGCACCGATCCGGCGCTGCTGCGTCCTGCCAATGCTCGACCGGAGCATGAGGACAAGAACCGTCATCGCGGCTCCGCATAGAATGCCGAGAGCGATGTGCGTCGTCTGCCAGCCATACTGGTTGAGGCCCCGGTTGATGAGCGGAGGCCAGAGGGCGCCGGAGAGATAGAATCCGCTGCCCGCGATCCCCACCGCGATTCCGCGCCGGCGCACGAACCAACGCGACGCTTCCGCCATCAACGGCGCGAAGGTCGCCGATGCGCCGAACCCAATCAGGAAATGCGCCATGTTGAATTGCCAGAACGCCCTCGAAACGCCAGCCGCGAGATAACCGAACAGCAGTGACAGTACGCCGATCGCCATTGCAGGGATGATGCCGACGCGGTCCGTCAGGCGCCCTGTGACGACCCCGCCGAGCCCGAAACCGATCATCGCCAAGGCGTATGCGAGCGACGCCACGCCGCGCGTGCCGCCGAATTCGGCTTGGACCTTCGGCAGCACGATCACGACCGACCACACGCCCACGCTGCCGACCGTGGCTATCGCGAGTGCAATCAGCAATCGTCGCCAGGCCGCAGGCGAGTCGGGCACGAATGTCGAAACGTTCCGTCCAGGGGCGGAAGATGTGCTCAATCCTGTCCTCCGCTGGCAGGGCTTTCTCGTTCAACGCGCATCCGCATGCAGGCAAATCCTTGGGGCGCGGGCAATCACCAGGGGCGCGGAGAAGTGGCCGGAGCATTCACCAACACCACCTCACACCCGCCACGCATCCCAACGCGGTCGCAGTAACAGCTTGTTCGGAGTGCGCACGAAACAAAAACAATTCATGAGCGGCACTCGCCCCTTGGCGGCGACGGACGCCTTGCCGTTCTGCCTCCCTATACGGCCAGGCAACTCAAAAAATCTTGCCCTGCAATTCTTCGTTCCAGACGGCCTTCCCTACCAGATATTTCAATCGAATGGTTTCATCCACATGGATTGGACGACGGAAACGAATTCAATGGTCCAAGCCCTACATCACTCCCGTTTGGGAAAGTGAGAGACCGTCAGGGCAAGCGGCCGAGACATGGCGTAAGGTCCACTCGCGGTGGGCCGACCGAAGCAGTGGCCGCGGCATACACGGCATCATGGCGTATCGGGCTGTCGTCACCAACGGAGCCGGCAAATCTGGCGGAGTCTGACAACGGCAAGGCTGCTTCGGAGGAACAGCGCTCTCTTGGAATGGTGACCCCGACAGGATTCGAACCTGTGGCCTACGGTTTAGGAAACCGCCGCTCTATCCAGCTGAGCTACGGGGCCGTCGCGGGTGCTTATAGCACGCCTTTCGCTGCGATTCAGCGGAAAATCCGGCGCAACCCCGCCGGAGCGCTTGAGATCGCTCCGCTCCGGCCCATCCTGACCCGGCAAGGGCAACGCTGAAGGAAGGATAGGATTTGGATGAGGGTGAATGACCGACGCCGCTGATCGGGCCGCTTCATCGGACCGCCCGCTGCTCTATCTGGACATCGACGGAACGCTCCTGCTGCGCCGTCCGCAGACCGACGCCTTTCAGGACGCCTACGAACCCGACCCGGACGCGCTGGAGTTCCTGACCTGGGCGACCGCCCGTTTCGAGTGCCGCTGGCTCTCCACGCGCTGCCGCAACGGTTCGGCTGATGGCGCGCTCCGGGCCTTCCGCTTCGCGCTGGGAGCCGCCAGCCTGCCGCCGGACTGGCGCGCCGTGCTCGGCGGGATCCCGGCGTCGGGCTGGTCCGCGCTGAAGCTGGAGGGCATCGATCTGGCGCACCCCGCCGGCTGGTGGTGGGTGGACGACGCGCCGGAGGAGGCCGACCTCCGCCGGCTCGCCGAACTGGGCTTGGAGGAGCGGCTGATCCGGCTGGACCATGGGGACCCGCATGCGTTGCGGAGGGTGCGCGAGCGGCTCGAAGGCCAGGGCCGCGGGGACGGAAAAGATCACTCCTCGCCTGCCCCACAGCCCTAGGATTCCATTGGGAAAGCGGCCGCCGTGGCGTATAGTGCGGGCATGGCTCGCATGCTCTACCTACGCGACATCGAGGTCGATGTGCAGGTCCTCTGCTGTGCCTGCGGACATGACGGCCTGTTGCCGCGCGCCGACCTGGTGCGGCGGTTCGGCCCCAGCTATCCCGTCCTGTCGATCGCGCCGCATTTCCGCTGCTCCCGCTGCAATTCGCGCAACGTCGAAAGCCGCCCGGCTCCGGCCGAGGCCATGCCCGAGCGGCACCGCGTCGCGCCCGAGACCGAGGCGGCCTTCGACGCGCCGCTGGCCGCGCTCCAGGGACTGCTGAACGCCGTCCGCGCGCCGTTACCCGAGCCCCGCACGCCGGAACCGCCGAGAGCTTCGGACTGGAAAGCGCCTGAGAAGACCGTGGCGGACACGCCGCCGCGGGACGGCGGGCGTTCCACCGCCTGGGCGCCGATCTCGGCGGCCGATCTGGACGCGCTCACCGGGGACGATGTGGACCGAACGCCGGAAGAGGACGAATGGGGTCCGCTCCCCACCGAAGACGCCGCCCCCGGAAAGCCGGTTTTCGGCATGCCCGCCTCGGATGAGGCGGCGTTCGACGAAACGCCTGCCGCCGGAACGGGCAGGCGGACCGGAGATTGGACCGACGAGGACGCGGCGGATTGGACCGACGAGGTCGAGGAGGCCGATACGGACGGCCGCGCGGCCTGGAATCACGCCGGTGACATCGCCGAGGAGGATGACACCGCGGAGGAGGAACCCGTCCTTGCCGAGCGCCCTCCGGCACGCCCCGCGGCGTCCGAAGGATCGCTGGCCGACACGCTGGCGGCCCTGCGCGGCATACTGGAAGCGGACGACGAGGATTTTGAACGCACCCGTCGGCGCGCGGCCCCCTCCCGGACGGAGCAGGATGGCGGCGAGGACGAGGAGCCTAGCTCCGCCTTCGCGCCCCCAGGGGCGCCCCTCCCCCGGGACCCGCTGCCGAGCTTCGCCGAGATCTGGGGCGAGGAGGAGGACGGCTCCACGGACGGTCCGCCGCCCGCCTTTTCCCCGCGCGCGCTGGTCCGCGACGATTACGACGAGGATATGGGCGAGGATGTGGGCGAGGACGGCGGCTGGGAAGACGACAAGCCGGCTGGCAAGGAGTCGGAGGAAGAGGAGCCCTCCTCGCGGGACATATTGGGCTTCGCGATCCGCGACCCGGACCGCGAACCTCCCCCCTGGGAGCGGGACCGCCCGCCCATGGACGAGGAGGAGCCGATCGACCGGACCATCGAGGCCCTGCGCCACATGGTGCAGCGCGCCGCCGCCGACCCGGCCTCCGGCGCCGGGCGCCCCGCGCCGCTCCGCAAGCCCAAGCCCCCGGCGGCGCGCAAGCCCTCCGGCGGCGGGGAGACCGCCACCCTGCCCGGCACGGACGCCGCCATGGACGCCGTCGCGGACTGGGAGGAGGACCGGGAAAGCACGAAGGCGCCGGTGCGCGGCGAAGCGGCCGCACGCCCCTCCGCTCCGGCAGTGGAGGACCCTGCCGAGGACGGTCCGGAGCTGGACTTCAAGGCGCTGCTGCGGGATGTCGCGGAAAGCGGGCGCGGCCGGCAGCCCGACGGCAAGGACGGGGTCCCCGGCAAGGCCGGAGCGTTCGAGCCCGCGCCCGATGAGACGCTCGACCTCGTGGAAGAGGTGAAGGAGCCGCCGGCGAAGGCCGCCGCTCCCACCGCGTTCGAGAAGACGATCTCCGCCCTGCGCAGCATGCTGGAACTGGACGGGAAGCGCCGCCGCTGAGGGCGGCGCTTCCCGCGCCGTTCAGCCGTTCTCCGCCAGGACCGTGCCCGCGAGATAGAGCGAGCCGCAGATCAGTACCCGCGCCGGCGCGCGTCCGGCTGCGGCGTGCCGCTCCACGAGGCCGGCCAGCGCGGCGGCGACGCTTTCCGCCGTCTCCGTGTCGGGGATGCCGCAGGCGCGCGCCGCCGCCGCCGTGCCCTCGGCGGGCAGGGACGCGTCCTCGCCGGGGATGGCGACGGTCCGCATGGCCTGGACATGCGGGGCGAGCGGCGCCAGGAACTCGCGCGGCTCCTTGCTCGCCAGCATGCCGTAGACCAGCAGCAGCGGCCGGCCGGGCTCGGCGGCCTCCCAGGCGGCGGCCTGCACGGCCAGCGCCTCGCCCGCGGAATCATTGTGGCCGCCGTCCAGCCACAGCTCCCAGCCCACCGGCAGTCCTTCGGCCAAGGGGCCGCGGGTCAGCCGTTGCAGGCGCGCCGGCCATTCCACGCCCGCGAGGCCCCGCCGCACCGCCTCCTCGCCGACCGCGAAGGGAAGCTGGTCGAGCACCGCCAGCGCCACCCCGGCGTTGCCGATCTGGTGCGCGCCGAGCAGCCCCGGCATGGGCAGCTCCAGCCGCCGCCGGCCGCTTTCATAGACGAACCCGTCACCCCGGGGCTCGACGCCCCATTGCACCAGCGGGGCACCGACGGCCTCGGCCCGCGCGGCCAGGGTGCGCCAGGCCTCCTCGGCCGGCTGGGGGGCGATCACGGCGGGCACGCCCGGCTTCAGGATGCCGGCCTTCTCGCCGGCGATGGCCGCCAGCGTGTCGCCGAGGAACTGGCGGTGGTCATAGGAGATGCGCGTGATCGCCGTGACCGCCGGACGCTCCACCACGTTGGTGGCGTCGAGCCGCCCGCCGAGTCCGGTCTCCAGCAGCACCACATCCGCCGGCTCGCGCGCGAAGGCGAGGAAGGCGGCGGCCGTCGTCACCTCGAAGAAGGTGATCGGGGCGCCGCCGTTGGCGATCTCGCATTCCTCCAGCAGCGCCGCGAGACGATCATCGTCGATCAGCCGCCCGGCCAGCCGGATACGCTCGTGGAAGCGCACGAGATGCGGCGATGTGTAGACATGCACGCGCAGCCCCGCCGCCTCCAGCATCGCGCGCAGGAAGGCGACGGTGGAGCCCTTGCCGTTGGTGCCCGCGACATGGACGACCGGAGGCAGGCGCCGCTCCGGATGGTCCAGGGCGGCGAGCAGCCGGTGCAGCCGGTCGAGCGACAGGTCGATGACCTTCGGGTGCAGCCCCTTCAGCCGTTCCAGCACCGGATCGGCGCCGCCGCCCGCAGGGGCGGCGGCGGGACCGTTTTGCGTCGTCATGATGCTCCCGGGGAACCGTTAGGCGCGCTCGGCCAGCTCGTCGGCGCCCTGCTGGGACGGGGTCTCGTCCGGCGCCTCGGCCTGGACCGGGGCGGCCATCTCGGGCGCCGCCGCCGGACGCTCCGCCAGCTCCAGCTCGCCGTCCAGCACGGTCGGACGCATCAGCAGCCCCAGCGTGCGGGTCAGCGTCGCGCGCAGGTCGCGGCGGTGGACGACCATGTCCACCATGCCGTGCTCCAGCAGGTACTCGGCGCGCTGGAAGCCCTCCGGCAGGGTCTCGCGGATCGTGCTCTCGATGACGCGGGCGCCGGCGAAGCCGATCTGCGCGCCCTTCTCGGCGATGTGGATGTCGCCGAGCATCGCGAAGGAGGCGGTGACGCCGCCGGTGGTCGGGTCGGTCAGCAGGACGATGTAGGGCAGTCCCGCCTCCTTCACCATCTCCACGGCGATGGTGGTGCGCGGCATCTGCATCAGCGACAGGATGCCTTCCTGCATGCGGGCACCGCCCGAGGCCGGCACCACGATCAGCGGCGCCTTGCGGTCGATGGCGAGCTTGGCGGCGGCGACGATGCCCTCGCCCACCGCGATGCCCATGGAGCCGCCCATGAAGCCGAAGTCAAAGGCCGCGACGACCGTCGGCTGCCCGCCGATCTCGCCATGGGCGACGATGATGGCGTCGCTGCGGCCGGTCTTGGACTGCGCTTCCTTCAGGCGGTCGGTGTAGCGCTTCTGGTCGCGGAACTTCAGCGGGTCGACGACCGGCTTCGGCAGCTCGACGGTCTGATACTGCCCCTCGTCGAACAGCGTCTGCATGCGCTTGACCGGGTCGAGCCGCATGTGGAAGCCGCAATGCTGGCAGACGTGGAGGTTCTCCTCCAGGTCGCGGTGGAACAGCATCGCCTCGCAGTTCGGGCATTTGTGCCAGAGGTTGTCCGGCACGTCCTTGCGGGCGCCGTAGAGAGCCTGGATCTTGGGACGGACGTAGTTGGTAAGCCAGTTCATGGTGGTCTCGGACTCCAGATGCGCGGGGCCGGTCAGGCCCGCGCCGCGCGCACGCCGTCGGCCAGCGTGCGGACGAAGGACAGCACCTCCCCGACGAGGCCGGGCTTGGCCCGGCCCTCGGCGTCGAGGCCTTCGGTGATGCGGTTGACGATGGCCGAGCCGACGACAGCGGCGTCGGCGACGCGGGCGACCTCGGCCGCCTGCTCCGGCGTCTTGATGCCGAAGCCGACGGCGACCGGCAGGTCGGTGTGGCGCTTCAGCCGCCCGACCGCCGAGGCGACGTCGGTGCTGGCGGCGCTGGCCGCACCGGTGATGCCGGCGATCGACACGTAATAGACGAAGCCCGACGTGTTCCGCAGAACCGTCGGCAGCCGCCGGTCGTCGGTCGTCGGGGTGGCGAGCCGCACGAAGTTCACCCCGGCCTTCATGGCCGGGATGCACAGCTCCTCGTCCTCCTCGGGCGGCAGGTCGACGACGATCAGCCCGTCCACCCCGGCCTCCACCGCGTCGGCGAGGAAGCGGTCAACGCCATAGGCATGGACCGGGTTGTAATAGCCCATGAGGATGATCGGGGTCTCGGCGTCGCCGGCCCGGAAGCCGCGCACCAGCTCCAGCGTCCGGCGCACGGTCATGCCGGCGGCCAGCGCCCGCAGGTCCGACGCCTGGATCGCCGGCCCGTCGGCCATGGGATCGGTGAAGGGCATGCCCAGCTCGATCAGGTCGGCGCCCGCTTCCGGCAGGCCGTTCAGGATGGCTTGGCTGGTGCCCGGCTCCGGGTCTCCCGCCGTGATGAAGGTGACGAGCCCGGCGCGCCCTTCCGCCTTCAGGGCGGCGAAGCGCTTGGCGATTCTACCCTGGTCGGCGCTCACAGGCTCACTCCCAGATGCTGTGCGACGGAGAAGATGTCCTTGTCGCCGCGGCCCGACAGGCACATGACCATCAGATGGTCCTTCGGCAGGGTGGGCGCCCGCTTGATCACCTCGGCCAGCGCGTGGGCCGACTCGAGCGCCGGGATGATGCCCTCGGTCTTGGCGCAGATCTGGAAGGCCGACAGGGCCTCCTCGTCGGTCGCCGAGACATACTCGACGCGGCCCGAGTCGTGCAGCCAGCTGTGCTCCGGCCCGACGCCCGGATAATCGAGACCGGCGGAGATGGAGTGGCCTTCCAGGATCTGGCCGTCCTCGTCCTGCAGCAGGTAGGTGCGGTTGCCGTGCAGCACGCCCGGACGGCCGCCGGTGATGGAGGCGGCGTGGTCGAGCGGCCCCTTGTCGATGCCGCGGCCCGCCGCCTCGACGCCGATCATGTGGACCGAGGGGTCGTCCAGGAAGGGATGGAACATGCCGATGGCGTTGGAGCCGCCGCCGATGCAGGCGACCAGCGAATCGGGCAGGCGCCCCTCCAGCTCCTGCATCTGCGCGCGCACCTCGTCGCCGATCACCGACTGGAAGTCGCGGACCATCGCGGGATAGGGGTGCGGCCCGGCGGCGGTGCCGATGATGTAGAAGGTGTCCGACACGTTGGTGACCCAGTCGCGCAGGCCCTCGTTCATCGCGTCCTTCAGCGTCTTGCCGCCGGACGTGACCGCGCGCACCTCGGCGCCGAGCAGCTTCATGCGGAAGACGTTGGGCTGCTGGCGGGCGATGTCCGTCTCGCCCATGTAGATGACGCAGGGCATGTCGAACAGCGCGCAGACCGTGGCGGTCGCGACACCGTGCTGGCCGGCGCCCGTCTCGGCGATGATCCGCTTCTTGCCCATGCGGCGGGCGAGCAGGATCTGGCCGATGCAGTTGTTGATCTTGTGCGCGCCGGTGTGGTTCAGCTCCTCGCGCTTGAAGTAGACCTTGGCGCCGCCGAGCTTTTCGGTGAGGCGTTCGGCGAAGTAGAGCGGGTTCGGCCGCCCCACATACTGCTTCAGGATCGTCCGCATCTCGCCCTCGAAGGCCGGATCGGCCTTGGCCGCCTTGTAGGCGGCCTCCACGTCGAGGATGAGCGGCATCAGCGTCTCGGCGACGAAACGCCCGCCATAAATACCGAAATGCCCGCGTTCGTCGGGCCCGGAACGGTAGGTGTTGGGTCTGTTCATGGCGTGCGCAAAGGACCTGCTGCGGGGCGGCGCCCACGGGAAGGCGCCACCATAGCGGCGCAAGCCGCGGATTTGAAGCCTCCGCCGTCACGGATGCGCAACATCCCGGCAATCAGCGCCCCGGAAGGACGGCCACGGGGGTGGAGGTGGTGTCGGCAGTGGTGTTGGAGCCCGGCCCCTACCAGCCGAGCGGCGGGACGAAATGCAGGCCGCCGTGGGTCCACAGCGCGTTCAGGCCGCGCTCGATCCCGAGCACCGAGCCGCCGCCCAGGTTGCGGTCGAACAGTTCGCCGTAATTGCCGACCTGGAGGATGACCCGCGCCGCCCAGCCGTCGTCCAGCCCGAAGGGGGCGCCGATGCCAGGCGTCAGGCCGAACAGCCGCACCACCTCCGGATCGCCGCTCTCCCGCAGGGCCGGAAGCGAGGCCGAGGTGATGCCCTTCTCCTCGGCCAGCAGCATGGCGAGCACCACCCAGCGCACGATCTCGTGCCAGCGGCGGTCGCCGGCCCGGATGATCGGGGCCAGCGGCTCCTTGGAGATGACGTCGGGCAGGACGACGTACTCGCCGCTGGCGGGCGCGCGCAGCCGCAGCGCGTGCAGGCTGATCCGGTCGTTGGTGAAGAGGTCGCAGTGCCGGTTGAAGAAGGCGTTCAGCGCCCCTTCGGTCGAGCGCATCGCCTTCACCGCCAGGCCTGAGCCGGTGCGGGCGATCCAGTCCTCCAGGTTGCGCAGCGTGGTGGTGCCCTCGATGACGCAGACGGTGCCCTCCTTCAGGTCGGACAGGCTCTGCAGCCCGAGCGAGCGGTGCGCCAGGAAGCCCTGCCCGTCGAACAGGTGGACCACCGGAAAGTCGACCTCCATCGCGGCGTCACGCCGCAGCGTCCAGGTCGTTCCCTGGATCACCACGTCCACGCTGCGGTCGTGCACCAGCGTGAAGCGCGTCTCCGGCGTGGCTTCCACGAAATCGACGCTGTCCGCGCTTCCCAGCGCCGCCGCCGCGATGGCCCGGCACAGGTCGGGGTAGAAGCCGCGCCATTGGCCGCCCTCGTCCAGCATGGACAGGCCGATGCCGCTGGTGATCACGCCGCAGCGCAGCAGCCCCGCCTGGCGGACCCGGTCGAGCGTGTCCCCGGCTTCCCCGGCGGCCAAGCCGCCGGCCCCGGGCCGACCGCCGGCCGCCGAAACCGGCGAGGCCGCCGGGCCGAGCAGCATCAGGCCCAGAAGAGCCGCCCCCAGCCATCCCACCGACCGCATTGCCCGCCCCCACGATGCCCACCCGCGATTTCGGAGCATGACAGGCCCGCGGTCAAGCTTCCGCTTTTGCCCGGCTTGGTTTCACCAGCCGAGCGGTGGCGCGAAATGCAGGCCGCCGCGGGTCCACAGCGCGTTCAACCCCCGCTCGATCCCGAGCGGCGAACGGCTGCCCAGGTTGCGCTCGAACACCTCGCCGTAATTGCCAACCTGGAGGATCACGCGCGCGGCCCAGCCCTTGTCGAGCCCGAAGGCCTCCTCCATCCCCGGAGCCAGGCCGAGGAGCCGGCTGATCTCCGGATCGTCGCTTTCCTTCAGGGAAACGGCCATGTCGGCGGCGTTGCGGGAGGACAGCCCCTTCTCCTCGGCCAGCACCATCGCCAGCACCACCCAGCGCACGATGTCGAACCACTGCCGGTCGCCGGCCCGGATCATCGGCCCCAGGGGTTCCTTGGAGAGCATTTCGGACAGGATGAGGTGGTCGGTGCCGTTCGAGCCGTTCAGCAGGCGCCGGGCATGGAGGCCGGTACGGTCGCTCGTGATCATGTCGCAATGACGGTTGAAGAAGGCGCTGTAGGCGCCGTCCAGGGTGCGCAGGCGGCGGATCGAGAAGGCCCCGCCGGTGCGGGCGACCCAGTTGTCGAGGTTGCGTTCGGTCGTGGTGCCCTCGAGCACGCAGACCGTGCCGCCCCTCACCTCCTCCAGCCGGCGGGCACCCTGGGAGCGGTGGATCATCAGCCCCTGCCCGTCGAACAGGTAGACCACCGGAAAATCGATGCCCAGGGACGCGGTTCGCTGCAGGGTCCAGGTGGCGCTGGTCATGGACACGTCCACGGTCCCGTCGCGGACCAGATCGAAGCGGCCCGCGGCGTCCGTCTCGACGAACTCCACGTTGGCGGCGCTGCCGGCCGCCGCCGCGGCCACCGCCCGGCACATGTCGGGATAGAAGCCCTGCCAGTTGCCGGCCTGGTCCAGCACCGCCAGCCCGATCCCGTTGGCGATGATGCTGCAGCGCAGCACGCCAGCCTGCCGCACGCGGTCGAGCGTGCCGGCGGAAGCGGCCGGCATTCCCGGGGACAGCAGCCCCAAGAAAAGCACAGCCAGCAACAGCCTCAAGGCAGCGAGGCACCGGACCAGCCCCATTCTCCGCCCTCCTGAAAGGCGCGCCCGAAGGCGCGCCTTTCCATTGCGGACACGCAATCGCCGCCGGTCAAGCGCGGCGCATGGAAGGCGCGCGAAAATCCTGCGGCATCATCGCGACAAAGTGGCGGGCGCGAATTGCACGGCCCGGCTGCGGCATGCTATTCCGTATGTGTGGCGGCGCTCTTCCGGCGGAACGGTCCGGAACGCCACCAGAACTGCCGGAACAGCCGCCCGAAACGCCGAGAATGGGGGTCTTGCCGCATGCGATTTCCCCGGATCGGCGTCGCGTTCCGCATCTTCGCCGGCCTGGTCGCGATCTGCGGCCTCACCGTGGTGACGAGCGTCGTCGCCGTGTCGCTGTTCTCCCGTTTCGACGAGGCCTTCGACCAGATCGCCACCTCCAAGCTGCCGGGTCTGATCAGCGCCTCGCAGCTCGCCCAGCAGAGCGGGACCATCGCTGCCAACGCTCCCGCCCTGGTCGCGGTGCAGAGCCAGGCGGTGCGCGAGGCCGTCATGGCCCGGATCAGCGACCAGATCATGCTGCTGGAGGACATGCTGGCGCGGCTGCGCGACCGCGGGACCGACATCGCCGACGTCGCCGAGCTGGAGCGCCGGAAGAACGAGCTGGTCGAAAATCTCGAACGGCTCAACAGCCTCGTGGAACGGCAGCTGAACGTCAGCGCGGACACCAGCGCGCTGGTGGCGCGGCTGGTGGACCTCTCCAGGCGCATCCACGGCGCCGAAGCCGGGCTCCTCGGCACCGGGACGCCCGAAGCCCAAGGCCTCAAGGCCCAGGACGAGGTGTGGGGCTGGCACAGCGCCGCCACCCGCGCCATCGTCATCATGCTGGCTGCCACCCGCGCCGACCACGAGGCCAGGGTGGAGGCCATGCGCCGCCAATTCCGGGAGGCGCTGGACACGGCCGCCGCCCACCTGACCCGCCTGGATCCCGCCCTGCATCCGTCCCTGGGTCCGGCGGCCGCGGAACGGCTGGAGCCCCTGCACCGGGAGCTGTCCGCGCTGGGGCTGGGCGAGCGCAACATCTTCGCCGGCCGCATGAGCGAGATGGCGCTGCAGCGCGCGATCAAGGGCGCCGTCACCAGGAACCAGACCGTGTCCGACCGGCTGGTCGCCGCGGTGTCGGACTATTTCTTCGCGATCGAGCAGGATGTCGGCCGCCGGTCCACGGAGTTCGAGCGGGTGATCCGGGGCGGCGAGCGCTGGATCGTCACCATGGCGCTGCTGTCGGTGCTGGGGGCGCTCGCCATCTTCGTCTACATCCACCGCAACGTGGTGCGCCGGCTGCGGACCCTGCAGGCGGCGATGGTCGCGCACGAGGCCGGCAAGTCGGTCGCCATCCCGACGCATGGGCGCGACGAAATCGGCGACATGGCGCGCGCGCTGCAGTTCTTCGTGTCCACCATCCAGGCGCGCGAGCACGAGCTGTCGCAGAGCGAGGGGCGCCTGCGCGCCATCCTGGAGCAGAGCCCGGTCGGCGTGCTCATCGCCCGCGCCGACGGGACGGTCGCCTTCGCCAACGGCCGCGCGGCCGAGCTGGCCGGCGTCCCGCTCGACGCCTTCGTCGGAAACCGGCACGCGCTGGCCTCCGGCGGCGCCGGGGGCGCTGCCGGCGATGAGGGGGCCGGCGATGAGGGGGCCGGCGAGGCGGCCGGCGGAGGGACCGAGCGCGGAGCGGTCGGCGCGATCATGGCCGGCGTGATGGCGCGCAACGTGGAGGTGGCCGTGGACCGCCCCGACGGAAGCCGGGTCTGGGCGCTCCAGACCCTCCAGCGCACGGAGTTCGAGGGGGAGCCCGCCATCCTCGCCTGGAGCTACGACATCACCGAGCGCAAGCGCGTCGAGGAGCAGCTCCGCGAGGCCAAGGAGCAGGCGGAGGTGGCCGCCCGCTCCAAGTCCGAGTTCCTGGCGACCATGAGCCACGAGATCCGCACGCCCATGAACGGGGTGCTGGGCATGCTGGAGCTGATCGCCCTGACGCCCCTGGACGCGGAACAGCAGCGGCTGCTGACCACGGTGGGCGACAGCGCCATCGCGCTCCTGCGCATCATCGACGACATCCTCGACCTGTCCAAGATCGAGGCGGGCAAGCTCGACCTGGAAGAGCTGGAGGTCGAGCCCGGCGAACTGCTGGAGGGGGTCGCCGACCTGCTCGCCCCGCAGGCCAACCAGAAACGGCTGATGCTGGTCTGCGACGTGGAGCCGACCGTTCCGCCGGTGCTGCGCGGCGACCCGGGACGGCTGCGCCAGATCCTGTTCAACCTCGCCGGCAACGCCATCAAGTTCACCGAGGCCGGGCGCGTGGTGCTGCGCGCACGGCTCGACCGGGCCGGTGGAACGGGTGGCCGCGTCCGCCTGCGGCTGGAGGTCGAGGACACCGGCATCGGCATCAGCGAGGCCGGCCAGACCCGCCTGTTCCAGCCCTTCAGCCAGGCCGACAGCTCGACCACCCGCCGCTTCGGCGGCACGGGGCTGGGGCTGGCCATCTGCACCCGGCTGGTGGAGATGATGGGCGGGCGCATCGGCGTCGAATCCGCCCCGGGGCGGGGCTCGAACTTCTGGTTCACGGTGGACCTGCCCGTCAGCGACCCGGTCGGGGGCGACCACTGGGCTTCTTCCACGACGGACCGCTGGACCTCTTCCACGGCCGACCGTTGGTCGGCGGCGCGCGACGACGGCGACCTGTCGGGCCTGTCCATCGTCGTGGCGGAGGGCGACCCGGTGCAGCGCTCCGTCCTCATCCGCTATCTGGAGAGCCGGCAGGCCATCGTGTACGACGCGACCGACGCCGACGAGGCGGTCGAGCTGGCGACGGAGACCGGGGCGGACCTGCTGGTTCTGTCGGGCCGGCTGCCCGGCGGCGGGGCGGAGGAGGTCCTGGACCGCATCACCGATGCCTGGGAGGGGGATTGCGGCGCGGGCCCGCCGCCCTGCCTCCTCCTCGTCGACGAGCGCGAGCAGGGCATCGAGCGCCCCGGCATCAGGATCGGGCAACTGCACCGGCCGATCCACCGCGACCGGCTGTTCCAGGGGGTCGCCGCCCTGACCGGGCGCGGCCAGCCGGCCGCGGAGACGCCCGCGCTGGCCGCGCCCGCGCTCGGCGGCGGCGGCCGGGACGCGCCGATCCTGGTGGCGGAGGATCATCCGACGAACCAGCAGGTCATCCTCCGCCAGTTGCGCCAGCTCGGGCTGGAGGCGGACATCACCGCCGACGGGCTCGAGGCGCTGTCCGCCTGGAGGGCGAAGCCCTACCGCCTGCTGATCACCGACTGCCACATGCCGGGCATGGACGGCTACGAGCTGTCGCGCCGGATCCGCATCGCCGAAGGGGAACGGGCGGACAACTCCATCCCGCGCACCTCCATCGTCGCCATGACCGCCAACGCGCTGGCCGGCGAGATGGAGCGCTGCCGCGACGCGGGCATGGACGATTACATCAGCAAGCCCGTGTCGCTGAAGCAGCTGGCGGCGGTGCTTGACCGCTGGCTCGCCCGTCCGGGCGAGACGCCCCCCACTGATTCCGCCACCGATACGGCCCGCCAGGACCGGGAGCCCGATCCCCTGGCGTCCGATCTCCCGGTATTGGACATGCACCATCTGCGCGAGACCTTCGGGACCCTGGACGCCGACGCGCTCGACATGCTGGACTTCTTCCTGGAGACCTTCGTGCCGAACCTCGACCGCGCCGAGGCCGCCTGGGCCGACGGCGACCGCGAGGGGGTACGCGCCGCCGCCCACGCCGCCGCGGGTGCCGCCCGCACCGCCGGTGCCAAGCGGCTGGCCGAGGCCTGCACCGCCCTGGAGCGGGCGGCCCCGGACGCCGGGGATGCCGAGGTCCGGCGGCGGCTCGACGCCGCGCGGGCAGCACTGCCCCCGGTGGCCTCGGCCATCGGCGCCCTGCGGCTGGAGGCGGTCGAGTGACACACCCCCCTTTGCCCGCCCCGCCCGGCTTGCCGTTGCCCCTCCCGTGATTTAGTCTCCGCCGCCGTGAAGCTGACGTCCCTGCCATACATCTCCGCCGCCGCCGGTGCCGCCCTTCTGGCCGGCGCCGGCCTCGCCAACGGGCCGGCTCCGCTCGTCGTCGGGCTCGGCGCGGTCCTGAGCGCCGCCGGCCTCGCCGGACTCCACCGCGCGGACCGTGCCCGGCGCCGCGATGGCGACCGGCTGTGCGGCGACGCCGCGCGGCTGGAGGCTAGGCTGGCGGCGGCCCCCCTGCCCTGGTGCGCCTGGGACGCGGCGGGCGTTTCCGCCCTTTCGCCGGACTTCGCGGCAGGGCTGGGCATCCCCCCGGCCGGTAGGGAGGGCGCGGACCCCCTCTCCCCCGGCGACCTCGCCGCCGCCTTCGCCGAGCCCGAGCCGGTGGCCCGCGCGCTGGAACGGCTGCGGCAGGCGGGCGAGGGGTTCCGGATGGAGGCGCGGGCCCGCGACGGCCGCCTCCTGCGGCTCACCGGCCGGCGCGGCGCCGCGCTGAATGGTGACCGGGGCGACGGCGTCCGGCAGGATGCGGTCTGGCTGGAGGACATCGGCGCCGAGGCCGACGCGGCCGCCGCCGCGGTCACGGCCCGGGACACCGCCGCCTCCGCGCTCGCGGACCTGCGCTCGGCCGCCGACGCGCTGCCGGTGCCGCTCTGGCTGCGCTCGGCCGACCTGACGATCCTCTGGTGCAACCGCGCCTATGCCCGCGCGGTGGACGGCGATCCGGCCTTGGCGGTCGCCAAGCAGTCGGAGCTGACCGCCGACGGCGCCGGCCGCCCGCTCGCCCAGCGGGCGCGGGACGGCGGCTTCGCGCAGTCCGAGCGCGTCCCCGTGGTGGTCGGCAACGAGCGGCGCCTGCTGGAGGTGACCGAGGCGCCCCTGCATGGTGCCGCCCAGGCCACGGGCGGGAGCGGGGCGCTGGTCGGCTACGCGCTGGACCTGACGGCGCTGGAGGATCTCCGCGCCGCGCTGAAGCGCCACAACGACGCCCAGGCGGCCGTGCTGGAACGGCTCAACACCGCCATCGCCATCTTCGGCCCCGACACGCGCCTGACCTTCTTCAACCAGGCCTACGCCCAGCTCTGGGAGCTGGACGAGGCGTGGCTGCGCACCGAGCCCCTGCACGCGGAGATCCTGGAGGACCTGCGGGCGAACCGCCGGCTGCCGGAATACGCCGACTACAAGAGCTTCAAGCAGGAGCGGCTGTCCCGCTACACCCGCCTGATCGAGCCGATGGAGGAGCTTCTGCACCTCCCCGACGGCACGACGCTGCGCGCGCTGGCCGCCCCCCACCCGCTCGGCGGGCTGATGATGATCATGGAGGACGTCACCAACACGCTGGCGCTGGAATCCTCCTACAACACGCTGATCGCGGTGCAGCAGGAGACGCTCGACAACCTGGCGGAGGGCATCGCCGTGTTCGGCGGCGACGGCCGGCTGAAGCTGTTCAACCCGGCCTTCGCCCGCGTCTGGAACCTGCGCGACGCCGACCTCCAGGGCGAGCCGCACATCGCCGAGATGGTGGAGCGCATGCGCCCGCTGCTCGACGGCGGCTCCGACTGGGAGGAGCTGAAGGACGAGATGATCGGCACCACGCTGGAGCGCGCCGTGCGCTCCGGCCGGCTGGAGCGCGCCGACGGCTCGGTCGTGGAGTTCGCCACCCTGCCTCTTCCCGACGGGGCGGTGCTGAACAGCTACCTCGACGTCACCGACAGCGCCCGGCTGGAGCAGGCGCTACGCGCCTCCAACGCCGCGCTGGAGGCCGCCGACCAGCTCAAGAGCGAGTTCATCGCCAACGTCTCCCACCATCTGCGCACACCGCTGAACGGCATCATCGGCTTCGCCGAGGTGCTGGCGAACCAGTATTTCGGGGAGCTGAACCCGCGCCAGATGGAATATGTGAAGGGCGTGCTGACGGCGGGCGAACGGCTGCTGGAGCTGATCGACGACGTGGTGGACCTGACCAGCATCGGCGCCGGGGTCGATGGGCTCGACCGCTCCACCGTGGACGTGCCCGACCTGCTGGACAGCGTGGCCGGCCTGACGCGCGAATGGGCGCGGCGCGAGGGGCTGAAGCTGGAGGTCGCAGCTCCCGGCACGCTGGGCGTGATCGACGGCGACCCGAAGCGGCTGAAGCAGGCGCTCTTCACCCTGGTCGTCGTCGCCATCCGCCAGCACCCGCCCGACGGGCGCATCCTGCTGACCGGCGAGCGGGAGGGCGAGTTCATCACCCTGAGCGTCGGCGGCTGCCCGAGCCTGGAGGAGGCGCACGCCACCGCCCGCTTCGACCCGACCGACCAGCGCGCCAGCGCGGCACTCGGCCTGTCCGTGGTCCGCAACGTGATCGAGCTGCACGGCGGCCGGATGGAGGCCGAGGCCTCCGTCGGCGGCGGCAACCGCATCCGCTGCATCCTCCCCGTCACGGCGCCGGTGCTGTGAGGCCCGCCCCTCTCACGCCCGCCCGTACACCGCGTTCCTGAGCGCGTCCGGGAAGGCGCCGGTCATGCCGGCCACGGCGGTGTTGGTGAGGGAGACGACGGTCAGGCGCTCGGCCGGATCGACGAACCAGCTATGCCCGTAGACCCCGCCCCAGCGCCATGTGCCGGCGGCCTGCGGCGTGCCGCTCGGGCGCGGATCCTTCAGCACCGCCACGCCGAGCCCGAAGCCCCAGCCCGGTGCCGCCGTGGTGACGGTGAGATCACCGATGGCGTTCGTGGTCAGGGCCCGGACGCTCTCCGGCGCCAGCACCGGCGCGCCGCCCCGTCGCAGGGCCTCCAGCAGGCGCAGCACGTCCCCGGCGCCGCCGGTCATGCCCGCCCCGCCCGACGGGAAGGAAGCCGGGTCAAAGGCGCGGGCCGGCGAGCAGCGGACATGCCCCTGGCCGTGGCGGACCCGGTGCGGCTCCCCCATGCGGACCGGCGCCCCCACCTTGTCCGGGGCGTCGCCGTAGGGCACGGCGAGGCGCGCGGGGTCGCGCACTGAAAAGGCCGTGTCCACCATGCCGAGCGGCCCGGTCACCAGCTCCTCCACGAGGTCCGGCAGCGGCATGCCGGCGGCCTCCGCGAGCACGGCGCCCAGCAGGTCCGTCGCGACCGAATAGCTCCAGGCTGTTCCGGGTTCGTAGGCGAGCGGGACGGAGGCGATGCGGCGGAGGTTCTCGGCGAAGGACAGCCCCGGCTGGTCCATCCCGTCCGACACGCCGGCCCGCTGGTAGGGGCCGCCGTCCGGCTCTAGGAAGCCGTAGGCGAGCCCGGCCGTGTGGGTCATCAGGTGCCGCACCGTCAGCACCGGCTCCCGCCCGTCGGCGAGCCTCGGCCGGAAGTCCGGCAGCCAGCGCCGCACCGGGTCGTCGAGCCCCAGCCGCCCCCGCTCCATCAGCGCCAGCGCCGCGGCCGACGTGATGGGCTTCGTCACCGAGGCCAGCCGGAACAGCGCGTCCTCGCGCATCGGCCGGCCCGCCTCCCGGTCGGCGAGGCCGGCGGCGCGGCGGTGCAGGACCTCCCCGTCGCGCGCGACCAGCACCACCGCCCCGACGATGCGCCCAGCGTCGATGGCCCGGTCGATGACCGCGTCGATGAGGAATGAGGGAAAGGACATGAGAGCACTCCTCCAGGCGTTGCCGCCCGGAGGGAAGCGCCCCTTGGGGAGGATGTCCAGCGGCTTTCCGTTGCGCCCCTACCCCACCGACCGCCGCCGCTCGAAGGGCTGGCTGTCCTCGGCCACGGGCGAGGCGGTGGTTTTCGCGAAGGGGGCCGGGGTTTCCTGGGTGATCAGCCGGGCGCCGCGCTGGTAGGTGGCGTAGCGCCACAGCCATTGCATCGTCACCAGGATGCGCTTCTGGAAGCCGACCAGCAGATAGACGTGAATGAAGGCCCACAGCACCCAAGCCAGCCAGCCCTTCAGCCGGCGCTTGCCGAAATCGAAGACGGCGGCGTTGCGGCCGATGATGGCGGTGTTGCCGCGGCTGCGGTAGCGGAAGGGCCGCATCGCCTCCCCGCGCAGGAGGTTCGCTTCCAGTGCTGCACCCAGATGCTCGCCCTGCTGCTTGGCGACCTGGGCCAGGCCGGGTAGCGGCGCGCCATCGTCGCCGGGAAGGGCGACCGTGTCGCCGAGGGCATGGACGCCCTCGAAGCCGGGCACCGACAGGTCGGGCGCCACCGGGATGCGGCCTGCCCGGTCAGTCTCGACCCCGAGCCAGCCACCGGCGGGCGAGGCCTTCACCCCGGCGCCCCAGACGATGGTGCCGGCCGGGATGAACTCCCCGGCGATGGTGACGCCGTCGGGGCGGATCTCCTCCACCGGTTTGCCGGTCATCACGGTGACGCCCAGCCGCGCCAGCTTGCGCTCCGCGTAGCCGGACAGCTCCTCGGGGAAGCTGGCGAGGATGCGCGGGCCGGCCTCCACCAGCAGGACGCGGGACAGGCGCGGGTCGATCCGGCGGAAATCTCGGGCCAGCGTGTGGCGGGTCAGCTCGGCGATGGAGCCGGCCGTCTCCACCCCGGTCGGCCCGCCGCCGACCACGATGGCCGTCATCAGGGCGCGCTGCTGGGCGGGGTCGCGGGACATTTCCGCCTGCTCGAAGCACATCAGCAGCCGGCCGCGGATCTGGCGGGCGTTCTCGATGGTCTTCATGCCCGGCGCGATCTTCGCCCAGTCGTCATGGCCGAAGTAGCTGTAGACGGAGCCGGTCGCCAGCACCAGCCGGTCGTAGGGCACGAAGCTGCCGTCGGCGAGCACCACCTTGCGGGCGCCGTGGTCCACGCCCCGCACCTCGCCCAGCACGACGTCGACGTTGGGGTAGCGGCTGAGGATGCGGCGGATCGGCTCGGCGATGTCGGCGGGCGACAGGGTGGCGGTCGCGACCTCGTAGAGCAGCGGGGTGAACAGGTGGTAGTTGTTCCGGTCGATGACGGTGACCCGGATGTTCGTGCCGCCCAGCGCGGAGGCGCAGGCGAGGCCGCCGAACCCCGCCCCGACGATCACGACATGGGGGCGGGAATCCACCGGGGCTGGCGTGCGGTCGATATCGGGCATGGACGGTCTCCCTGGATGGCGCCGGACAGGCGGCGATTCCTTAACGCGCGCAAGGTCCCGGCGTGCCGCGCCGGCAGCCACTTTGTTCCGCCCGGCGCCGCGCCGGAGCGATCCGGAGAGGCAGGCCGAAGGGACGCCTCCGGACGGAGCACCGCGCCGGGCGCATGCAACCCGATCCCGCCGGCTCCTGTTTGCAGGGCACGCGGGCCGTCCGGGCGCCGGCGCAGCAAAGGGGTATTTCGTGGTTTTCAGACGCTTTCCGTTCCTCGCACTCCTGCTGTCGCTCGCCCTCTCGTTCCTCGCGCTCCCGAATGGCGCCGGAGCCCAGGCGCCGGCCACCACGCCGCAAGCTGCCGCGGCACCGGCTTCCGCGCCCGGAACACCGGCCGCCGACCCCCGGGCCAGCCTGGAGGCGGTGGACCGCGTCCTGTCCCTCCTGAAGGACGCGCAGAGCCGGGACGGCTTCGTCGCCGGGCTGGAACAGCTCCGCGCGAGCCTCGCCGCTCAAGCTGGCTCCGGACAGGCCGGCACCCAGGGCACCGGCGCGTCGGGGACGGCGCCGGCCGGCGAGGCGGCGGAGGACGCGGAGAACAGCGGCCTGCTGGGCGCCATCAGCACCGGCCTTGCCACCGCCGGCCAGGACCTGCCCGGCGTGGCGCTGGGCGACACGCTGGACGGCGCCTCAGTACAGCTCCGGACGCGGCTGGAGCGCGGGGTGGAGAGCGGCGCGCTGGAGCGTTTCGCCGTCTGGGCCGGGTCGGCCTGGGCGCTGGCTCTGGCCGCCTGGGGGCTGTCGCGCGCGCTGATCCGCCGACGGCGCGGCCGCTGGCTGCCGCCGCCCAAGAACCACCAGCTCCTGCGCAGCGTGCTGGTGAACTTCGCCTGGTCGGTCCTGCCGGTCGCGGCAGCCGTGGCGGTGCTCGCCGTCTGGCCGGTGCTGTCCGTCCAAAGCCCGGCGCAGACCCGCATCATGTTCATGGTGGCGGCCCCGGTGGTCTGGGCGGCGCTGGTCCGGGAGATCGTGAACCACGGTCTGATGCTGACCGGCCCCACGCGCGGCTGGCGGCTCGTCGCCTACAGCCAGCGCCGGGTCGTGCCGCTGATCGCCACCATCGCCGGCGCGGCCATCATCAGCGGCGTCCTCAAGGACCCGGTGACGCGCATCACCATCGGCTACGCCACGGCGGACGTGCTGTCCCTGCTGCTCGACCTGACCATCGGCGGGCTGGCGATCTGGTTCATCGTCCGGCACCGCCGCGCCGTCCGCCACCTGATGGTCCGGCGGCACGGCAGCACCCCGGCGGCGAACGAGCCCCTGCACCGGCGCGTCCTGGCCCGGCTCGCCGCGCGCTGGCACGTGCTTGGCTTCCTGTTCGTCGGCGGCAACCTGCTGGCGCGGATGCTCCGGCTCGGCGGCGGCTGGTCGATCCTGTCGGCGATGGCCGCCATCTTCGTCGTCATCCTCGGGCTGGCCGTCGCGCTGACGCTCGACCGCTACCTGCTGAACGTCCAGACGCGGCTCGACGCCCGGCGCCATGGCAGCCGGCACCGGTTCGGCGCGCGGATGGTCCACACCTTGCGCGTCTACGCCCAGGCCTTCTTCACCCTGGCGATCGTCTTCGGTTGCCTGCGGATCTGGGGCATCGACCTGATCGGCTGGTTCTCCACGGACCTGGGCTGGCGCATCGCCACGCCGATCCTGTCGATGGCCGCCGTGCTTACCGCCGGCTGGCTGCTCTGGATCACGGTGGACAGCGTCATCGAGCACGCGCTGACCCCCGTGGACAGCCGTGGCCGGCCCCGGCCGCTCAGCAACCGGGTGCGCACGCTGCTGCCGCTGCTGCGCAACGTCGCCTTCGTGGTGCTGTGCGTGCTGACGGTGATCGCCGTGCTCGCCAACCTCGGCCTCAACGTGGCGCCGCTGCTGGCCGGCGCCGGCGTGGTCGGGCTCGCGGTCGGCTTCGGGTCCCAGCAGCTCGTCCAGGACCTGATCACCGGGCTGTTCATCCTGTTCGAGGACACCATCTCCGTCGGCGACGTGATCGACACCGGCGACCGCGCCGGCACGGTGGAGAGCATCACCATCCGCACCGTCCGCGTGCGCGACGGCGAGGGCGCCTTGCACACCATCCCCTTCAGCCAGATCAAGGCGCTGAAGAACCGCTCGCGTGACTACGGCGTCTTCATGGTGAAGGTGCCGGTCGATTACGGGGCCGACCCCGACCAAGTCATGGCGACGATGAGGGAGGTGGGCGCGGAGCTTCAGGCCGACCCGGCCTTCGCCATCAACATGCTGGCGCCGCTGGACATCTGGGGCGTGGACCAGTTCGCCCCGGAGGGCGTCGTCATCATGGGCGCCTTGCGCACCCGCCCGCTCCAGCAATGGGGCGTCGGGCGCGAGTACAACCGCCGTCTCAAGCGCCGCTTCGACGAGCTGGGCATCTCCCTCCAGATCCCGCGCATGGCCCTGGTCAATGAGGCCGTCCAGGACAACAGCCTCCCGCCCCGCCCGCAGGGCAGCCCGGCCGCCGCCGAATAGGGGCGCCCGCTCAGAACGGTTTGACGACGACGAGAATGGCGATCACCAGAAGCGATGCGACGATCCCGGCGGGTGCCAAGCGCAGGATCGCGGGCGGGGACGTTCCGTCGGCGCGCGCCAGCCGACGCAGCGTGCCGGAAAGCATGCCGTGCAGGGCCGACAGCAGGACGACCAGGGCCAGCTTCGCCATCAGCCAGGTCGCGGTGAACCAGCCGCCCTGGAGCGCCAGCGTCAGCCCGAGCGCCCAGGCGAGCAGCATCGCCGGGGAGGTCACCCGGCGGTCCCAGCGCCGCACGGCGTTCAGGGTCGCGGACGGGACAGCCGTTTCGCCCCCGGCTTTCGATCCGGCCGCCGCGAACGTCACGGCGGTGATCGTCACGGCGGTGATCGTCAGCGCGGCGGCCAGCATTCCGCCGGCCCAGGTGGCGACGGCGGCGATGTGGAGCGCCTTCAGCCAGAGATAGTCCATTCTTCGCCTCTCACGCGACTTTCATGAAGTCCTGACCTGTGGTCGGGACTTCCGCGCCATGGGGCGCGGGGCCGCAGTCGCGGCCCTGTACCGGGTTCGGAGGTCGGAATTTTCCGAACCCGGTATCACACGGCCGGGGCCAGCGCCGCCTGCCGCCGCGCCAGGGCGCGCTCGTTCAGGAAGGCGCCGAACGGAATGAAGGCCGCCATGACCATGCGGACCGTCTCGCCGCGCGACCAGCCGCCGCCGGAAACGGTCTGGATCAGCATCCAGACGTAAAGGACGAAGGCCAGCCCATGGACCGGCCCCATGATCCTCGTGGCGATGGGCCAACCCGCCAGATGCTTCAGCGGCACGGCGACGAAGACGAGAAGCAGAAGGGTGCAGCCCTCCAGCAGGGAGACCATCCGCATCCGGCGCAGCTGGCGCCGCTCCTCGGCGATGTCCTGCGGCGTCATCATCCGACGTCCTTCAGGACCTTCTCGACGGTCGTCAGACGAGCGTTGATGGTGGCGACATTGCCCTGCAGCGAGGACAGGGCCGCCGCACTCTCGGCCTGCGCCGTGACCGCCTTCTCCGCGAGATCCCGGTAGGCAGTCTCGCTCGTGATCCGAAGCCGCGCCTGATGGGCGGCGGAGAAATATTTCATGGCGAAGACCAAGAGAACGGTCACGAGCACGAGGATCGTGATGAGCAGGAAGATGGTGGCCCTGTCGGCCATGGCGGTCCCCTTTCACTCTTCGGATTTTGCGGGCGGGTCGCTCAGCGATTGAGCCGCCTCGGCGATCGCCTGCGGCGTCAGGGCGATGTCGAAGGATGCGACCTCGAAATAGTTGAGCGCCTTGCCGTCGCTCGACAGCTCGAGGCGGCTGGTCACGAGCCCGGCCTCCTCCAGCTTGCGCAGGTGAAGGTGGAGAAGCGGGCGGCTGATGCCGATCTCGCGCGCGAGCTGGCTGACATATGTCCGCCCCTTGAAGGTCAGCGCGGCGACGATCCGCAACCGTTGCGGATTGGCGAGCGCCGACATCATCGCCAGCAAACGGTCGCCCTCGCTCTGCACTCCCACTCTCCTTTTACGTGTCAGAATTTTCTTACATGTGAAAGGAGGGCTTTGTCAACCGGACCAGAATCCGGTCGCGGGCCGTTCGTGGCGCGTGGTGTTGGAACGGCAGCCTTTCGGAACTCGGCCGATGATGGCCCGGCCGCCGGATGGGGCCTCAGCGGGGAAGCGTGACCGTGACCCGCAAACCGCCCTCCGCCCTGTTCTCCAGCGCGACGTCGCCGCCATGGCCGCGCAGGACGGTGCGGGCGGTGGAAAGGCCGAGCCCCACCCCGCCGGTGTCGCGGGAGCGGGAGCGCTCCAGACGGTAGAAGGGGGCGAAGACCTTCTCGAACTCCTCCTCCGGGATGCCCGGCCCCTCGTCCTCGATCACCACGCGGATCTGGCCCTCCTCCGGCAGGAGGCGCACGGCGCATCCGCCGCCATAGGCGATGGCATTGTCCATCAGGTTGGCGAAGGCGCGGCGCAGGGCGACCGGACGGCCGTCGATGGTGGCATGCGCCGGCCCCTCGTAGGCGGCCTCGTGCCCGGCGTCCACCCGGTCCTCGCAGAGGCTCTGGAGCAGGTCGGCGAGGTCGAGCGGCCCGCGCGGCTCGCGCTTGGCGTCGTCGCGGGCGAAGGCCAGCGTCGCGGTGACCATCGCCTCCATCTCGTCGAGGTCGGAGAGCATCTTGCGCTGCATCTCCGGATCCTCGACCAGCTCGGCGCGCAGCCGCAGCCGGGTCAGCGGCGTGCGCAGGTCGTGGCTGATGGCGGCCATCATCTGGGTGCGGTCGGCGACGAAGCGCGCCAGCCGCCCCTGCATGCGGTTGAAGGCGCGGATCGCCACGCGCAGCTCGCGCGGGCCGGATTCCGGCAGGGGCGGCGCCTCCGGGTCAACGCCCAGCCGCTCCGCCGCCGTGGCGAAACCCGCCAGCGGGGCCGTCAGGCGGCGCGCCGCCCAGACCGACAGCAGCAGGATCACCAGCAGGACCGCACCCATCCACAGCGCGAAGCGCATCAGCCGGAACGGCCCCTCCAGCGGGTCCCCGCCGGTGAAGCTCAGCCAGCTTCCGTCGGCGAGGCGGACCGAGAGGCGGACATTCTCGTTCCAGCGCGGGCGCTCGGGCTCCACCGCGATCGGCGGCGGCACGGGATCGCGCCGCACCTCCACCACCACAGGGCGGGCCGGGTCGTTGAGGGCGTCGCGCAGGCGCCGGGCCATCATGTCGAAGGGGAAGCCCTCCTTCACGGCGCCGAAGCGGGACCGCTTCTCCGACCATTCCACGCGCAGGAAGGGGTCGTCGATGGCGCCGACCAGCCGCTGCCGGCCGGGGGCGGGCGTGCTCTCCACGAGCTGGACGATGGCGGTGATGCGCTGGAGCAGCACGCGCGGACCGTGCGGCGACGGCCCGTCGTTGCGGTCGGTGATGTAGACGGCCGCGCTGATCGCCTGCGTCAGCAGCAGGGCCAGCACCACCGTGAGCGCCATCCGCGCCGCGATGCTGTCGGGGATCCAGCGGCGCATCATGACCAGGGCTTTCATCGGATGGCTTTCAGGGGGGCGCTTTCAGGGGAGACCGCTTTCAGGAGCCGGCCGTGACCGCCGGCGTGAAGAGATAGCCCCCGCCGCGCACGGTCTTGATCAGCGCCGGGTCGGCGGGGTCGGGCTCGATCTTGCGGCGCAGGCGGCTGACCTGGACGTCCACCGAGCGGTCGAAGGGCACCGCCGAGCGCCCACGCGCGAGGTCGAGCAGCTGGTCGCGGTTCAGCACCCGCTGCGGATGCTCGGCGAAGGCGACCAGCAGGTCGTATTCGCCGGCCGAGAGCTGCACCAGCGCCCCGTCGGGGGAGCGCAGCTCCCGCTTGGCGAGGTCGAGGCTCCAGCCCTCGAAGCGCAGCACCTTGCCGGGGGCGGCACCCACGGCCGGCGCCGGCCCCGACGCCCGGCGCAGCACCGCCTTGATGCGGGCCAGCAGCTCGCGCGGGCTGAAGGGTTTGGCGAGGTAGTCGTCGGCGCCCATCTCCAGCCCGACGATGCGGTCGGTCTCCTCCCCCATCGCGGTCAGCATGATGACGGGGGTCTGCGCCGTGTCGGGTGCGGCCCGCAGCCGCCGGCAGAGCGACAGCCCGTCCTCCCCCGGCAGCATGAGGTCCAGCACGATCAGGTCCATGCGCGCCGTCTCCAGCGCGCGCATCATCTCCGCCCCGTCCTTCACGCCGGTCACGCGGAAGCCGTGGCGCGTCAGGAACTGCGCGACGAGGGTGCGGATTTCACGGTCGTCGTCCACGACCAGCAGATGCGGTGTCCGTTCCATGGGTCCCAGTTTCGAACGCGCGCGCGCGAGGGGGAAGGGGAAACGTGTAACGCAGGGTAACGGAAACCGGCCCGTTCCGGCCCCCGGCACCCGCCCGCCGCGCCGAACCCGTTGCTCCGCCTTCCGTTCCGGCGGGGGGCGGGTGACAGGCCGTTACACACTGTTACCAAGGGACGGGTTCGCGGACATCAACCCGCAAAGTCGGCGGCCCATTGTCTGGTCATCGGGAACGGAGCGACGGTCTCCGGCATCCCGGCCCGAACACCAAGCTTCATGCTTCAAGGAGAGTTCTCATGAAACGCACCCTGCTGACCACCGCCGCGCTCGCCCTCGGCCTCGGCCTCGCCGTGCCGGTGTTCGCCCAGCCGGGTCCGGGCAACGAGGGCGGCCCCGGCCGCCATCACGCCGCCCGCATGTGCGAGGACCAGGACGCCCGCCTTGCCGGCATGCTGGCCTTCGCCGAGACGAAGCTGAAGATCACCGAGCAGCAGCGCGCCGCCTGGACCGGCTTCGCCGACGCCGTCAAGAGCAGCCAGCAGCCGATGAAGGACCTCTGCGCCGCCCGCAAGGACCAGCCGCGCGACGCGGCCCTGCCCCAGCGGCTGGAGCGGATGGAAGCGATGATGTCGGCCCGCCTCCAGCAGCTCCAGAAGGTGCGTCCGGCGCTCGACACGCTCTACGCCCAGCTCACCCCGGACCAGCAGAAGACGGCCGACGGGCTGATGCGCCAGGCGATGCGCCACGGCGGCGGCTTCGGCGGGCATGGCGGCCATCATGGGATGCGCCACGGCGGCCGCGACGGCGACCACCACGGCGGCGGCATGCGCCACGAGCGTGGCGGCGAGAAGCCGGCGGGTGAAAAGCCGGCTGGCCAGCAGCCGGGCTGACGCCCTTCGCGGCGGCCCGCTCCCCCGCACATCCCCTGGGCCGCCGTGAAAGCGGGCCGCCGGTTTCCCCACCGGCGGCCCTTTTTCCGTCCAGATGCGCCCTTTACGCGCCCGGAACGCCCTTCGAGGTCGAATACTCGAAGTGCAGCGCCTCGCCCGGATAGACCAGCGGGTGGATGGCGTGGGCCGCCTGCGCCGCCTCGGCGAAGCCGCAGAGGATCAGCTTCAGCTTGCCGGGATACGTCGCGATGTCGCCGATGGCGTAAACGCCCGGCGCGCTGGTGGCGCAGCCGGGGAGCGACACGCCGATGTGGCTGCGCTCCAGGTTCAGCCCCCAGGACGCGATGGGGCCGAGGTCCATCGACAGGCCGAAGAAGGCCAGCAGCGCGTCGGCCGGCAGGGCCTTCTCCTCCCCGTCCAGCGTCGCCACGCGCACGGCGGTGAGCTGCCCGTCAGCGCCGTCCAGCCCGGAGAGCTGGTAGGGAACCACCATCTCCACCCGCCCGTCGCGCACCAGCGCCTCCATCCGGGCGACGCTTTCCGGCGCCGCGCGGAACTTCGGCCGGCGGTGGATGACGTAGACCTTCTCCGCGATGTCGGCCAGCGACAGGGTCCAGTCCACGGCGGAATCGCCGCCGCCCGCGATCACCACCCGCTTGCCCGCGAAGTCCTGGCGGCGGCGGACCATGTAATGGACCGACTTGCCCTCGAACGCCTCCAGCCCTTCCAGCGGCGGGCGGTTCGGGCCGAAGGCGCCGGCACCCGCCGCGATGACAACGGCCTGCGCGTCGATCCGCGTCCCGATGCTGGTCTCGACCAGCCAGCGCCCCTCGTCGGTGCGGGTCAGCTTCTCGACCTGCTGGCCCAGATGGTAGGTCGGCGCGAAGGGGGCCGCCTGCTCGGCCAACTTGTCGATGAGGTCGGCGGCCTCGATGCCGGGATGGGCGGGAATGTCGTAGATCGGCTTTTCCGGGTAGAGCGCCGTGCACTGCCCGCCCACCATGTCCAGCGCGTCCACCACGTGGCAGCGCATCTTCAGCATGCCGCATTCGAACACGGCGAACAGGCCCACGGGGCCGGCGCCGATGATGACGACATCGGTGCGAAGGGGAGCTTGCGACATGGGCGCGATACCTTGTCTGATGGGTGGGGGCTGATGGAATGGGCCGAAAGGACGAAAAACGGCCCTTCCATGTCCGGTTTCACGGCGCGGGTCAACCCTGTTGGGCGTGATGCCGCTCGCCATCTCCTCTCCCCGGCGGGGAGGAGATGCGAACTTCTTGCGATGCAACATCGTCGGGAGAAAACAACCACTTAACCGTCATCCCCGCGAAAGCGGGGATCCAGGGTTCCCCAAAACAGCACGCAGTGGGGACTTCTGGATCCCCGCTTTCGCGGGGATGACGGAAAAATTCATTTCTTTGCAGGCACTTGCTGCCGCGCGATAGGTCCGCACGCCGCAGCCCGGGAAGGCAGAGCTTTCGTGCGCGTCCGATGCTCCGCCGCATCTCCCCGTGACTTGCACGGGATGGTCGCCATTCCGGCTTGCGGGGGCGGGGGCGGGTCGGCCACAATCCCGCGCCATGCCGCACCGCACGACGACACGCACCCTGACCCTTCCCGACGAGGAGGCGACCGCCGCCCTGGCACGCCGTCTGGCCGCCCTGCTGGCGCCCGGCGACATGGTGGCCCTGCGCGGTGATCTCGGCGCCGGAAAGACGGCGCTGGCCCGCGCGCTGATCCGCTCGGTCACCGAGCCCGACGCCGAAGTGCCCTCGCCCACCTTCACGCTGGTCCAGACCTACGACACGGACATCGGCCCGCTCTGGCATTTCGACCTCTACCGCCTGTCCGGTCCGGACGAGGTGGTCGAGCTGGGCTGGGACGAGGCGCGGGCCGAGGCCGTGGCGCTGGTGGAATGGCCGGACCGGCTAGGCCCCATGATGCCGGAGGAGCGGCTGGACCTGACCCTCACCCTTGCCGGCCCCACGGCGCGGCGCGCGGAGCTGACGGGGCACGGGAGCTGGGCCGGACGGCTCGACGCATTGGACGTGACGCCATGAGTTCCGTTGACGCAACTGGTTCGTTTGACGCAAGCAGCCCGGTTGACGCACGCAAGCGTGTTGACGCAATCGCCGCCTTCCTCGCCCGCAACGGGCTGGGCGGCGCCCGGCGCACGCCGCTGGCCGGCGATGCCTCGGCCCGCCGCTACGAGCGGGTGGAGAAGCCCGGCGGCGGCACGGTGATCCTGGTGGACACCCCGGCCCCAGCCGACGACTTGGTCCCCTTCATCGTCATCGGCGAGACCCTGCGCCGGCTCGGTCTGTCGGCGCCGGAGATCCTGGCGGCGGAGGTCGAGGCCGGCCTCGCGATCCAGGAGGATTTCGGCGACGACACGCTGTCGCGCCTGCTGGGCGCCGGTGAGGACCCCCATGCGCTCTACGCGCTGGCGACAGACGCGCTGATCGCGCTGCACCGGGACTTCCCGCCCGCGGAAGCCACGAGGCTCGGCCTGCCCCGCTACGACGCCCCGCTCTTCACCGAACAGGTGGCGCTGCTGGCCGAGGTCTATGTGCCCGCCGCCACCGGCAAGTCCCCTTCCGACGCCGCACTCGCCGATTTCGCGGCGGCCTGGGGCCGGGTCGTGCCGGCGGCCTGCGACGGGCCGCAATCGCTGCTGCTGCGCGACTATCACGTGGACAACGTGATGCGGCTGCCGCGTCCCGGCGTGCGGGCGGCCGGGCTGATCGATTTCCAGAACGCCGGGCTCGGCCCCGTCGCCTACGATCTGGTGTCGCTGCTGGAGGATGCCCGGCGCGACGTGCCGGCCGACCTCGCCGAGGCGATGGTCGCGCGCTACCTCGCGGCCTTTCCCGGGCTGGACGCGGCGGCCTTCCGCCGCTCCTACGCCGTGCTGGGGGCGGTGCGCCACACGCGCATCGTCGCCGTCTTCGTGCGGCTTGCCCTGCAGCAGGGCAAGCGCGCCTATCTCACCCATCTGCCGCGCGTCTGGCGCCTGCTGGAAGCGCAGCTCGCCAAGCCCGAACTGGCCCCCCTGGCCGAGTGGTTCGCGCGCCATCTTCCGCCGGGCACCCGCGCGGACTTCGTCGTTCCGGAGCCGGATTGAACATGTCGTCTTCTGTTTCCATGCCGAAAAGGGCCATGGTCCTGGCGGCGGGCCTCGGCCTGCGCATGCGCCCCCTGACGCTGGAGCGGCCCAAGCCGCTCATTCCCATCCAGGGCAAGGCGATGCTCGATCACGCGCTCGACCGGCTGGCCGAGGCCGGGGTGGAGACCGCCGTGGTCAACAGCCACTACAAGGGCGAGATGATCGCCGAACATCTGAAGGACCGGAAAAAGCCCGCCATCCTGCTCTCGCCGGAGGACACGCTGCTGGAGACGGGCGGCGGGGTGAAGAAGGCCCTGCCGCTGCTCGGCGATGCCCCGGTCTTCGCGGTCAACGCCGACATCCTCTGGCTCGACGGGCCGGTGCCGACGCTGGAGCGGCTGGCCCGCAACTGGAACCCCGACGAGATGGACGCGCTGCTCCTGCTTATGGCGACCACCAAGTCGGTGGGCTATGACGGGCGCGGCGACTATCACATGGACCCGATGGGCCGGCTGTCCCGCCGGGGCGAGCAGGACATCGCCCCCTTCGTCTTCGCCGGCGTCCAGATCGTGAAGCCGGAGCTGTTCCGGGACATGCCGGAGGGGCCCTTCTCCACCAACCGCGTCTGGAACCGCGCGCAGGAGGCCGGGCGCCTCTTCGGGCTGGCGCATGACGGCATGTGGTTCCACGTCGGCACGCCCGACGCCCTGCGCGAGTCGGAGGACATCCTGTCCTTCGGCGGCATGTCGCTGGTCACGACCTGAACGCATTGGGCCCGAACGCAATGGGGCCAGGTGCCGGGAAAGGATGGTCACAGCCCGGCTTTTCCTACATGATGTATTAACCAAGCCAACCGATAACGACATGCGGTAGAAGCACGTGAGGGACAGCGCGATGACGGGGCCGGAAGCCAAGGTCTACAGCATTCCGGCGGGCGCGCCCTTCGTGGATCACCTCGCCGCGGGCATCCTGGCGCGGGTCGGCGGCGACCCGCTGGCGCTCGCCGGGGTCACCGTCCTGCTGCCGAACCGGCGCGCCTGCCGCTCCCTGCGCGAGGCCTTCCTGCGCCGCTCCGGCGGAACGCCGATGCTGCTGCCGCGCATGAGCCCGCTCGGCGACGTCGATCCCGACGCGCTGAGCCTCGGCATGGAGGAGCTGCCCGGCGCCGGCTTCGACCTGCCCGAGGCGATCGCGCCGCTCAAGCGCCAGCTCCTGCTGACCCAGGCCGTGCTGCGGGTCGGCGGGGTCGCGGCGACCACGGCGCAGGCCGTGCGGCTGGCCGGCGATCTCGGCCATTTCATCGACGAGGTCTGGACGGAGGGCGCCGGATTCGACCGCCTCTCCACCCTGGTGCCGGAGGATTACGCCCAGCACTGGCAGATCACCCTGCGCTTCCTGACCATCATCACCGAACATTGGCCCTCCATTCAGGCGATCAACGAGACGGTCGATCCGGCGCAGCGCCGCAACCTCCTCCTGAAGACCCAGGCGGACCTCTGGCGAGCCCGGCCGCCGGCCGGTCCCATCATCGCCGCGGGCTCCACCGGCTCCATCCCCGCCGCCGCGGAGTTGCTGGCCGTGATCGCCCGGCTGCCGCAGGGCTCCGTCGTGCTGCCCGGCCTGGACCAGATGGCCGATGACGCGACCTGGGATGCCATCGAGAAGGACGAGTCGCACCCGCAGTACGGCCTTGCCACGCTGCTCGGCACGCTCGGCGTGACGCGCGACATCGTCGGGCTCTGGACCGATACCGCCGAACCACGGGCCGCCCGTGCCCGGCTGATGGCCGAGGCCATGCGCCCGGCCAGCACGACCGAGGACTGGCGGACCCTCGAAGGGCTGAACGAGACCGCGCTGGCCGGGCTGACGCGCATCGACGCCGCCACCTCGGAGGAGGAGGCGGCGGTGGTGGCGCTGCTGATGCGCCACGCGCTGGAGACGCCGGAGAAGACCGCGGCGCTCGTCACGCCGGACGGCAACCTGGCGCGCCGCGTGGTGGTGGCGCTGTCGCGCTGGGGCATTGCGGTGAACGACTCGGCGGGCCGGCTGCTGGCCCACACCGCCGTGGGCACCTATCTGCGGCTGACGGCGGAGCTGGCCGCCGGCCGCGCCCACCCGCTGACGCTGCTGGCGCTCGCCAAGCACCCGCTGGCGGCGGGCGGGCGCGATTCCTCCGACTTCCGCAACGCCGCCCGCGCGCTGGAGCGCACCGTGCTGCGCGGCCCGCGCCCGGCGGAAGGCTTCGACGGGGTGATGGCCGCCCTTCGCGAGGCCGAACGCTTCGAGCACACCGAACAGCAGGCCATCCTGATCGAATGGCTCGAGGGGCTGCGCGTGCTCGCCGCCCCGCTGATGGAGGCGTTCGAACGCCGCGAGGTGCCGCTCGCCGAACTGATGAAGATTCATGTCGCCTTTGCGGAGGCGCTCGCGGCCAGCGCGCAGGAAACCGGTCCCGAAAGGCTGTGGCGCCACGACGATGGCGAGGCCGCCGCGCGGTTCGTGCATGGGCTGCTCGAAGCGGCGGACGGCTTCCCAGCCATTCCGGTCACCGACTACACGGCCGTGCTGGACGCGCTGATGGAAGGCTGCCGGGTCACCCCGCGCTACGGCCTGCACCCGCGCCTCGCCATCCTCGGCCCGATGGAGGCGCGCCTCCAGCAGTTCGACCTGATGATCCTCGGCGGGCTGAACGAGGGCACATGGCCGGCCCAGGCCGCCGCCGATCCCTGGATGTCGCGCCCGATGCGCCGCGCCTTCGGCCTGCCCTGCCCGGAGCAGGCGACCGGCCGCTCCGCCCACGACTTCGTCCAGTCCTGCGGCGCGGCGGAGGTGGTTCTGACCCGCGCCGAACGGGTGGAGGGCACGCCGACCGTGCCCTCGCGCTGGCTGCTGCGGCTGGAAACGGTGCTGCGCGCCCTGAACCTGGACGGGCGCATCGACGCGGCCGGCGACTGCTGGCTCGCCTGGGCCCGCGCCATGGACGAGCCGGACGCCGTGCGGCCCATCCCGGCCCCGGAACCGCGCCCGCCCGTGGCGGCCCGCCCGCGCAAGCTGTCGGTCACCCAGGTGGAGACCTGGATGCGCGACCCCTACGCCATCTACGCGCGCCACGTGCTGCGGCTGGGCCGGCTCGACCCCATCGCCGCCGATCCGGGGGCTTCGGAGCGCGGCCAGTTCATCCACGCCTCGCTCGACGCCTTCGTGCGCGAACACCCGGGCACCCTGCCCGAGGACGCGCTGCACCGGCTGATCGCCATCGGCCGCAAACAGTTCGGCCCGCTGCTGGACACCCATCCCGACGTCTGGGCCTTCTGGTGGCCACGCTTCGAGCGGGTCGCCGAATGGTTCATCGGGCTGGAGCGCGAACGCCGCCTGACCATCAAGCCCATGGCGACGGAGGTCACCGGCACGCTGGAGCTGTCCGGCCCGGCCGGCCCCTTCACCCTGACGGCCAAGGCCGACCGCATCGACTCCTCCGCCGGAGGGTTGGTGCTGATCGACTACAAGACCGGCACCCTGCCCTCGGCCCGCGAGATCGAGCTGGGCTTCGCCCCGCAGCTCCCGCTGGAGGCGGCCATCGCCGAGACCGGCGGCTTCGCGCAAGTGGCGGAGCGGCGCGTGGCCGAGCTGGCCTTCTGGCGGCTGGCCGGCGGCGACCCGGCCGGCGAGGAGAAGCCCGTGAAGGGCGACCCCGCCGCACTCGCCGCCGAGGCGAAGGCCGGGCTGGAGGCGCTGATCCGGGAGTTCGACGACCCGGCCACCCCCTACCGCTCCTGCCCCAGGCCGTCCGTCGCCCCGCGCTACACCGATTACGCCCATCTCGCCCGCGTCCAGGAATGGTCCGCCGGCGGTGGAGGTGAGGAATGACCGTGCTGGACCTGTCCGCCCGCAGCCTGCCGCTCGACCCCAACGTGGCGCAACGCCGGGCGTCCGACCCCCAGGCCTCCGTCTGGGTGGGCGCCTCGGCCGGTTCCGGCAAGACCAAGGTGCTGACCGACCGCGTGCTGCGGCTGATGCTGGCCGGCACGCAGCCCTCGCGCATCCTCTGCCTGACCTTCACCAAGGCGGCCGCGGCGGAAATGTCGATCCGCATCAACCGCACGCTCGGCATCTGGGCCACCCTGCCCGACGAGGCGCTGGAGGACCGGCTCTTCGATCTGTGCGGCGAGCGGCCGAGCCGCGAGGCGCGGCTGACCGCGCGGCGCCTCTTCGCCCAGGTGGTGGACTGTCCCGGCGGCATGAGGATCCAGACGATCCACGCCTTCTGCCAGTCGCTGCTGCGCCGCTTCCCGCTGGAGGCCGGGCTCGCCCCGCATTTCGACGTGATGGACGACCGCACCGCCGCCGGGCTGCTGGCCGAGGCGCGCGATTCCGTGCTGCACGCCGGGCGGGCCAACCCGGACACGCCGCTCGGCCGGGCGGTCGACCGGCTGACCGCCGACCTCAACGCCGAGGAGTTCGCCGACCTTCTGTCCGAGCTGACCAGCGAGCGCGGGCGGATCGACCGCATCCTGACGCAGCATGGCGGACCGGAGGGGCGGGACGAAGTGGAACGGCGCCGCAGGCTGGAGGCCACCATCCGGGCGGTCCACGGCACGCTGGGGGTCGAGCCCGGCGTGACCGAGGCGTCCATCCTGACCGAGGCCTGCGCCGACGGCGCGCTCGACGCGCCGACCCTGCGCGAGGCCTGCCGGGCGCTGTCGGCCGGGTCGGCCACCGACCAGGAGCGCGGCATCGGCATCCAGCAATGGCTGGACGCGGCGGAAAGCCGGGTGAAGGCCTTCCACGCCTACGCCAAGCTTTACCTCACGGCCGAGGGCAGCCCGCGCAAGACGCTGATCACCAAGAAGGCGGCAGGATCCGCCCCGCACGCGCTGCTGGCGCTGGAGCAGGAGGCGGCGCGCATCGTTTCGCTGATGGAACGGGTGAAGTCGGCCGGGGTGGCGGCTTCCACGTCGGCGCTGCTGACGCTCGCGGAGGCGCTGCTCGGCGCCTACGAGTCGCGCAAGGCGGGCAAGGCCCTGCTCGACTACGACGATTTGATCCTCTCGGCGAACCGTCTGCTGCGCGGCCGGGACGGCGTCCCCGCCGTGCCCTGGGTGCTCTACAAGCTGGACGGCGGCCTCGACCACATCCTGATCGACGAGGCGCAGGACACCAACCCCGAGCAGTGGCAGGTGGTGTCGGCCATCGCCGAGGAGTTCTTCTCCGACATCGGCGCCCGCGCCGAGCAGGGGGTGGTGCGCACGGTCTTCGCGGTGGGCGACGAAAAGCAGTCGATCTTCAGCTTCCAGCGCGCCGACCCGGCCGAATTCGCGCGCATGCGCCGCCATTTCCAGGACCGCGCGCGGCTCGCCGAGCGGAGCTGGGAGGCGGTGGACCTGGACATCTCCTTCCGCTCGACCTCCGCCGTGCTGGAGGCGGTGGACGCCGTCTTCGCGCTGGAGCATGCCAAGGACGGCGTCGCCTCCGAAACGAACCCGGCGATCCGCCACCGCGCCTTCCGGCGCGGCCATGCCGGGCTGGTGGAGCTGTGGCCGCCGGTGAAGCCGGCCGAGGCGCCGGAGCCGGCACCCTGGGCGCCGCCGGTGGCGCGCGAGGCCGCGGACAGCCCGTCCTCACGCCTTGCCGCCGTGATCGCCGACACCATCCGCGGCTGGATGGACCGGGGGGAGCGGCTGGAGTCGCGCGGGCGGCCGATCCGGCCCGGCGACGTCATGGTTCTGGTCCGCCGCCGCACCGGCTTCGTCAACGCGCTGGTCCGCGCGCTGAAGGACCGTGCCGTGCCCGTGGCCGGCGTGGACCGCATGATGCTGACCGAACAGCTCGCGGTCATGGACCTGATGGCGCTGGCCGACTTCCTGCTGCTGCCCGAGGACGACCTGACGCTCGCCACCGTGCTGAAGGGGCCGCTGATCGGGCTGACGGAGGAGGATCTGTTCACGCTGGCCCACCGGCGGCGCGGCACGCTCTGGCAGGCGTTGGTCCGCCGGGCGGAGGAGGACGCGGCGTACGGGCCGGCGCGCCGCTATCTCGGCGAGCTGCTGGCGCGTACGGACTTCGCCGCACCTTACGAGTTCTTCGCCGGGCTGCTGAGCGCCCCCTGCCCGGCCGACCGCGCCAGCGGCCGGCGCGCGATCCTGCGCCGGCTCGGCCCCGACGCGCAGGACCCGCTGGACGAGTTCCTGGCCGTCTGCCTCGCCTTCGAGAAGACGGAGCCGCCCTCGCTCCAGAACTTCCTCGCCTGGCTTGCCGCCAGCGAGGCCGAGATCAAGCGCGAGCTGGACCAGGGCGGCGGACAGGTCCGCATCATGACGGTACACGGCTCGAAGGGGCTCCAGGCGCCCATCGTCTTCATGCCGGACACGCTGGGGTCGCCGACGCAGAGCCCGTCCGTCCTGTGGCCGGACGAGGATTGCGCGGTGCCGCTCTTCGCCGCCCGGCGCGGGCAGGAGGACAAGCTGTGCGCCGAGGCGCGCGCCCGCGCCAACCGGCGGCGCGACCAGGAGTACCGCCGCCTGCTGTACGTGGCCCTGACGCGCGCCGAGGACCGGCTGTACGTCTGCGGCTACCAGGGCAAGCGGGAGCCCGCCGAGGGCTGCTGGTACAAGCTGGTGGAACGCGCGCTGGAGGAGGTCGGCGTCCCGCACGAGTACGACTTCACCGGCCTCTGCCCGGACGGCTGGAACGGCACGGGCTGGCGCCTGTCCGAGCCGCAGACCGCCGTGCCGAAGGACGATGGGGCGGGTGCCGGCAAGGTGCACGCCGACCATGGCGCGCCGCCCTGGCTGACCGCCCCGGCGCCCGAGGAGCCGGAGCCCTCCCGCCCGCTGACGCCATCCCGGCCGGAAGGGGTGGAGCCGGCCGTCCGCTCCCCCCTGGGGGAGGATGACGGGCTGCGCTTCAAGCGCGGCATCCTGGTCCACCGGCTGCTCCAGACGTTGCCGGAGCTGGAGGAGCCCCTGCGCGAGGCCGCCTGCCGGCGCTTCCTCGCCCGCCCCTCGCACGACCTCACCCCCGCCCAGCAGGACGAGATCGCCTCCGAAACGATGGCCGTGCTGCGCCACCCGGACTTCGCCCACCTGTTCGGGCCGGATTCGCGGGCCGAGGTGCCGGTGGTCGGCGTCGTGGAGGGCCGCGCGCTCGCCGGCCAGATCGACCGGCTTGTGCTGCGCGACGGCACCGTGTGGATCGTCGATTACAAGACGAACCGCCCGCCGCCGCGCCTTGTGGAAGACGTGCCGCCCGTCTACCTGCGCCAGCTCGCCGCCTACCGCGCGGCGGTCGCGGAGATCTATCCGGGGCGCGCGGTGCGCTGCCTGCTGCTCTGGACCGACGGGCCGTTCGTCATGGAACTGCCACCGGAACTTTTCAAGACCATCACGGTTGCCGGAACGGCCGGTCTGGGGTGAGGGCGGGGTAAGGACGGCACAGCTTGACCGACCGGGCCAGGGAGCCCTACATTTCGCCCAATTCCACCACAGGGTTGGATTCGCCATGTGTCCTTCGCGGACCGGGGCGGAGCCCCCGAACGAGGCAAGAGGTCACATGAGCGACAACACCGTCAAGGTCACGGACGCCAGCTTCGACGACGACGTGCTGAAGGCTTCCGGTCCGGTCCTGGTCGATTTCTGGGCGGAGTGGTGCGGTCCCTGCAAGATGATCGCTCCGGCGCTCGACGAGCTGGCCATCAAGTATAAGGGCAAGGTGACCATCGCCAAGCTCAACATCGATGAGAACCCCAACACGCCGACCAAGTACGGCGTGCGCGGCATCCCGACGCTGATGCTCTTCCGCGACGGCAACGTCGCCGCCACGAAGATCGGCGCCCTGCCGAAGGGCCAGCTCGACCAGTGGGTCGAAACCTCGATCGACTGATCGCGCTCCGGCCCGTCCGGAACCGCTTCGAAAAGCCCCGCCTCCCCCGGAGGTGGGGCTTTTTGCTGTCCGGCAAAGCGAGATGATCTGTCTGTTCCTGAAACGACAGTCCTGGAACGGAATCAACTTCCCGTCATCCCCGCTTTCGCGCATAGGCACTGACGTTGACGGCGGCTTTCTCCCTCTCCCCGCCGGGGCTACGGCTTGCACAGAACTCGATAGAAAGTCGGTTAAAAGGAAGGGGTTTGCCTGTTGTGAGGCTCTGATCTGGCAACGGAGCATGAGC